>NC_022041.1:2917500-3265653 GCF_000444995.1 Paracoccus aminophilus JCM 7686 | reverse complement strand
TCGGGCACCGCCGATGCGTTTCACGAGAAATATGGCGAGATCACGCAGGAGACCATGGAGAGCTTCATGTTCTTCGACCGCTGCAATCCGGCCTCCTTCGCCTCTTGTCTGGAAAAGGCGCGCGAGGGCGGGCGGGTGGTGCGGACCGCACTGACCTCGCAGGTCTGGGACGCGCTCAACACCGCCTATCAGAAGCTGCGCAAGCTTGAGGCGCTGTCGCGCGAGGCCCGCGATTCCGCCACGCTGACCGATTTCGCGATGCGCCATACCGCGACGATCCGCGGGGCGATTGCCGCGACGCAGCTGCGCAATGACGGCTGGCGCTTTCTCAACCTCGGCTATGATCTCGAACGTGCCGATGCCACGGCGCGGATGCTCGATGTCAAATATTTCGTCCTGCTGCCGCGCGTCGAATTCATCGGCTCGGGGCTCGACAGCTATCAATGGCAGGTGCTCTTGCGCGCGCTTTCCGCGCATCGCGCCTTCAACTGGGCCTATGGCGGCGAGATCACCGCGACGAAAGTGGCCGAATTCCTGATCCTGAACCCCGAAAGCCCGCGCTCGCTGATGTCGGCGCTGATCGAAGCAGAGGGCCATCTTTCGGGACTGGTTGCGCGCTATGGGCCGGGCGTGCCCAGCCTCGCCCATGAGGCGGCGCAGCGCGTGCTCGAAGATCTTCAAAGCCATGACATCGAACGGATTTTCGAGGATGGGCTGCATGAATTTCTAAGCTGGTTCATCGGAGAAATCGCTTTGATCGCGGATGCGGTGCAGGACGATTATCTCAGCGGTCGAACCTGAGGAGAGCGCGATGAAACTTCAGATCACCCATGAGACGACCTATAATTACGATGCGCCGATCCTTGGCCTGATCCAAAGCCTGCGGCTGACACCCTCGGATTACGAGGGGCAACGCGTCGGCGGCTGGAAGATCGCGGTGACCGGCGGCCATCGCGGCGGCACGTTCCGCGACGGGGCAGGCGATCTGATCGAGGCCTGGACCGTGCGCGGCCCGATCAGCGAGGTCACCGTGGCGATCCGTGGGCTGGTCGAGACCCGCGATACCGCGGGCGTGTTGCGCGGCCATCGCGAAACCGTGCATCCTCTGGTCTATCTGCGCGATACGGTTGCGACCGCGCCCGATGCGGCCTTGCGCGATCTCGCGGGCTCGGTGCAGGGCGAGGATGGGCTCGATCTGGCGCACCGGCTGTCGGCCGCGGTCTCGGACGCGATCCGCTATAATCCCGGCGTGACCGAGACCTGGACCACCGCCGCCGAGGCCTTGGCTTTGGGCGAGGGGGTCTGTCAGGACCATGCCCATGCCCTGATCGCCTGCGCCCGGGCGCGGGGGCTGCCGGCGCGCTATGTCTCGGGCTATCTGCATTCGAGCATCGACGGCACGCCCCATGACGCCGCCCATGCCTGGGCCGAGATCCACACCGGCCCGCTCGGCTGGGTTGGCTTTGACGCGGCGAACCGCTGCTGCCCGGATGATCGCTACGTCCGGCTGGGATCGGGTTTTGACGCGGGCGATGCAGCGCCGATTTCGGGGGTGACGCTGGGGCAGGGAAACGAAAGCCTCGATGTGCGAGTTGCTGTCGAGGAAATGGATCAATAAGCAGGCCGCAGTCTTTCGCGCGGCGCGGCTTGGCCGCCTTTGCGACAGACAGGCGATCACAAGATGGACGTGCCATGACCTATTGCGTTGGCTTGAAACTGGACGCGGGACTGGTGTTGCTCGCGGATACGCGCACCAATGCCGGGCTGGATAATATCTCGATCTATCGCAAGATGTTCTTCTTCGAGACCCCGGGCGAGCGCGTGATCGGGATCATGACGGCGGGCAGCCTCTCGGTGACCCAGACCACGATTGCGCGGCTGCATGAGGCGATCCATGCCGAGGGCGCTGACGAGACCACCTCGATCATGCGCGCCACGACGATGCTGCAGATCGCGACGATCATCGGCAATACCCTTGCCCAGACCCGGCGCGAGATTTCCGAGCAATTCCGCGATCTTCAGGGCTATGAGGCCTCGGCCAGCCTGATCGTCGCGGGCCAGCGCGCGGGCGATGACATGCGGCTTTTCCTGATCTATCCCGAGGGCAATTTCATCGAAGCGACCGAGGACACGCCCTTTCTCCAGATCGGCGAGCATAAATACGGCAAGCCCATTCTGGACCGGGTCATCACCCCCGCCACCGATCTGCTCGATGCGCAAAAGGCCGCGCTTTTGTCGATGGATTCGACCCTGCGCTCGAATCTTTCGGTGGGGATGCCGCTGGATCTCGCGGTGATCCGCAAGGACGATTGCCGCGTCACCTCGGCGCGGCGCATTGCCGAAGACGACCCTCAGTTCCGCGCGATGAGCGCCGCCTGGTCCGAGGCTTTGCGTGAAAGCTTCATCAAGATGCCGATTTAAGCGGGGCGGGGCGATGCGGCGGGCGATCCTGATCCGAAGCCTCATCGCCGCTCTCATCTGTGGCCTTGCGGTGATCGCGGTCTCTCAGCGGTTCGCGCTGGTGGCAGAGCGGCGCGATGCCGCGCTGTTGCGCAAGGAGGTCCAGCTTTTACGCCGCGCCGGTCAGGGCGCCTGTCTGACCCCTGATCAGATCGCGACGGCGGCCACGGCGTTGGGCTGGCACAGCGCCCCGGTCGGGTCCGGCCTTTTGCGCGTAACCTTGGCCGAAGAGACGCGCAAAGCGATGCCGCGCGTCATCTTGTTGCAGTTCGATCCGCTCGGTTGCCTCAGGCCCGCGCCCTAGCCTTCGGCCTGCAGATCCTTGAGCTGGTAGAGCAGGTCCAAAGCCTCGCGCGGGGTCAGCGTATCGGGGTTGATCTCGCGCAGACGTGCCTCGGCGGGCGAGGCCTTGGGGGCGGCGGCTTTGGGCGCGGGCGGAGGCGCTGCGCGAAAGAGCGGCAGATCATCAAGCAGCATCTGGGGCCGCGCCGCGCCCTCGCGCTCGCCGCTTTCCAGCGTGTGCAGGATCTCTTTGGCGCGCTCGACGACAGAGCCCGGCAGCCCGGCCAGCCGCGCCACCTGCACCCCGTAAGAGCGATCCGCCGCGCCCTTCTTGACCTCATGCAGGAAGATGACCTCGCCTTCCCATTCGCGCACGGTGACGGTCGCGTTTTCCACCCCGTCGAGCCGGGCCGAAAGCGCGGTCATCTCGTGGTAATGGGTCGCGAACAGCGCGCGGCAGCGGTTCGTCGCGTGCAAATGCTCCATCACCGCCCAAGCGATGGAAAGCCCGTCCCACGTCGCCGTGCCGCGCCCGATTTCATCCAAGATGACCAGAGCATGATCGTCGGCCTGATTGAGGATCGCGGCGGTCTCGACCATCTCGACCATGAAGGTCGAGCGGCCCCGCGCCAGATCATCCGCCGCGCCGACACGGCTGAAAAGCTGGCTGACCATGCCGATATGGGCGGCGCTCGCAGGCACGAAGGCGCCTGCCTGCGCCAGCACGGCGATCAGGGCATTCTGGCGCAGGAAGGTCGATTTACCCGCCATGTTCGGGCCGGTCAGCAGCCAGATCGCCGGGGTTTCGCCTGCGGTCAGAGCGCAATCATTGGCAACAAAGGTCTCGCCCTTGCGCTTTAGCGCGCGCTCGACGACCGGATGGCGACCGCCGGTGATTTCAAAGGCGCGGCTGTCATCGACAGTCGGGCGCACCCAGTTTTCCCCGGTCGCGAGATCGGCGAAAGCGCCCTGAAGGTCGATCTCGGCCAGAGCGCGGGCGGCTTGGCCAATCGGGCCCGCTTGCGCCAGCACCGCCGCGACCAGACGGGCAAAGACGCCGCGCTCAATCTCCAGCGCGCGGTCGCGGGCATTGAGGATGCGGGTTTCGAGCTCGGAAAGCTCGACCGTGGTGAAGCGGATCTGGTTCGCGGTGGTCTGGCGATGGATGAAACGTTCGTTCAAGGGCGCGGCGAGCATCCTTTCGGCATGGGTCGTCGTCGTCTCGATGAAATAGCCCAAAACGTTGTTATGTTTGATCTTCAGGCTGGTGACGCCAGTTTCACGGATGTAATCGGCCTGCATTCCGGCGATGACGCCCCTGCCCTCGTCGCGCAGACGGCGGGTCTCGTCGAGGTCTTCATCATAGCCGCTGGCCGTAAAGCCGCCGTCACGGGTCAGCAGCGGCGGCTCGGCGACCAGCGCCTCATCCAAGAGGTCGATCAGCTCGTCGTGGCCGACCAGATCGCGGGCAGCCTCGGTCAAGACCGCGCCCGCATCTTCGGGCAGAAGTGCCGCAATCGCCGCACCTTGGGTCAGGCCTGCGCGGATTGCCGCGAGATCGCGCGGCCCGGCGCGGTCCAGCGCGATACGGGAAATCGCGCGGTCCATATCGGGGGCGCGCGACAAAGCCTCGCGCAGATCGGCGGTCAGACGCGGGGCCTCGACCAGATAAGAGACGGCGGCCTGACGGGCATGGATTTCGCCCAGATCGCGCGACGGGGCCGAGATGCGGCGGTCCAAAAGCCGCGCGCCCGCCGCCGTCACCGTGCGGTCGATGGCGGCCAGAAGCGAGCCCTCGCGCCCACCTGACAGCGCTTGCGTCAGTTCGAGATTGCGTCGCGTGGCCGCATCAATCTGCATCGCGCCGCCCGCAGCCTCGCGCACCGGCGGACGCAGAAGCGGCAGGTTGCCGCGCTGCGTGAGCTCGAGATAATCGGCAATCGCGCCCATCGCGGCCAGCTCGGCACGGGAGAAATTGCCGAATCCGTCCAAAGTTTCGACCCCGAACATCGCGGAAAGGCGGCGCACGGCGGCGGTGCTGTCGAAGCTGCCTGCCGCAAGTTCGGTCAAGGCCGCGCCGGCTTCCTGCGCGAGATCATCGAGCCCGCTGCCTTCCAGCACCAAAAGCTCGCGCGGGGCATGGCGGGCAAGCTCGGGGCCAAGCCGCACCAGCGGGCAGGGCGAGACGCGGAATGCGCCGGTCGAGATATCGACCCAAGCCAGCGCGCTCTCGTCGCGCACGGTGGCGAAGCTGGCGAGGAAATTGTGGCGTCGCGCCTCCAGAAGCGAATCCTCGGTCAGCGTGCCGGGCGTGACCAGCCGCACGACATCGCGGGCAACGACCGATTTCGAGCCGCGTTTCTTCGCCTCGGCCGGATCCTCCATCTGCTCGGCAATCGCCACGCGAAAGCCCTTGCGGATCAGCGTGAGCAGGTAGCTTTCGGCGGCATGGACCGGCACGCCGCACATCGGGATCGGCTCGCCCTGATGGGTGCCGCGCTTGGTCAGCGCGATGTCGAGCGCCGCCGAGGCCGCCAAGGCATCCTCGAAGAACATTTCGTAAAAATCGCCCATGCGATAGAAGAGCAGCGCTCCGGGGTTGGCGTCGCGAATCGCGAGATATTGCACCATCATGGGAGTGGGCTGGTCGGACATGGAAAAGCCTTCTGCGCGGGATTTTTCCCTTCTAAACCCTGTGGCCCGGCAAGGGAACCTCTACAGTATCTTGATGCGTCCATGAGGCATCTCAGACATATTAACCATTTGTTTTGGTAGTTGTTTACCCAAGGCCTTGAGGAGTAGATGTGGAGAGGTGTCCCAATGCGTCTTGCTGAAAAGAACAGGTGACCTTTTGTCGCATTTGGGTAGATTGCCAAACTGGCCGGGGATCGGGTGTGTGTCAGATCCTTCCGGTAGTTGGTTAAATGTGAGTGGCTGTTATCATGGCACAGATTGACGGGACGCCGATTGGCGACACGCTTACGGGTGGCTCTGCAGATGACATCATCTACGGCGGGGCCGGGGATGATGTCCTTTACGGTGGCGACGGCAATGACATCCTCTACGGTGGGGATGACAATGATGTCCTTTACGGCGGCGATGGCGCCGATACGCTTTACGGCGGTCCGGGCGATGATACGCTTTATGGCGGCAGCGGTCAGGACGTTGCCTATGTCGATGACAATTCCGGCCACGACACGATAGATCTGGGCACCTCGCCCAATATCTCGATGGTCAATTATGTGACCACCATCGGGCCGGGCAATGACGAGCCCGATGACGGCTATGTCAGCGACGTTGGCGACAAGCTCGACGGTTCGGCGATCACGACCGATACGACGGTGGTCGTCAATGATTTCCGCTCGGGAGATATGAACTGGGGCGATGGCAATGGCAGCGTCCATTTCATCGGTGCCGAGCATATCTATACCGGCAGCGGCAATGACGTGCTGGATGCGCGCAACATGGGCCATCGCACCGATGGCGCGACCGGCTATTATCAAGAGCGCAACGGCGTCGGCCTGCATGGCGGCGCGGGCGATGACACAATCTATGGCAGCGATCTGCGCGACACGCTGGACGGCGGCGTTGGCAATGACATCATCTATGGCGGTGGCGGCGACGACCTGATCCTCAGCAGCGCAGGCGACGACATCGTCTATGGCGGCGACGGCAATGACGGGATCCGCTGGTCGGCCGATGGCGGCACGACGCTGAACGGCGGCACGGCCTATCACGACATCGCCTATGCCGGCGCGGGCGACAATGACGCGCTCAATATGCTGGAGGATGCCAGCGGCACCCGCAACATCCATGTCACGATCACCGCGACCAATCAGATCGGGGCCGACGGCCATGCGGTCGATGATCGCGGCAATACGATCGATTTCTACGAGTTCAACCGCATCCTGACCAGCGGCGGCAACGATTTCATCGATGCGTCGCACGCGCAGGTCAGCGGCGGCGTCGGTGTCGGGCTTTTCGCCGGAGACGGCGATGACACGGTCTATGGCTCTGACGGGAATGATGTCATTTTCGCGGGAACCGGCACGAATGTGATCCGGGGCGGCAAGGGTGACGACTCGATCGTCCTGGACGAGAACAGCTGGAATCCCAGCCATGACACCGTCATCTTCCGCAACGGCGACGGTCATGACACGATTTCAGGCGTGCGCCCGCCCGAATCCGATGGCAATGGCGGCTATAATTCGCAGCTGCATATCAACATCTCCGGGCAGCTCGATGCGAACGGCAATCCGATTTCCGTAAACGATATCGTGGTGGATACCGTCGACGAAAACGGGACCAACCATGTCCGTTTCACCTTTCCCTCAGGCGATACGATCATCCTCAAGGGCGACAATTATTCGCCGCTCGACCCGACGCCGTTTCACGACCCTGCGGTGCTCGGCTCGATCTTCGAGCTGACGCCGATCTGTTTTGCGCGCGGGACTTTGCTGGAATGTGCCGAGGGCCTGATCGCGGTCGAGGCGCTTGCGGTCGGCGATCTCGTGCGGACACGCGACCACGGGCTGCGCCCGATCCGCTGGATCGGTCATCGCCAAATCGGCGCGCAAGAGCTGGCGCGGCTGCCCAATCTGATGCCGATCCGTATCCGCGCCGGGGCTTTGGCGGCGGGCGTGCCCTCGGCGGATCTGACGGTCTCGCCACAGCACCGCATTCTCGTGCGCTCGGCGATTGCGCAACGCATGTTCGGGGTCGACGAGGTTCTGGTCGCGGCCAAGCAGCTTTTGGCGCTCGATGGGATCGAGCTGGCCGAGGTGACCGAGGTCGAATATTTCCACCTGCTTTTCGAGGACCATGAGATCCTGTTCTCGAACGGGGCCGAGACGGAATCGCTCTTCACCGGCGAGGAGGCCTTGAAATCCGTGGGTATTGCCGCCCAGCACGAGATTTTCACGCTCTTTCCCGAGCTGCGTCATCGCGACGCGGCGGCGCTGGCCCGTCCGGTTGTCAGCGGCAAGAAAGCGCGTCAGATGGCCGAGCGGCATCAGCGCAACCACCGGCCTCTGCTTGACCCCGGGGCTGCAACCTGATCCTGCTGCATTATCCTTTGCTCGGGACTTCGGACGGTCATGACTGAGACACTTCCCCATCTGACGCTTTTCTCGGCGGCCCCTGCCTTGTCCGCCGAGAATGGGCAGCTGCGCATCGACGATAAATTCGTCGCCGGAATGCGGCTTCATGCGGCGCAATGGGGCGGTCCGGTCACGGCAGTGATGCGCGATGCGGGGCAGGCGGCTTTGCCCTTCACCTCGCTTTATGCGCCCGAGGAGCTTGGCTTCAACGTGACGTTGCTGGCGCCCGATGCGCCCGCCGCCAGCGCGCTTGAAGCGCGCCCGGGCCTGGTGCTGGTCTCTGCCGATATGACGGATCAGTTGCAGATCGGGCCGGCCGCCAAGAATATGGGGCTCTCGGTCGTTTACGGCATCGAATATACACTCGGCACCCGGCTGCGCATTGCCATGATCGACCAGAACCGCAGTCTGGCGAAGCGGCTGTGGTCGGCGCTGTGGAACTATCGCCAGGAAAAGAAACGCCGCCGTGCACTGCGTGAGGCCGATGGGATCCAGCTTAACGGCTTTCCGGCGGCGCAGGATTACGGCGCGCTGAACCAATATGCCTTGCGCTATCTCGACAATCGGATGCGGCGCGACATGTTTGCGACCGCCGGAGAGATGGCGGTGCGCAAGCGCTATCACGCGGCGGGGGGGCCGTTGCGGCTGATCCATTCCGGGCGGCTCGAGGCGCTCAAAGGCGCGCATTTGCTGATCCCGCTGGCCGAGCAGCTTGCGGCGCAAGATGTGCCCTTCACCTTCGCGATCTATGGCGATGGCAGCCTCGCCCCGCAGATCGGCGCGCAAATCGCGGCCAAGGGGCTTGGCGACAAGGTCACGCTGCACGGCCCGGTTCCCTTTGAAACGACGCTGGTTCCAGTCTCGCGCCAGCAGGCGGATCTGTTTGTCAGCTGCCATGTCCAGTCCGATCCCTCCTGCACCTATATCGAGGCGATGGGCTGCGGCCTGCCGGTTCTGGGCTTTGACAATCAGATGCTGTCGCCGCTGGTGCGCGATTCAAGTGGCGGCTGGACGGTGCCGATGAACCAGACCCGGCGCATGGCGGCCCGGATCGCCGAGCTCGCCGCCGATCGTCCGGCCGTGCTTGCCACTGCCGAGGCTGCGCTCGCCTATGCCCGGCGCCACGATTTCGAAAGCGAATTCGCGGCGCGGATGGAGCATCTCAAACGGGTCTTCAACCTCACCTGCCCGATTGATCTGACCTTTGCCGCGCCGCGCGGATGACATGACCGGGCAGGATGCCAAAGCCCTTGGCATAGCGCGCCGCCAGCCGCTTGGGGTTCGAGAGCATTCGCCAAAGCCATTCCATCTTGACCTGCCGCATCAGCTTCGGCGCGCGCTGCTGATGGCCGGAGAGGAAGTCGAGCCCGGCGCCGATCGAGGCAAAGCCGACATTGCCAAGCGCATCACGGGCACGGATGGCGAAGCGTTCCTGACGCGGCGCGCCGAGCGCCAGAAGACACAGCCGCGCCCCCGAGGCGCGCAGCTTCTCGATGATCTCGGCGCCCTCGTCCCCCTCGGGATCGAAGGGAAAACCGGGCGCATGGCAAAGCACGATCCGCAGCCCCGGCACCAGTGCGCGCAGCCGATCCGCCGCCTTGGCAAGCGAATCGTCATTCGCCCCGACCAGCGCCACCGGCACATTCGCCGCGACGGCCTCGTGCATCAGCGGCACGACGAGATCCGAGCCCGGCACCAGCGCGACCGGCTTTTTCGCGATCTTCGACAGCCAGACGATCGGATTGCCATCGGCGCAGATCAGATCATGGGCGGCATAGGCGCGGCGAAACACCGGATCCTCGCCCAGACGTTGCAGGTGATCGACATTGATTGTCGCAATTGCAAAGGGTTGGCCCGTTTTCAGACGGCGCCCGACCTCGGCGAGAAGGCTTTTCTCGTCCGTGCTGTTAACCCGGACGTTTACGCCGTCCGGAAAGTGGAATTGCATCTTGCCCCTCGCTGCGGCTATCCCGGTGCAAGCATGGGTCGCGGCGGTCGCGATTGCAACGTCGGGCGTGGTGTCATGGTAGTTTGCCTAGGCTTGATCGGCATGGGAGGCGCGGGCTGATGTCACCGCAGGCGCTGCTGATGCTGATGATCTGGCCCGTGGTGACCGGCATCCTGTTTTCCCGGCTGCCGCTGCAAAAGGCCATCGTCTGGACCATTCTGGGCGGTTATCTGGTGCTGCCACCGCTGGCGGTGATTCCCCTGCCTCTGGGCCCGGGGCTCGACAAGGCGGCGATTCCCGCGCTCTCTGCCTGGCTCTTCACCTTGGCGAGCAAGGATAAAGCGGCGCTCGACCCGCCGCCGCGGCTGGTCGGGGTGATCGGGTTCTTGCTGCTCTGCGCGGTGCTCTCGCCCTTGCTGACCGGGCTCACCAACCGCGACGCGCTGGTGGATGAGGTCTCGGTGCGGCCCGGCGTGACGCTGACCGGCTCGATGATGGATGCGCTGATGGTCTTTCCGCAGCTGCTGCCCTTCTGGCTGGCCTACCGCTATCTGTCGAACCCCGAGGGGGCGAAGGTGCTGGTCAAGGCCTTCGTCTCGGCGCTTCTGACCTATTCGGTGCTGATGATCCTCGAGGTGCGTCTGTCGCCGCAGATGAACGTCTGGGTCTATGGCTATTTCCAGCACGATTTCGTCCAGACCATGCGCTATGGCGGCTATCGCCCGATCGTCTTTCTCGAGCATCCGCTCTGGGTCGCCTTCATCACCCTGACCGCGCTCGTCTGCGCGATTGCCACGACGCGGGTGAAGCGGAACCGGAAATGGTATGGGATTTCCGGCTATCTCGGGATGATGCTGCTGATGTGCAAATCGGCCGGGGTGATCTTGCAGTTCGGGCTGGCGCTGCCCTTCCTGTGGTTCGCACGCCCGCGCCGGATGGTGGCGCTGGCGGCGCTCCTCGGCACGCTGGTTTGCGCCTATCCGGTGCTGCGCGCCCAGCCTTGGATGCCGATCGAGAAAATCGTCGACACCACCTTGCAGGCCGATCAGGACCGGGGCCAGTCGCTGGCCTTCCGGCTGCGCAACGAGACCATGCTGCTCGAACGCGCCAAGGAGCGCCCCTATTTCGGCTGGGGCGGCTGGGGCCGGGCGCTGCTGCTGGATGCGGATGGCACGCGCTATCTGACCATTCCCGACGGCGCCTGGATCGTCATTCTGGGCGCGCGCGGCCTTCTGGGCTTCATCGCGCAATTCGGCCTGATGCTGGTGCCGCTTTTCATGCTCTGGCGCAGTTGGCCCAAGGGCGGGCCGATGCAGATCTCGCATGAGCAGATGAATCTGGCGGCGGTGGCCTTGATTATCGGGCTGAACATGGTCGATCTCATCCCGAATGCGACGCTGACGCCGAACACCTGGATGATGGCCGGTCTGGTCGCAGGCAGTGCTGCGCGGATGCGGCAGGGCGGGTATTTTTCTGATGGCGGTCAGCCCGCGCAGAAAATCCTGTCGAAAAAGGCAGGATTGACCCCGGTCATATAGGCGAAGCCGGGGCACTTGTTATATAAGCAAGAAATTGTAGAGGCGGCCGGATTGGCGGCCGATCTCGTTTGGTTAGTTTATTCTTGAGGGGCCCGGATATGTCTTCCGAACTGCTGAATGCCGAAAGCACCGACATCGCGATTGTCGGCATGGCGGCGCAGCTTCCGGGCGCGGCCAATATTGCGGAATATTGGGACAATCTCTGCCGGGGCGTCGAGTCCATTCGCCCGCTCTCAGAGGAAGATCTGATCGCGGCGGGAGAGTCGCGCGCGCGGTTGCGCGATCCGAACTATGTGCGCGCGGCAGCGCCTCTGGCCGAGTTCGACGGCTTTGACGCGGAATTCTTCGGGCTCAGCCCCAAGGAAGCCGCGATCATGGACCCGCAGCACCGCAAGTTTCTGGAAACCTGCTGGAGCGCGCTGGAAGACGCGGCCCATATGCCCGAGGATTTCAAGAAGCCGATCGGCGTCTTCGGCGGCTGCGGCATGGGCAGCTATTTCTATTGGAACATCTGCTCGAACCGCGATCTCGTGGATAATGTCGGGCATTTCCTGTTGCGCCATACCGGCAATGACAAGGATTTCCTCTCGACCCGCGTCAGCCATGTCTTCGACCTGACCGGGCCGAGCGTGAACGTCCAGACCGCCTGCTCGACCTCGCTGGTGGCGATCCATATGGCCTGCGAATCGCTGATGTCGGGCGAAAGCGATATGGCGCTGGCGGGCGGCGTCACCATCGAGCTGCCGCAGGGGCGCGGCTATCTCTACAAGGAAAACGAGATCCTCTCGCCCGACGGCCATTGCCACGCCTTCGACCATCGCGCGCAGGGCACGGTCTTCGGCTCGGGCGCGGCGGTTCTGGTGCTGCGCCGGCTGTCGGATGCGCTTGCGGATGGCGATCACATCTGGGCGGTGATCAAGGGCTCGGCGATCAACAACGACGGCGCGGCCAAGGCGGGCTATCTCGCGCCGAGCGTCGAGGGGCAAGCCAAGGCGATCTCTGAGGCTTTGGTGATGTCGGGCGTTGATGCGGGCTCGATCGGCTATGTCGAATGCCACGGCACCGGCACGGCGCTTGGCGATCCGATCGAGGTTGCCGCGCTCAATCAAGCCTATGAGCTGGTGCCGGGGCCGCGTTCTGCGCCCTGCTATATCGGCTCGGTCAAGACGAATATCGGCCATCTCGATACCGCAGCCGGGGGCGCGAGCCTGATCAAGACCGCGCTTTCGGTCCATCACGGGAAGATCCCGCCAAGCCTTGGGTTTGAGCGTCCGAACCCCGCGATCGACTTCGAGGGCGGGCCGTTTCAGGTCAATGACCGGCTGCGCGACTGGGACGCGCCTTTGCGCCGCGCCGGGGTGAACTCGCTGGGGGTGGGCGGCACGAACGCCCATGTCGTGGTCGAGAACCCGCCGCTGGTCGCGCCGCCCGCCGCCTCGGATTGGCCCTTCCACATTGTCGCGGTCTCGGGGCGGACCAAGGGCGCGCTGGACGCCAATGCGCAGGCAATGGCTGGCTGGCTTCAGGCCCATCCCGAGACGGATATGGCCGATCTCTCGTTCACGCTGACCCATGGCCGCCGCCGGTTCGACCGCCGCCGCGTCGCGGTGGCGCATAACCCGGCAGAGGCCGCGAAATATCTCGCGAGCCCCGATCCGCAGCTCGTCTTTGACCAGCAGCTCGTCGCCGAGGATGCCGAGGTCATCTTCATGCTGCCCGGCGGCGGCGCGCAATATGCGGGCATGGCGCGCGATCTTTACGCGACCGAGCCGGTCTTCCGCGAATGGATGGACCGGGGCCTCGACCATATGGCGAAAGCCAGCGGCGAGGACCTGCGCGCGCTCTGGCTGCCGTCTGAGGAAGGTCGCAAGGCCGCCGATCAGCGCCTGTTGCAGCCCTCGCTGCAATTGCCGCTCTTGATGATCACTGAATATGCTTTGGCGCAGCTTTGGATCAGTTGGGGCGTCCAGCCCGCCGCTCTGATCGGCCATTCGATGGGCGAAAATACCGCTGCGGCTTTGGCGGGCGTGATGTCGTTCGAGGATTGCATCGGCCTTGTCCATCTGCGCGGCCAGCTCTTCGACACCGTTCCGGCGGGGGGCATGCTCAGCATCGAGCTTGACCCGCAGGACTTCGCCGCCGAGCTGGGCGAGCTGGAGCTCGACCTCGCCGCCGTGAACGCGCCGGGCCTGTCGGTGGTCTCCGGCCCCGATGACAAGCTCGATGCGTTTGCGGCCAAAATGGCCGCGCGCGGGATCGAGGTGCAGCGCATCGCCATCGCCATCGCCGCCCATTCGCGCATGCTGGAACCGATCCTCGGCCGCTTCCGCGATTATCTGGCGCGCATCCCGCTGAACCCGCCGCAGGTGCCGATCATCTCGAACCGCTCGGGCGCGGTGCTGAGCGATGCCGAGGCGACCGATCCCGATTACTGGGTCGCCCATCTGCGCGGCACGGTGCGCTTTGCCGATGGGATCGACACTTTGGCGCGCGTGCCGGGGCGGATCTTCCTTGAGGTCGGGCCGGGTCGCGCGATGAAGGTCATGGCGCAATCCCATGCCGCGCTCAGCTCCAATCAGGTCGTCTCGACCCTGCGCCACCGCGATCATGCGGTGGGCGATGATGTCTATTTCATGCTGGGTCTCGCACGGCTTTGGGCGGCGGGCGTCGGCATCGACTGGGCGCAGATCTGGGGCGGCATCCAGCGCCGCCGCCTGTCGCTGCCCGGCTATCAGTTCCAGCGCAAGCGCTATTTCATCGAAGCCGCCCAGCCTGAAACGGCGCAGGCCGCCGAGGAATTGGTGCGCATCGAAGATCCCGCGAATTGGGGCTGGCGTCCGGCATGGCGTCTGGCGGCTCCCGAGGTCGAGATCGGCGCGAATGGCCTGCCGATTGCCGCGGGTCAGCACAACTATCTGATTTTCATGGATGAGGCGGGCTTAGGCGAGCGTCTCGCCACCCGGCTGACGGGGCTTGGCCAAAGCGTCTCGCGCGTGCGTGCGGGCGATCGCTTCCACGATCAGGGCGAGGGCAATTTCACCTTGCCGCCCGAATCCGACCGCGAAGGCTATGAGATCCTGCTCGCCGCGCTGATCGGGCAGGGCCGCACGCCCGAGCGGATCGTGCATCTGTGGTCGGTCACGACCGAGGACCGCATCCGCCCCGGCTCGTCGGTGCTGAACACCCGGCTTGAACGCGGTTTCTTCAGCCTTTTGCACCTCGCGCAGGCGATTGGCACCGAGCTGCCCGATGCCAAGATCGAGCTGATCGCGGCGACTTCGGACGCTTTGTCGGTCTCGGGCGAGGTGGCGACGCAGCCCGAAAAGGCGACCGCGCTTGGCCCGCTGCGTGTGCTGCCGCATGAGGCGGCGGGGGTCTCAACGCGGCTCGTTGATCTGCGCGCGCCCGAAACCCGGCGCTCGGCCTTCGGCGGGGCGAAAACCGACGAGGCGGCGCTCGATGTGCTGGCCGCGCAACTGACCGAAGAGGTGCTCTCGCCCCCGACCGGCGTCGAGGTTGCGGCGTGGCGCGGCGCGCGCCGTTTTGCCCAAGGGATCGAGGCGGCCGCCTTGCCCGAGGTCGCGACTGCGGCGGCAGGCGTGACGCTGATCACCGGCGGTTTCGGCGGTATCGGCCAGACCATTGCCCGCCATTTGGCGCAGAAGGGCGGGGCGAAGCTGGTGCTGACGACGCGCGGCGCGGTGACCTCTGCTCCGGTCGAGGCGGCGGTGCGCCAGTTGGAGGCCTTGGGGGCCGAGGTTCTCGCGGTGCGCGCCGAAGTGACCAGCCCCGAGGATATGCGCCGCGCCTTGGCCGAGGCGCGGGCGCGCTTTGGCTCGGTCGATACGGTGCTGCACGCGGCGGGCGTGACCCGCGATGCGCTGATCGCGGCGAAATCCGACGAAGAGGCCTGGGACGTTCTGGCGCCGAAGCTTTTGGGCACGCAGGCTCTGGCCGAGGCGCTCAAGGATCATCCGGTCCAGCGGACGGTGCTGTTTTCCTCGACCTCCTCGGTGATCGGGGCGGCGGGGCAGGCCGATTATGTCGCGGCGAATGAATATCTGAACGCGGTGGCGCGTTCGGCCCCAGCGGCCTTCGGGCAGGTGCTCGCGGTCAATTGGGGCGTCTGGGCCGACGCCGGGATGGCGGCGCGGGCGGCGGGTCTCGACCGCGCAGCAGAGACTTTGGCAGCGCCGGTCGGGCGGCCGCTTTTGGACGACAGCCAGCCCAGCCCGCGCGGGCGGCAGTTCCGCAAGCTTTTGAAGATCGAGGATTGGATCATCGGCGGCCACCGCACTGCCTCGGGTCAGGCGCTGATGCCGGGCACGGGCTGGGTCGAGCTGATCACCGAGGCCGCGGTCGAGGCGGGGCTTGCCCTGCCGATCGAGATCTCGGACCTCGAATTCCTGCGCCCGGTGCTGGTCGCGGATGGTGGCTCGGCCTTGGTCACGGTCCGCGTCGAGCCCGAGGGAGACCGCCTGCGCGTGCAGGTGCTCGACGATCCGCAGGCCGATGCCAATGTCACCGCGCTGATCGGCACGGTTCAGGCAGGCGTGCCGCGGGGCGTGAGCGCGCCGCAAATCTGGCAAAAGGACGGGCAGGGTGCTGCCTTGCGCTCGGCCCAGGACAGCCAGATGCGCTTTGGCCAGCGCTGGCAGGTTCTGCGCCGCTACAGCATCGCGGGCGGCGAGGGGATTGCCGAGCTGGCCCTGGATCCGGCCTTTGCCGGTGATCTGGCGCAGGGCTATATCTTGCATCCGGCCCTTCTCGATATCGCAACAGGTTGGGCGATGGAGTTGGTCGAGGGCTGGCGGCCCGATCACCTCTGGGTGCCGATGGGCTATGCCTCGATCACGGTTCACGGCCCGATGGGCGGCCATGTCCTCAGCCGCATCCGCAATGCCGGGACGAATACGGCGGCGGCGGGCATGGCGCAGTTTGACATTGATCTGGCCCAACCCGACGGGACCGTCGTGGTCGAGATCCGCGGCTTTGCCATTCGCCGTCTGGAGGGCGGCTTCAGCGCCGCGCCGCGCAAGGTCGAGGCGGCGCGTCCGCTCAGCCCGGCCGAGCGGCGGCTGCATCACAATATCTCGCAAGGCATCCCCGCCGAGATCGGGCCGGAGATGCTCGACCGCGCCTTGGCGACCGGCTTGCCGCAGGTCTTTGTCTCCTCGCTCGATCTGCCGCATCTGATCACCGAAGCCGCGTTGACCGAGGACAGCGGGCCGGGCGAGGGCGGGTTCGAGCGGCCCGAGCTCGAGGCCGATTTCGTCGAGCCCGCGCCGGGTCTGGAAGCCGAGATTGCCGCGATCTGGTCCGAGCTGCTGGGCATTGCCCAGATCGGTGCGGCGGATAGTTTCTTCGATCTCGGAGGCCATTCGCTGATCGCGGTGCGGATGTTTGCGCAGGTGAAAAAGGCGATGGGGATCGATCTGCCGATCTCGACGCTTTTCGAGGCGCCGACGATTGCACAGCTCGCCGCGCTGATCGCCCCCCGGATCGCGCCGCGCGACGGTCTGCCCCAGCCGGGTCCGCGTCTAGTCGCCTCGACCGAGGCAGGCGCGCCCGCTCGCCGTTTCGTCGTCGATATGGGCGGCGCGGAGCAGGGCACGCCCTTCTTCATGGTCGCGGGCATGTTCGGCAATATTATGAACCTGCGCCAGCTTGCCCAAAGGATCGGGCCGGACCGGCATTTCTACGGGCTGCAGGCGCGCGGGCTTTTCGGCGACGACAAGCCGCATGAGAGCTTCATCGACGCGGCGCGCGATTATCTGGAAGAGGTGCGGCAGGTCCAGCCGAACGGGCCCTATTTGCTCGGCGGATTCTCGGGCGGTGGGCTGATCGCACTGGAAATGGCGCGGCTCTTGCGCGATGCGGGCGAAGAGGTGGCGCAGCTCGTCATGCTCGACACGCCGCTGCCGCTGCGACCGTCGCTGTCGAAACAGGACAAAATCCTGATCCGCTTTAGCGAAATGCGCGAGCAAGGCCCGGCTTTCGCCGCCAATTGGGTGAAAAACAAGCTTGGCTATCAGATGGCCAAGCGCCAGCGCGCGCAGGCCGCCGCGCCTGAGGGAGATGGTGCGGCCTTCCACGATCTCGCGATCGAGGCCTCGTTCCGCGCGGCTTTGCCCAAGGTCGAGTTGAGCCGCTGGGACGGTCCGGTTGCGATGTTCCGGCCGCCGCTCGATCCCCGTTTCAAGGTCTCGGGCGGGCGCTGGGTCACGACGGGTCGCGAATATCTGCTCGACGACAACGGCTGGTCAGAGTGGATGCCGCAGCTGCGTGTCATCGAAGTGCCGGGCGACCATGATTCCATGGTGCTTGAACCCAATGTGCGCCGCCTTGCCTCTGTCCTGCGCGAGATCCTGCGTGAGGCGGATCGGGCAGGCGCGGCGCGTGCCGAAGCGGCGGAGTAAGAATGTCTGGTCCTGTTCTGAACACAATCGTCCTGAATTTCCGCACGCCCGATCTGTCGCTGATGGCGGTCGAAGGCGCATTGCGCGAGATGGAGGGGATCGCGGGCGGCGTGACGCTCGTCGATAACGATTCAGGCGATGGCTCCTTCGAGAAGATGCGGGCCGAGGCGGAAGCGCGCGGCTGGCTTGCCTCGGGACGGCTGGCGATTGTCGAATCCGGTCACAATGGCGGCTTTGGCGCGGGCAATAATTACGGCATCCGTCAGGGCACGCCGGATGGGCGCCGGGCCGATCTGGTCTATTTGCTGAATTCGGACGCAATCCCGCAGCCGGGCGCGATCCGGGTTCTGATCGACTACCTCGCCGCCCATCCCAAGGCCGGGATCGTCTGCTCGCGCATTCGCGGCATGGATGGCGAGCCCCATCACACTGCCTTCCGTTTCCCCTCGGTCGCGGGCGAATTCGAGGCGACGACGCGGATCGGCCCGGTTTCGCGGCTTTTGCGCAACCGCATTGTCGCCATGCCGCAGCCCGACCATTCGCTGCGCGTCGATTGGTCGGCGGGGGCCTCAATGATGATGCGGGCCGAGGTGCTCGATCAGATCGGGCTCTTTGATGAGGGCTTTTTCCTTTATTTCGAGGAAACCGATCTCTGTCGCCGCGCCGCCGATGCCGGTTGGGAGACCCATTACGTCTGGGAAAGCGAGATCGCTCATATCGGCTCGGCCTCGACCGGGATGAAGAAATGGGGCCGCGTGCCGGATTACTGGTATGATTCGCGCCGCCGCTATTTCGAGAAACATCACGGTCGGGCGGGGGCGCTGTTTGCGACCGCCGCGCATGTGGCGGGCACCGGCCTCTGGCGGCTGCGCTGCCTGATCCAGCGCCAGCCGCATGGCGCGCCGGAAGGACATCTGGGCTTGCTGACGCGCCATGCTTTGCGTCGCCAGCCAAAGCCAGCCCATTTCGAAAAGGGACAGTCATGACCGAATTTTCCGCCATCGTCATTGGCAATGAATCCCTCATGCGCCATGCGACCGAAGAGCTGATCTCGCGCGGGCATCGCATTGCCGCCGTGGTGACGCGCAACCCAGATCTGCGGGATTGGGCGCAGGGCGCGGGCCTCAGGGTCGAAGATCAGGACGCGCCTTTGGCCGCCGATGCCCCGGCTGCCGACTGGCTGTTCAGCGTCGCCAATCTCTCGGTCCTGAAGCCCGAGATGCTGGCGCGCGGGCGTTTGGGCGCGATCAATTTCCACGATGGTCCGCTGCCGCGCATGGCCGGGCTGAATGTGCCTTTGTGGGCGATGATTGAGGGCAAATCCGATCATGGCATCACCTGGCATCTGATCGAGGGCGGCATTGACGAGGGCGATATTCTCGCGACCCGGCAATTCCCGATCCGGCCCGATGACAATGCGCTGACGATGAATGCGCGCTGTTTTGCGCGCGGGGCCGAGGCCTTTGCCGATGTCATCCAGATGCTCGAAAACGGCGCGCCGATCCGGCAAAAGCAGGATCTGAGCCAGCGCGGTTATTACGCGCTCGACAAGCGCCCCGAGGCGGCAAGCCTGATCGATTTCAGCCAAAACGCCCGCCAGATCGTCGATCTGGTGCGCGCGCTCGATCACAGCGGCTATTGGAACCCCTTGGCCGAGCCCAAGCTGCAACTGGCCTGCGGTCGCATCCTGCCGGTCCGCGCGGCGGATTATGCCGAGGGCAGCGGCGCGCCCGGTCAGCTGCTCGAACATCTCGGCGACGAGCTGACCGTTGCGGTCGCGGATGGTGCGGTGCGGCTGGTGCTGGCGCATCCGGTGGTGCAAATCGCCTCGCCTTTGCCACTGCTGGCGGCCGAGGAAAAGGCGCGGCTGACGGCGCTCTCGGGGCCTGCGGCCAAGGCTGACGGCTTCTGGCGCAAGCGTCTGGCGCGGATGAGCCCGGCGGTTTTGCCCGGCGTCACCGCCGAGGATGCCGCGCTGACCCAGATTGATCTGGGCGAGATCGACGCGACCCGCGCTTTGCCTTTGGCCGCCGCCGTTCTGGCGCGGCTGGCCGGGCAGGTCGAGACCGACATCGCCTTCCAGCCCGAGACCCTGGCCGAGGCCAAGGGGATTCTCTCGCCCTGGCTGCCGCTCCGCGTCGATGCCGCGCCGCGCAGCACGCTCGCGGCGCTTGGGCAGGGGCTGGCGGATCAGATCGCGCAGATCGCAAAACGCGGGCCCTTCATGCTCGACCTGTTGCGCCGCGCGCCCGAATTGCGCGAAGCGGCGCTGCCCGATCTCGCGATCAGCCTCAGCGATACCCCGCTGCCCACCGCTTTGCGCGTGGTGTTGAGCGGGGGCCGCGGGCGAATCGATTATGACGCGAGCCGGATCTCGGCGGCGCGGGCCGAGCGGGCTGCGGGCGCAATCCGAGCGGGTCTTTCGCTGCCAGGCGAGGCTTTGCTGAAAGACCTGCCGCTGCTCTCGGACGCCGAGCGTCAGGACCTGCTTTACGCCCGAAACCAGACCGCCGTCGCGTTCACGCCCGCAACCATCCACGAGCTGATCGCGGCGACGGCGGCCAGCGATCCCGATGCTGTGGCCGTGGTTTTTGAAAACCGTAAGCTGACGCGGGGCGAGTTGGACCGCGCCGCCAATGCGCTGGCCCGCCAATTGGTCGAACTGGGCGTCGGCCCGGACAAGCCGGTCGGCATCTTCGCCCGCCGCTCGCCCGAGCTGGTGATTGCGGCCTTGGCCGTCCTGAAAGCGGGCGGGGCCTATGTGCCGCTCGACCCCGATTATCCCGCCGACCGCATCGCGCTTTATGTCGAGGACAGCGCCGCCTCGGTCGTCTTGGTCGAGGCCGGACGCGAAGGCGATCTGCCGCCCCATGGCGCGCAGGTCATCACCATTCCTGCGGCGGTTCCGGCCGTGGCCGAGGCGCCGGTTACCGCCGTTCAGCCAGAAAACATCGCCTATCTGATCTTCACCTCGGGTTCGACCGGACGGCCGAAAGGCGTGATGGTCGAGCACCGAAATGTCACCAATTTCTTTGCGGGCATGGATGCGTTCATTCCCCACCAGCCGGGCGACGCTTGGCTTGCGGTGACGAGCCTGTCGTTCGATATTTCCGTGCTCGAGATCTTCTGGACGCTCGCGCGCGGTATGAAACTGGTGATCGCGGGCGAGGAATCGCGACTGGCGGTCTCGGGAGGCGCGCCGCGTCCCTCGGGCAAGCAGATCGATTTCAGCCTGTTCTATTGGGGCAATGACGACGGGCCGGGGCCGCAGAAATACAAGCTCTTGCTCGATGGCGCGCGCTTTGCCGACGAAAACGGCTTTACCGCCGTCTGGACGCCCGAGCGCCATTTCCACGCGTTCGGCGGCCCCTATCCGAACCCCTCGGTCTCGGGTGCGGCGGTGGCGGCGGTGACGAAAAACATCGCGGTGCGGGCGGGCTCTTGCGTGCTGCCGCTGCACCATCCCGCGCGCGTCGCCGAGGAATGGTCGGTCATCGACAACCTGACCGGCGGTCGCGCCGGGCTGGCGATTGCCTCGGGCTGGCAGCCCGATGATTTCGTCCTGCGTCCCGAAAACCGTCCGCCGCAGAACAAGCCCTCGATGATCGAAGGGATCGACCAGCTGCGCCGCTTGTGGCGCGGCGAGGCGGTTTCCTTCCCGACCGGCGACGGCAAGGATTTCGCGGTCGTGACCCAGCCGCGTCCGGTTCAGCCGGAAATCCCGTTGTGGATGACCGTCGCGGGCAATCCTGACACCTGGAAAGAGGCCGGGCGTCTGGGCATGAACGTCCTGACGCATCTCCTTGGCCAAAGCATCGAGGTGGTCGAGGCGCGGATCAAGGATTACCACGCGGCGCTCCGCGAGGCGGGCCATGACCCGGCCGAATTCAAGGTCTCGCTGATGCTGCACACCTGCCTTGCCGCGGATCGCGAGACGGCGCGGGAAATCGCGCGCGAGCCGATGAAGGCCTATCTGCGCTCGGCCGCGGCGCTGGTGAAGCAATATGCCTGGGATTTCCCGGCCTTCCGTCGCCCCGAAGGCATGTCGAACCCGATGGCGATCGATCTCGGCTCGCTGTCTGACGACGAGATGGACGGCATCCTCGAATTCGCCTTCCTGCGCTATTTCGAGGATTCGGGCCTCTTTGGCTCGCTCGAGGATGCGATTGCGCGGGTCGAGCATCTGCGTGGCATTGGCGTCGGCGAAATCGCCTGCCTCATTGATTACGGCATCGCGCCCGCGCAGGTGGTCGAGGGCTTCCCGCTGCTGGCCGAGCTGCGTCGTGCGGTGAACCCGGTCGAGGATGACAGCGATTTCTCGATTGCCGCGCAGATCCGCCGCTATGGCGTGACCCATCTGCAATGCACGCCCTCGATGGCGCGGATTCTGGTCTCGGACCCGGTGGTTGCGACGGAACTCGCCCGGCTCAAATGCATCATGGTCGGTGGCGAGGCGCTGCCGCCCACGCTTCTGGCCGAATTGCGCAAGGCGAGCGGGGCGAAGATCCTGAACATGTATGGCCCGACCGAGACGACGATCTGGTCGACTGTCGCGGATCTGAGCCAGGGCGCAGAGGTCACTCTGGGCCGTCCGATTGCCAATACGCAGGTCTATGTCCTTGACGGCGAAGGAAATCCTGTGCCTCCGGACGGGCAGGGCGAGCTCTGGATCGGCGGGCATGGCGTCACGCGCGGCTATTGGCAGCGCCCCGATCTGACCGAGGCGGCCTTCCGTCCCGATCCTTTCGTGACCCCCGGCCATGCCGCGCCGGGCGGCGCGCGCATGTATAAGACCGGCGATCTCGTGCGTTGGCGCGAGGATGGTCTGCTCGACTACCTCGGTCGCGCCGATCACCAGATCAAGCTTCGCGGGTTCCGCATCGAATTGGGCGAGATCGAATCGGCTTTGGCGGCTTTGCCGGGCGTGCGCGACGCGGTGGCGATCGTGCGCGAGGACAGTCCGGGCGACCGTCGTCTCGTCGGCTATGTCACCGGCGCGAGCGTCGATGAGGCCAAAATGCGCGAGACCCTGATCGCGCATCTGCCGGGCCATATGGTGCCGGGCCGGATCGTGACTCTTGACCAGATGCCGTTGACGCCGAACCGCAAGATCGACCGCAAGCAATTGCCGCCTCCGGGTGGGGTGGTCACGCGCGTGGCTCCGGTCGTGGCACCGGCTCCGGTCGCGCCGCCCGTGGTCGTGACAGCGGCGCCTATCGCCCAGCCAGAACCTGCCGCCGCGCAAAAGGCCGAGCTGCTGGACGCGGTCGCTCGCATCTGGCGCGAGACGCTTGGCGTGCCGCAGATCCTGCCGCGCGACAATTTCTTCGCAATGGGCGGCCACTCGCTGCTGGCGATTCAACTGCACCGGACCCTGCGCGATCAGCTGGGGCTGGCGCGGCTGGGGGTGACGGATATCTTCCGCTTCCCGGTCTTCGAGGCGTTCCAGAAACATGTCTCGGGACTGGCGCCGAGCACGCCGATCGCAGCCAAACCGGTCGCGCCAGCACCCGCGCCAATCGCCGCGGCACCGGCGCCCGCCGCGCCCGCTCAACCCACGCCGCAGATCCTGAGCGCGCCGGCAGCGGCCCCGATCAGCGACACGATGGCGCGTCGACGGGCGTTGCGCGCGCAGCTTCGTCAGAACGGGTGACCGCGCAGCAAGAGATCGAAGCAGCAGCCCGGCGGATCATGCCGCCGGGCCTTGCTTGCGCGGTCGAGGAAATCGGCGATCCTGCCGCGCGGCTTTTGCCGCTTGAGGCCAAGGCGGTCGCGTGTGCCGTGCCCAAGCGGCAGGCCGAATTCGCGGCGGGGCGGTTGGCAATCCGGCGAGCTTGCGCGCGGGCGGGCATGGCTTTGCCTGCCTTGCAGCCGATTGGCATCCTGCCGGATCGGCGCCCGGATTTGCCGCCGGGCCTCGCGGTTTCGCTCAGTCACAGCGCACGCTTTTGCGTTGCTCTGGCCACGCGCGACACCCGGTTGATGCCCGGCGTCGATCTCGAGCCGATGGCTGCCAGGCTGCCCGAGGGCATGGCCGAGATCATCGCGCCCTTTCGGATCTCCGCCGAGGGCGTGCCCGACGAGTTGCTGTGCTTTTGCGCCAAGGAGGCGGTCTATAAAAGCCAGTTTCCGCAAAGCCTGCAAATGCTCGATTTCTCGGATCTGGCGCTGGTGGTGCGGGGGCGGCGCTTTCGCGCGCAGCTTGGCTGTGGCGCCGTGATCTCCGGTCGTTGGGAGATCGCGGAAGGCCATCTTCTCGCGATCAGTTGGCGGTCGCGGTAAAGAGCTGCGCCAGCTTTTCCGCCGAGGCGTCGATGTCATGGCGCGCCAACACGCGGCAGCGCGCAGCGGCCCCCATCGCCTCAAGCGTGACGCGATCGGCTGCCGCCGCCGTCAACATGGCCTCGGCCAAAGCCGCGCTATCGCCCGCAGGCACAAGCCAGCCCTCCTGACCCGGGCGCACCAGCTCGGGGATCCCGGCGATATAGGTCGCGATGATCGGACGCGCGCTGGCCATGGCCTCCATGATGACGACCGGAAGCCCTTCGGCAAAGCTGGGCATGACCATGAGATGCGCGGCGGTCACCGCGGCGCGCACGCCGGTTTCGTCCTGCCAACCCAGCAATTCGACCGCATCGCCCAGAGATTCGCGCCGAATCAACGCCTCGATCTCGGGGCGAAGCGGGCCGTCGCCAACCAGCGAGAGCTGCAAATTCGGGTTTTGCCGATGCGCCTTGGCGAAAGCGTCGATCAGCAGCCCAAAGCCCTTTTGCTCGGCAAACCGCCCGACCGCGACCAGGCGCAGTGCCATCCCGCCGGGAAAGGCCGAGGGCGCGCCCCAGCGGGCGGGCTCGATCCCGCAATGCACGATCTCGACCTTCGCCCAGTCCGCCGGCTCGGCCCATCGGAACAGTTGAGACCGGCCAAAACTGCTGATTGCGGCGCAAAATTTTGCATCGGCAATCTTCGCGCCAAGATCGAAGGCCTCGGGACGGTCGAATTCCTCGGGGCCGTGGACCGTGAAACTGTAAGGAACCCCGGAAAGAAGATGCGCATATTGCGCAACCGAGGTCGAATTGGTGCCGAAATGCGCGTGCAGATGGTCGAGCCCCAGCTCTTTCGCCCGCGCGGCCACGATCGCACCTTCGGCGAGATAGATCATCTGGCGCGGGAAGGACGATTCGCCCGCCTTCGCCCGAGACCGCGCGCGGCGCAGCGCCGTCAGAAACTGCCGCGGTTTGCGGAAAGCGGCGCCGAAAAAGGCGCCCGCCAGACCGCGACTCCCGCGTTCCAGAACCCGTTCGGTCCGCTCATGTTCCGCCAGATCGCCTGCATCCTTGAGTTGAGCGAGATCACCGCGCATGGCGAAGCGATGCACGTCAAAACCGATTCGCTCCACTGCGACGATTTCACGCCGGATGAAGCTATGCGAGGGGCGTGGATAGGTATTGACGATGTAACCGATTCGCGGCAGCTTCTTGCTCAATTCTACTTATCCGTGTTTTGTTCGAGATTATCGGCATAGTATTGCCAAATTTTTAACTCTTTTAGGCGAAATTGGCCCAGTGAAAAATGTCGACCTGAGAGTCGGCTTTGTGACCGGGGCCAGATCTGAGATGTTTATTGAAACCGTCTCGCGATTTGCGGCCCGACCAAGGCCCGACGCGTGCTCGGAAGCGACCCAATTGGAAGGGGCAAGACGCTGTTTGGGATTTTGGGAACCTCATCCATCGCCGCAGCTGCGTTGACTTTTGCAGCTGCCCGATGGACCGGGATGTCTATTTTGTCGCTGCTCTGCCTGTATTCGGTGACCGGAGCCAGCGCGATGCTTTATCTCGCCTGGCGTAAGTTCCAAGCAGAGACAGAGCGTGATGAGCTTTCGCATTGGGCGGAGGACGGCACAGCCGAGACCGTGGTCACACAATTTCGGCGCTCGCAGTAACCTGCGGCGCCGCTTTGTCGCATCAGCTTGATGTGCTGGCCCGGATCAATAACCGGTGCCGCGCACCACGACGCCGACGGTTTGATACATGATCCGAAGATCGCCGGTGAAGCTCAGATCCATCGCATAACGCGCATCATAGGTCGCGCGGGCGGCGAAGGTGCTGTCGTTACGGTCCGAGATTTGCCACAGGCCGGTTACACCGGGGCGCAGATGGTAGTAATCTGCGCCGGGGTAAAGCTGGGCTTGTTCCAGCAGCATCGGACGCGGGCCAACGATGCTCATGTCGCCTTTGAGCACGTTGAAGAGCTGAAGCAGCTCGTCCAGCGAGGATTTGCGCAGGAAGTGACCAAAGGGCGTGATCCGCGGGTCTTTTTTCAGCTTCTGGGTCAGATCCCATTCTGCTTTGGCTTGCGCATTCTCGGCGAGATAGGCGGCAAGCTTCTGATCGGCATTCGGAACCATGGTGCGAAGCTTCCACAGGCGGAAGCTGCGGCCCGAACGGCCAACCCGCATCTGCGAATAGAAGGGCGAATGCCCGTCGAAAGCGACGATGGCGGAAAGAATGAGAACAACGGGAAGAATGATCGGCAGAGCCGCAAGAATGATCAAGGTGTCGAGACCGCGCTTGACGAAGCGCGCGTAAACCGAACCGATCCCTTTTGCCAGCCCGTCGGTCGCCTGAACAGAAGCGAAACCGTGACCATCGATGCGGGACTGATCATCCCCAACAATGTGGACGTGATGTTTCATCATGACACTCGTTACAAAAACAATAGAGGCAGTATAGCCCCGCATTTTCATAAAACTAGACGTATATTTGCGCTTGACGAAAAGGATAGGTTACATTGATTTCAATGAGTTAGCGGAAAATTTTCGAAGGCATTTTAGACATTTCGAGCGATGTTTCGGCAGGCCGTCCATTGCCGGATTCACACTCATCTTCCGGGCGAACTTCGACGGGAGTTCATGACCCTACGTCACTTTGGATTGGCGCGACTCACTGTTCGGTGCGATATGTCGGACTCGGTGAAGCCGCGCGCAGCGGTGATCCGGAGGGCTCGGGCTTTGATTGAGCGGGCTGGTCGGGCACCCACGCGCGCCCCGAAGGCTAGCGCCCGCGGGCCCAGTCGTGACGGTTTCTGCCTGAACGGACGGCGACGGCCACAGCGGCATAGATCGAAAAGCCGATCGGATCGCGCAGGGCCAGCCGAACAAGCTCACCGCGGCTCGGGCGGTCATGGCCTTGATTGCCAAGCAGTTCGGGATAGAGGCGCGCGATTTCGCTGACGCCATTGTCCTGCCGCCGACGCACCCGCACGAGGCGGCTGAACCCTTCGGCGATCGGCCAATGATAGGCTTCGTTCACCAGGATGCGCTCGTCCTCAGAAAACTGCAGACGCACGAAAGTGTCGTCCGAGATAATGCCCGGAAACGCGCCCCAGCGCGCGCGACCGGCCGGATTGACCGCGAAAAGCCCCGCACCTGTGACGCCGGTCGTCACGAAGGGCAGCCGTTGCCAGAAACGGGCATAGGCGCGCGAGACCGGGCTTTCGCTGCGCGCCACCACCAGCCGCCCGCCAGCATAGCGCGGCTGATCGGTCGCAAGGGCGGCGGCGATGCCGGACAGAAGCTCTGGCGCCATCTGGATATCGGCGTCGAGATAAATCCGCGCGCCCTCTCCGGCGAGGCGGTCGCCGTGGTTGAGCGCGCCGACCTTGCCGCCTTCGGGCAGTTCGGCCACGGTGAGCCGCCAGCCGCGGGCCTTCAGCGCGGGCCCAAAGCTTGCCGCGCGCGCGGCGGTGTCGTCGGTGCAGCCATTGGCCACCACGATCACATGAGCGGCGCCCTGATAGTCCTGCGCCAGCACGGCATCGAGGCAATGCCCCAGAAAGCCGGATTCGTTATGGGCGGGAATGATGATCTGCACAGCGGAATCGGAGGTCATTTGTATTCGATCAACCCCGAACGGCGGCCGAGCAAGCGGCGGATGTGATATTCGGCAACGCCCCAAGCCTCTGGGAGTTTCCCGAGCGTGTTGAAAAAAGCCCGACCCCAGCGGCGCGCCGGTTCCGGGTCTCCCAGCGCGAGACGTGCGATCTGGATGGGGTAAAGCGCAAAGCCCAGCAAGGCCCAAGGCGAGACGGTTGCGCTGACCAGGATCAGGACCAGCGGGATCGCCCCGGCCCAGATCAGCGGACGGCGGGCCTCGCGCCTCCAGAACCCCTCGGGCCCATCGCGATAGCGCCACGAGACCTCGGCAAAGGCGTGTCCGGCCCGGCGCGAGCGTTTCCACCATTGCGAAAAGCGCGTCATGGCGGCGTCGTGCAGGGTCATCTCGGCGTCGAGCCGTTCAATCTGCCAGCCCGCGCGCGCAAGGCGCAGGCACATTTCGGGCTCTTCCCCGGCGATCAGGCTGGGGTCATAGCCGCCGATTTCGACCAAAGCCTCGCGCCGGGCCAGCATATCGCCGCCCACCGCCTGCGCCGGGCCGATCGGCGTGTTCCACTCGATGTCGCAAATCCGGTTGTAGATCGAGGCCTCGGGGAAGCGCTCGCGTCGACGTCCGGCGGCCACGGCCAGATCGGGATTGGCCGACATCGCCGCCAGCGCGGTCGGGATCCAGTTCGCGTCGACCTCGCAATCGCCATCGACGAACTGGACGAATTCGACCGATCCGACCCGATCGAGCCCGGCATTCCGCGCCCGGGCGGCGGTGAAGGGCCGGGTCATGTCCAGCGCGATGACCTCGGCGCCAAGCTCGGTCGCGCGGGCGCGCGAGCCATCGGTCGAGCCCGAATCAACGTAAATCACGCGCTCGGCATGTGGCAGCAGCGAGGTCAGGCAACGCACCAGTCTCTCGCCTTCGTTACGCCCAATCGCGATTGCAGCCAAACGGAGAGGCCGCGCACCCTCGGACGGGCTGCTCGGCTGAATTGTATCGGTATTTTCGGTTGTCCCATGCATGGCCGGGACGATAACATGGCGTCGCCGACCGTGTCATCGGTGAAGAATGGCTTGCCGAAGGAACAGTCTCTTGACAGACAGCACTGAGACAAGGCTCGACGCGAAACGCTCTGCTGCGAAGGAGGGTCTGGCCGTCGGCGAGTTGTTTGGTACTGAGAGGCGCACATTGTTTCCCTTCGATCGAGCCGGCACGCCCGGCGATCAGCGGCCTGAGGTCGAGCGTGTCGGTCGCATCGCCTTGATGCGGACCCGGCTTTTGCGCGAAATGCGTGAACGTGGCTGGACCCGGCTGGCGATCGTGCCGGTCACCAAGGGCGCGGGCGCCACAACCATCGCGCTTGAGCTGGCCTGGGCGATCCTGCGCCAAGAGGGCGTGCATGTGACGCTGGCCGATCTCGACTTTGCCGATCCCGCGATTGCGCGCCATCTGGAAACCGAAGGCTCGTCCTCGGTTCGGCTGGCCCTGCGGCGCGGCGAGGATCTGGGCGGGCTGGTGCTGCATCTGGCCGATCAGCCCAATCTTGCGGTGCTGGCCCCGGCCGCGCCCGAGGATCACCCGGCCGAGCTCTTGCAAAGCGCGCGTTTCATCGACGGGCTTGACCGGTTGCATGATCAATTGCCCGCCGATTACGTCATTTACGATATGGCGCCGCTGTTGGGCAATGATGTCGGCCTGTCGGCCCTGCCGCTCGCCGATGCGATCCTGCTGGTGGCGGACGGCACCGCGACGGTCGCCGCCGATATCCGCAAGGCCGAGAAGCTTTTGGTCGATCAGCCGCCGCTGATGGGCGTTATCTTGAATAAATCCGAGAAATAGGGCGCCGCCGTGGGACCGATACAATCGATCGACGATCTCGTTTCCATGATCCGGAGGCGGTTGGCCCTTGTGCTGACCGTCTTCTGTCTGGGCATTCTGGTGGCGCTTTATCTGGCGGTGACCTCGCCCCGGGTCTTTGAATCCTCGGCGGTCATCCAGATCGAGGCCCCGGCCATTGTCGATCCGGCCAGCGATTCCGGCGTGCCGGTCGCGCGCCGGGTGCAGCTGATCGAACAGCGGATGATGGTGCGCTCGAACCTTCTCAGCGTGATCGACCGTCACCAGCTTTACGTCAACCTGCCGCTCAGCGAGAACCAGAAGGTCGATCTGCTGCGCCGCTCGATGCGCATCGACAGCGTCGCGGCGCCGGGGCAGGGCGCGACGACCAGTGCTTCGCTGGCGGCGATCATCATCACCGCACAGGGCGGCACCGCCCAGCAGGCTGCGGCGATCGCCAATGACTTTGCCGACAGCGTCATTAACCGCGATGAAGAAAGCCGCCAGTCGCGCATTCAGGAAACCCAGCAGTTTCTGACCGGCGAAGAGGCGCGAATTCAGGGCGAACTTGATGCCCATGACCGCAAGGTCGCCGAATTCACCTCGAAGAACGAAGACGCGTTGCCCTCGTCGCAGGCCTATATTCAGAGCCAACTGACCCAGCTGTCCGAACAGGATGCGACGCTCGACCGCGATATCATGTCGCTTGAGCGCGAGCGTCTGGCGCTGCAGGCGGGCGACAACACGCAGACCGTCGAAGGCTCGGGGCGCAGTGCCGCCTCGCTGGTCCAGCAGCTGCGCGCCGCCGAGGTCGAGCTGTCGCAGGCCAAGCGCACGCTCGCGCCCGATCACCCCGAAATCGCCCGCTTGCAGGAAAACGTCCGCCGTCTGACGCAAGGCGGCCTCAGCGATACCTCGCGCGTCACGCTGGAGCAGGTCGAGCTGATCGACGCCCAGCTGCGCCAGCTGCGCGCCCAGAAGGCCGCCGTGAACAGCCGCCAGCAGGAAATCGAGATCGCCCGCAGCCATTCCGCCGAAGTCGTGCGCGAATATGAAACCCTCTCGCGCGAGCAGCAGCGCCAGCGCGACCGCTATAACGAGATCTCGCGCCGTCTGGCCGAGGTCGAGACCCTGCAAAGCTTGCAGGAAAACAACCAGACCGAACGCTTCGTCGTGCTGGAGCGCGCGCTTGCCCCGGAATATCCGGCGCTGTCGGGTCGCAAGAAAAGCGCGGTTCTCGGGCTGTTCGGCAGTATCTTCTTCTCGCTCGGTCTGGCCTTCATCGCCGAGATGCGCCAGCCGGTGCTGCATAGTGCGGCGCAATTCGCCCGCTCGACCGGGATCCAGCCCTTTGTCGAGCTGGCCTATGTCCCAACCGACGAAGATCTCGACAAGGCTTGGCGGCGCAAGATCTATATCGGGCTGATCCTGTTTTGGACCTTCATCGGCTCGGTCTGGCTGCTGGGGCTGCTGCCCGGCGTGCCCTCTCCGGGTGTCGTTGGCCCGATGGGCAGCGGTTAAGCAATGTCTGAGGCGGAAACCTCGGTTCAGACTGAGATGGAAAATCCCCGCGCCAGCCGCGGCTCGCTGGCCTCTCGGGCCCTGACCGGCTCGCTCTTTTCCATGATCGGATTTGGCGGCGGGCAGGTCATGCGCCTGGCCTCGAACCTCATCCTGACGCGGATTCTCAGCCCGGATGACTTCGGCCTGATGACGCTGGTCACCGGCTTTCTGATCGGGCTGACGATGTTCAGCGATATGGGGCTTGGCCCCTCGATCCAGCAAAGCAAGCGCGGGGATGATCCGGCTTTCCTCGACACGGCCTGGACGCTCAAGATCATCCGGGGCGGGATCTTGCTTGCGGTCTCGACGCTGCTCGCCTGGCCGCTGGCGATCTTTTATCAGGCACCGCAATTCGCGCATGTTTTCCCGGTCGCGGCGATCTCGCTCTTCATCGGCGGCTTCTTCCCGACGCGGATCGACAGCGCGGCGCGGCATATGTATCTCGGCCGGCTGACCACGATCGAGCTGGTCGCGCAGGCGCTTAACATCGGCATCACCGTGCTGGCCGCGCTGTGGCTGCAATCGGTCTGGGCTTTGGTCTTCGGCAATGTCGCGGGCGCTGTGGTCCAGCTCGTGCTGACCTGGACCTTCCTGCCCGGCCATATCGACCGCTTCCGCATGGAGCCCGCCGCGCGCGAAGAGCTGGTGCGCTTCGGCAAATGGATCTTTCTCAGCACGATCTGCGGCTTCCTGCTCTTTCAGGGCGACCGGCTGGTGCTGGGCCGCGTGCTCACGCTGAACGAGCTGGGGATCTACAATATCGGGCTGTTCCTCGGCACCGTGCCGATGATGCTGGGCGGCGCGATCGGGGGACGGCTGTTCATCCCGATGTATCGCCAGCATCCTCCGGGAGAGACCGCCCACAACCGCCGTGTGCTCGCCAAGACGCGGGCGGCGGTGGCGGGGTTGCTGATCTTGGGCGTGGCGATTCTCGTGGTCTTTGGGCCGGGGCTGGTCGGCGGGCTTTACGATTCGCGCTATCACAGCGCGGGCGAGCTCTTGGTGCTGATCGCTTTGTTGCAGCTGCCGCAGATCCTGACGATCAGCTACGATTATTCGGCGCTGGCGGCGGGAGACACGCGCGGGGTCTTTGTGATGCAGGGCTCACGGGCGCTGATCTATACGATTCTGGTCAGCTTTGGCGCCTATTTCTACGGGCTGCCGGGCGTGTTGGCGGGGCAGGGCATCGCCTATTTCGCCAATTATCCGATTGCGGTCTGGCTGGCGCGCAAACATGCCGCCTGGGACCGGCGGCATGATCTGATTGTGCTGCTCATCACGCTGATGCTGGCGGCGATTGCCTTCAGCCTTCACGGGGCAGAGATCGCCGCGGCGCTTCAGGGAGGCTGAGGCCGCGGCGAAGGTTTGTCGGATCAGAACGGGCTGTCCGGGAAGTAGAATTTCGCGGCGTTTTCCGGCGTGATCAGACGCGAGCCGATGATGAAGCGGCCCGACATCGGCGCATCCGATTCAAAGTTCAGCACGGTCATTTCGATGGCCGAGGAAATCAGCGCCGGCGGATAGGTGACGTCGACTGGCAGCTGCGGGTCCTTGTCCATGATCCGCTTGACGATTTCCTTCATCCCGGCGCCGCCGATGACCCACATTTCCTTCTCGCGCTTCGAAGCGGAAATCGCCTCGAGCACACCAAGCGCCATGTCGTCATCTGCCGCCCAAACCGCGTCGATTTGCGGGAATTTGGTCAGATAATCCTGCATGACCTTGAAGGCATCGTCGCGGTTCCAGTTGCCGTGCTGCTTGTCGAGAATCTCGATCCCCGAACCGTCGATGGCTTTCTCGAAAGCCTCGACGCGCTCATTGTCGAGTGTGGTCGGGATGCCGCGCAGGATCACGATCTTCGCGCCCGATTTCAGATGGGCCTTGAAGTAATCGCCCGCCACGCGCCCGAAAGCGGTGTTGTCGCCCGCGACGTAGAGATCCTCGATCCCCTCTTCCGAGAGACCGCGGTCCACGACCGTCACCCATTTGCCCGCCTCTTTCACCGATTTGACCGGCGCGGTCAGCGGCTCGGATTCGAAGGGTAGCACGACCAGCGCGTCGATATTGCGCGTGGCGATCATATCCTCGATGTCATTGACCTGTTTCGAGGCATCGCCCGCCGTCGACAGCACAAACTCGATATGCGGATAGGTCGTGTTCAGCCGCTTGATGGTTTCCTGCGCGTGCCAGTTCAGCCCGCCCATGAAGCCATGCGTGGCCGAGGGGATCGAGATGCCGATCACCTTCTTTTCGCCACCCTGCGCCAGCACGGCGCCGCCCGAGACGCCGACCATCAGCGCCGCCGCAAGCGGCAGTTTCAGCATGTTTCTGCGATCCATGTCTTCCTCCCAGTTTCACCGCTCCCCGGCGGTGCGTTTTTCCCGCTGCAACACCACAGCAAGCACAATGATGACCCCTTGGATCGCCCCGTTGAGATAGGGGCTGACCAGCGAGGTCAGGTTCAAAATATTGTCGATGAGGCTGAGGATCAGGACGCCGACCACGGTGCCCCAGACCCGGCCTGTGCCGCCTTTGAGCGCCGTGCCGCCAATGATGACCGAGGCAATCGCCTCAAGCTCCCAGCCGATCCCGGTTGAACCCGAGGCCGAGCCCAGACGCGGCACATAGATGATGACCGCAAGCCCGACCAGCGCGCCAAGTAGCATATAGGTCATCAGCTTGATGCGGTTGACGTTGACCGCCGAATAGCGCGCGACCCGGTCGTTCGAGCCGATCGCCTCGACATAGCGGCCAAAGCGGGTATGGCGCATCATCAGCTCACCCAGGATCGCGACCACCGCGAAGGTGATGATCGGCCAGGTGATCCAGCCAATGCCCGAGTAATAGACCGGGCGGTAAAGCGTGCGCATGTCCGAGGTCAGGCTGAGCGTGCCGCCATCGGCCAGCCAGGTGACCAGACTGCGGAAGATCCCCATCGTGCCAAGCGTGACGATGAAGGGCTCGATCCTGGCCTTGGTGATCAGCGTGCCGTTGATCGTTCCCGCCAGAAGCCCGCCAAACAGCGCGACCCCCATCCCGAGCAGCACCGTGCCCCAGTTGACGCCGGTATAGGGCGCCAGCGCATTGATCGCCATGATCGTGATCCCGGCGAGAAAGGCCGCCATCGAGCCCACCGACAGGTCGAGCCCGCCCGAGGTGATGACGAAGGTCATGCCGACCGCGATCAGCCCGATGAAGGCCGAGCGCGCGAGCACGTTGGTGATATTTGCGGGCGCGAGGAAGGCCGGGTTCAGAAACCAGCCGAGCAAGATCAGCAGGACCAGCGCCACCAACGGGCCGAGGACGTGAAAGTTGATGCGCTTCATGGGGTGACTGCCTTGGATTTGGGCTCGGATTTGGGCTCGGGGATAGGGTCGGCTTCCGCGCCGACGCCCATGGCGAGACGCACGATATTGTCCTCGGTGATGTCCTGACCTGCGACCTCGCCAGCGAGGCGGCCCTGACGCATGACCAGCACACGGTCGGCAAGGCCCATGACCTCGGTCAGCTCTGACGAGATCACGATGATGCTGCGCCCCTCGGCCGCGAGCTTGCGGATGAAGGCGTAAATCTGGCGCTTGGTGCCGACATCAATGCCGCGCGTCGGCTCGTCGATGACGATGATCTCGGGATCGGTGAGCATGGTCTTGGCGAGCAAAAGCTTTTGCTGGTTGCCGCCAGAGAGGTTGCCCGCCGCGATCTCGCGCGTGGGGGTACGGATGTCGAATTCGGCGATGGCGGTGTCAAGCGCGCGCGCCTCGGCCCGCTTGTCGATGGCAATGCGCCCGAATTTCGCCAAGGCCGACAGCGTCAGATTCTCAGAGAGCCCTTTCGTGAGCAAAAGCCCGGCTTCCTTGCGGTCTTCGGTCAGATAGGCGAGCCCGGCCTCGGCGGCCTGACGCGGGTTGCGGATCGTGATCTCGCGCCCTTTGAGCGTCAGCGTGCCGCTGTGCGGACGCAGGCCGACCAGCCCTTCGGCAAGCTCGGTCCGGCCCGAGCCGATCAGCCCGGCGATCCCCAGAACCTCGCCGCGATGGAGCGTGAGGCCGATGTCATGGACCGCGCCCGGCACGCTGAAATCGCGCAGCTCCAGCACGGTTTCGCTTTGGGCGGTGTTCTTGGGCGGGAAGAAATCCGTCAGCTCGCGCCCGACCATCGCGGTGGCCATGCCGTCTTCGGACATCTCGCCGCGCATCGCCCGCGCCACGACCGAGCCGTCGCGCAAAACCGTGATGCGGTCGGCGAGATGCGCAACCTCGTCCAGACGATGCGAGCAGAACATCAGCGCCACACCCGCCGCGCGCAGACGGTCGATCTGGTCATAAAGCGCGCCAACCTCGCGATGGGTCAGCACCGCCGAAGGCTCGTCCATGATCAAGACGCGCGCATCGCGCGACAGGGCCTTGGCGATCTCGACCATCTGGCGGTCGGGCACCGAAAGCTCGCGGATCAGGGCATCTGGTGAAATCCGGGTGTTCAGCCGTTCCAGCAGCGCCGCCGTCTGCTCGCGCATGGCGCGGTGATCGAGCCGCCAGCCGCCAAGCTCGCGCCCCAGAAAGACATTGGCCGCGACCGTCAGATCTTGGGCAAGGTTGAATTCCTGATGGATGACGATGACGCCCGCCGCCTCGGCCTCGGGGCCCGAGCGATAGGGCGCGGGCTGGCCGTCAAGCAGCACCTGTCCCGCCGTCGGCGCCAGAAAACCGCCGAGGATTTTCATGATCGTCGATTTGCCTGCGCCGTTTTCGCCGATCAGCGCGTGAACCTCACCGGCATGAAGCGCGAGATCGACGCCATGAAGGACTTCGATCGGCCCGAAGCTGCGCCGGACCTGATCAAGAGCAAGGACCGCTGTCATATCCGCACCCATGTGCCATTGGCCGCCGAACTGTCCTGAGCGGCGGCGATGAAACGCATCCCCGAGAGCCCGGCCGCAATGCCCGGCACCCGATCAAGATGGGCCAGATCGCCGCTCAGGATATCGGCAATGTCTGAATAAAGATTTGCGAAACCCTCGAGATAGCCCTCGGGATGGCCGGGCGGCGTGCGATAGGAGTGCGAGCGGTCCTGCGCGCGTGTCAGGATGCGCGCCGGTTGGCCCTTCGGGACATGAATCAACCGCTCGGAGTTTTCCTGCGCCCAATGCAGCGCGCCCTCCGAGCCGTAAAGCGCCAGCGTCAGCCCGTTTTCATGGCCGACCGCGACCTGACTGACCCAGATCCCGCCCTTGGCGCCGCTGGCATAGCGCAGCGCGACGCGGGCATCGTCGTCGATCAGACGACCCGGCACGATGCGCGACACATCGGCAGAGATTTCCGCCGGTGTCTCGCCGGTGACGAATTGCGCAAGCTGCCAGGCATGGGTGCCGATATCGGCCAAAGCGCCCGCGCCCGCCTGCTTCGGATCCTTGCGCCAGTCGGCCTGTTTCGAGCTGACATCATCGGTGAGCCAGCCTTGCAGGTAATTCACCTGCACCAGCCGCAGCTTGCCGATCGCGCCCTCGGCGACCAGCGCCCGGGCCTCGCGGATGAGGGGCAGGGCGGAATAATTATGCGTCAGGAAAAAGCGCGCCGTCGAGGCGGCGGCGGCTTCGGCGATCGCGGCTGCCTCGGCAGGGGTCGCTGCCAGAGGCTTGTCGCAGATCACGTCAATCCCGGCCTTGAGGCAGGCAATGGCGGGGGCGGCGTGCAGATGGTTCGGCGTGACCACGGCCACGGCGCGGATGCCGTCCGGGCGCGCCGCTTCATCGCGCAGCATGGTCTCGAAATCGGGATAGCTGCGGATGCCAAGCGATGCCGCCGAGCTTGCCGCGCGCTCGGGGTCCGAGGAGAGCACGCCCGCGACCAGCTCGAACCGGCCATCGAGGCGGGCGGCGATGCGATGGACGCCGCCGATGAAGGCCCCGGCGCCGCCGCCGACCATGCCAAGGGGAATGCGCGTGCTCATAGGCCAAGCGCCTTGTTCACCGCCGCCTGATCAATCGCGCCAGCTGCGAAATCGTCGAAGGCATGGGGCGTCACGCGGATGATGTGATCGCGCACGAAAGCCGCGCCTTCACGCGCGCCGTCCTCGGGATGTTTGAGTGCGCATTCCCATTCGACCACGGCCCAGCCCTCATAGTCATATTGCGCGAGTTTCGAGAAAATTCCCTTGAAATCAACCTGCCCGTCGCCCGGACTGCGGAAGCGGCCCGCGCGTTCGACCCAGTTCTGATAGCCGCCATAGACGCCCTGCCGCCCGGTCGGATTGAACTCGGCATCCTTGACGTGAAACATCTTGATGCGGTCGTGGTAGATGTCGATGTTTTGCAGGTAATCGAGCTGTTGCAGCAGGTAATGCGACGGATCGTAAAGCATATTGGCGCGCGGATGCTGACCGACACGGTCGAGAAACATCTCGAAGGTGATGCCGTCATGCAGATCCTCGCCCGGATGGATCTCGAAACAGATATCGACGCCATGGTCCTCGGCGAGATCGAGAAGCGGGCGCCAGCGCTTGGCCAATTCGTCAAAGGCGGTCTCGACCAGTCCCGGCGCGCGCTGCGGCCAAGGGTAGAGATAGGGCCAGGCCAAGGCGCCCGAGAAGGTCGCCATGGCGGTCAGCCCCAGAGCGGCGCTGGCGCGGATGGTCTTGGCGACCTGATCCACCGCCCAGTCCTGACGCGCACGCGGATCGCCGCGCAGCGCCGCAGGCGCAAAGGCGTCGAAGGCCGCGTCATAGGCGGGGTGCACCGCGACAAGCTGGCCCTGCAGATGGCTTGAAAGCTCGGTCACGGCGATACCATGGGCCTGCGCCTGACCCAGAAACTCATCGCGCCAGCTGGCCGAGGTCACCGCGAGATCGAGATCGAAGAGCCGCGAATCACCCGAGGGCACCTGAACGCCGGCATAGCCAAGCCCCGCGGCCCAGCCGGTAATGCCCTGCCAATCGCTGAAAGGCGCCTGATCGCCCGCGAATTGCGCCAGAAACAAACCCGGCCCGCGCATGGTCTTCATCCTGTCCTCCTCATTCCCGTTCCTAGTGTTGCCTTCATATGAAATCGATTGCAACAAGCTTGTGCGACCCGAGCAGCGGATTTACTGTCTCTCTTATGAACGACGACACAGATGCCTCTGCCCCGATCAAACTTGCCGATGTGGCCCGTCTTGCTGGCGTGTCCCCCGCAACGGTGAGCCGGGTGCTGTCGCGTCCGGCCATGGTTGCAGAGGCCACGCGTGAGGCGGTTTTGCTCGCGATCCAGCAGACCGGCTACCGGATGAACCATGCCGCGCGAAATCTGCGCAAGCAGCGGACCGGAGCGGTGGTGGCGCTGGTGCCGAACCTTGGCAACCCCTTCTTCGCCAAGATTCTGGCCGGTCTTGGCCGGGCGTTGGAAGGCGCGGGCTATGATTTGCTGGTCGGGGATACGCTGGGCGAGGGCGGGCGCAGGCGTTCGCTGCACCGCTTTCTGGATCCCTCGCGCGCCGATGGCATCGTGCTGTGCGACGGGCTGGTGCCGCGTGCCGAGCTGACGAACTCGCGGCTGGCCCCGCCGATCGTCATGGCCTGCGAATGGCGCGAGGATATGGAGCTACCCGCCGTGGCCTTCGACAATGCCGCGGGCACAGAGCTGGCCGCGCGTCATCTTTACGAGCTCGGCCATCGCCGAATCGCCTGTATCGGCGGCCCCGAGGCCAATGTGCTGCACCGCACCCGACTGGACGGGGTGGCGCGGGTGTTTGATAAATTCACCGTCTTTTCTGGGGATTTCTCGCTCGAGGCAGGACGCCGCGCGGCCGAGGCCTTTCTGGCGCTGGCCCCGGCAGAGCGCCCGACCGGGGTGGTGTCTTTCTCGGATGAAATGGCCTGCGCCTTCATTTCAGAGCTGCATCGGCACGGGATCCTAGTGCCGCGCGATGTCTCGGTCGTGGGTTTTGACGATATCGAGTTGGTCTCGCATTTGGCGCCGCCTTTGACCACCGTGCGCCAGCCCAAGCGCGAGATCGGGCGGATGGCGGCGCAGACCATGCTCGCCGTCATCGAGGGCAGGCCGGTCGAGCCGCGGGTGATGATTCCGCCGCGGCTGATGATCCGCGCCTCAACCGCCGCGATCTGACGCCAATTCATCATATTAAATTCACGACACCTTGGCGGCGCATCGCGGGATGCGCTGTATTCATGGGTATTTTGATGATGAAGAAATGTTTGACCGATAATTAATCATATAATACGCCTTAGGAAGGGGCCGGGAGGACGGGCCTTTCAGGGAGAGATTCATATGAAACGCATTCTTGCGGCGACCTCGGCGGTCGTCTGTCTGACCATGGCTGTGCCAGTTCTCGCGGAGGGGCTTGAGGGCAAAGTCATCGGATTTTCGCAGATCGGTTCGGAATCGGGTTGGCGCGCGGCGGAGACCACGCTGACGCAAAACGAGGCCAAGGCGCGCGGCATCGATCTGAAATTTGCCGATGCCCAGCAAAAGCAGGAAAACCAGATCAAGGCGGTGCGCGGGTTTATTGCGCAGGGCGTTGACGGCATCCTGATTGCGCCCGTGGTTTCAACTGGCTGGGACGATGTGCTGGCCGAGGCGAAAGAGGCGAATATTCCGGTGGTTCTGCTCGACCGGCAGATCGAGGCACCGGATGATCTTTATCTGACCGCGGTGACCTCGGATCAGGTTCATGAGGGGCGAGTCGCGGGGGATTGGCTGGTCAAGGATGTCGGCGACAAGCCCTGCAAGGTGGTCGAATTGCAGGGCACGACCGGATCGAGCCCGGCCATCAACCGCAAGAAGGGCTTTGAGGAGGCGATTGCCGGGCATGGCAATCTCTCGATCGCGCGCTCTCAGACCGGGGATTTCACCCGGACCAAGGGCAAGGAGGTGATGGAGAGCTTCATCAAGGCCGAGAATGGCGGCAAGGATATTTGCGCGGTCTATGCCCATAATGACGATATGGCGGTGGGGGCCATTCAGGCGATCAAGGAGGCCGGGTTGAAGCCCGGCTCAGATATCCGGGTCGTGTCGATTGATGGCGTGCCCGATATCTTCCTGGCCATGGCCGCTGGTGAGGCCAATGCCACCGTCGAGCTGACGCCGAATATGGCGGGGCCTGCCTATGATGCTTTGGCGGCCTATCTCAAGGACGGAACCCAACCGGCGAAGTGGATCCAGACGGAATCGAAGCTGTTCACCCAAGCCGATGACCCCAAGGCGGTTTACGAGACCAAGAAGGGTCTGGGCTATTGAGAGGCTGCGGCGCGGGGCTTTCGGGTCCCGCCCGCTTTCGCTTTCGGGAGAGGCCGGGCAGATGGTTGCAACGGAGGCGCTGCTTGCGGCGCGCGGCATCGACAAATCCTTCTTTGGCGTCAAGGTGCTCGATGGGGTCGATTTCACCCTGGAGGCCGGAGAGATCCATGCCTTGCTGGGTGAAAACGGCGCCGGGAAATCGACCTTGGTCAAAATCCTGACCGGGGCCTATCGGCGCGATGGCGGTGAGATCAGGCTTGGGGGCGAGGTGGTTGCGCCGCGCTCGGTTGCCGAGGCGCAGGATCTGGGCATCGGCACGGTCTATCAGGAGGTCAATCTGCTCGACAATCTGAGCGTGGCCGAGAACCTTTATCTCGGGCGCCAGCCCAAGCGCTTCGGGCTGGTCGATCAGCGCCGGATGCGCGCAGATGCGGCCGCGCTTCTGGCGCGCTATGGGTTGACGGTCGATCCCGGCGAGACGCTCGCGCGCTATTCGGTCGCGGTGCGCCAGATCATCGCCATTGCGCGGGCGGTCGATCTGTCGGGCAAGGTGCTTTTCCTCGACGAGCCGACCGCGAGCCTTGATGCCCGCGAGGTCGAGGCGATTTTCGCGGTCTTGCGGCGCCTGCGCGATCAGGGGCTGGGGATCGTCATCATCACGCATTTTCTCGATCAGGTTTACGCTTTGGCCGACCGGGTCACGGTGCTGCGCAATGGGCGCATGGTCGGCTCACGCGCGATTGCCGATCTGCCGCGGCGCGATCTGGTCAGCCTGATGCTGGGCCATGATCTGGCCGAGGTCGAGAGCCACCGGTCGGACCGTGTTGCCCCCGAAAGCGCGGCGGCTTTTGTCTATCGCGATTTCGGTAAGCGGGGCGTGATTGCGCCCTTCACGCTTGCGATCCGGCCTGGAGAGGTCGTGGGCATTGCCGGGCTGCTTGGGTCCGGGCGGACGGAAACCGCGCGGCTGATGTTCGGGATTGACCGCGCAGACAGCGGCGAACTTTCCATTGACGGCGCGACGGTCGAGCTCAGATCGCCCGAAGAGGCGATTGCCCGGAGGATCGGGCTTTGCCCCGAAGAGCGCAAGACCGACGGTATCATTGCCGATCTGTCGGTGCGCGAGAATATCGTGCTGGCGCTTCAGGCGCGGCGAGGCTGGGGCAGGCCGATCCCGCGCGCGGAATCCGAGGCGATCGCGCTGCGCTATATCAAGGCGCTCGACATCCGCCCGCCAGATCCGAACCGGCCGATCAAGTTTCTGTCGGGGGGCAATCAGCAAAAGGCGGTTCTGGCGCGCTGGCTCGCGACCGAGCCGCGGCTGCTGATCCTCGACGAGCCCACGCGCGGCATCGACATCGGCGCCCATGCCGAGATCATCGCGCTGATCCAGCGGCTCTGCGCCGAGGGCATGGCGCTGGTGGTGATCTCGTCTGAGGTCGAAGAGCTGGTCGCCTATTCGACCCGGGTCGTCGTCTTGTCGGACCGCCACCATATCCGCGAGCTGACGGGCGCCGAGGTCAATGCGGCCTCGATCATGAATGCCATGGCCTTGAGCGGAGATGCAGCATGACGGCAATCAAGGCGAAATTGCGCCAGCTTGCGCCGCAACTGATCGCGCTTGCGGTGGTGTTGGCGCTGATCGGGCTGGTCGCGCCAGGGTTCTTTGCGATCTCGGTCCAGAATGGGCGGCTTTATGGCAGCCTGATTGACGTGGGGGTGCGCGTGGCGCCGGTTGCCCTGCTCGCGATCGGCATGACGCTGGTGATCGCGACCAGAGGGATCGATCTCTCGGTCGGCGCGGTCATGGCGATCACCGGCGCGATTGCCGCGAGCCTTGTCGCCGAGGGCCAGCCCATTGCGGTTGTGCTGACGGTCGCGCTGGGCGTCGGGCTGGTTTGCGGGCTCTGGAACGGGGTGCTGGTCGCCTTTCTCGATATCCAGCCGATCATTGCGACGCTGATCCTGATGGTGGCGGGGCGCGGGATTGCCCAGCTCATCACCAATGGCGTCATCCTGACCTTTAACGATCCGGGCTTTGCCTTCATCGGCTCGGGCGCGCTTTTCGGCATTCCGATGCCGATCCTGATCTGGGTCGCGATGGGGCTTGCGGTCGGGCTTTTGGTCCGGCGCAGCGCGCTTGGCCTGCTGATCGAGGCGGTGGGGATCAACCGGCGTGCCTCGATGCTGGTCGGCGTGCGCGCGCGCTTCCTGATCCTCGCGGCCTATGCGGTCTCGGGGCTTTGCGCGGCGATGGCGGGGATGATCGTCACCGCCGATATTCGCGGCGCGGATGCCAATAATGCGGGGCTCTGGCTCGAGCTGGACGCGATCCTTGCCGTGGTGATCGGGGGCACCTCGCTTGCCGGAGGGCGCTTTTCCGTCACCGCCTCGCTCATTGGCGCACTGATCATTCAGGCGCTGAACACCGGCATCCTGATGTCGGGCTGGCCGCCAGAGTTCAACCTGATCGTCAAGGCCGTGGTCATTGTCGTGATTCTGACGCTGCAATCGCCCGCGCTGCGCGGCGAGATCGCCGTCCTGCGCGCCTTTCTTCGCAACCGCAAAGCCGAGGGCAAAGCATGATCCGCAGCCGCAATCTGCCCTTTGTCGCCACGGTGGCGATCTTTGTCCTTGGCTATGCGCTTTGCGTGGCGCAATTCCCGAATATGCTGAGCTGGCGCGTCGCGGGGAACCTCTTGACTGACAACGCCTTTCTGGGGATCGCGGCGGTCGGCATGACCTTTGTCATCATCTCGGGCGGGATCGACCTCTCGGTTGGCGCGGTAATCGCCTTCACCTCGGTCTTTGTCGCGGTGCTGGTGCGGGCCGGGGTGCATCCGGCCTTGGCCTTCGCGCTGGCGCTGGTGGTCTCGACCGGATTCGGGGCGCTGATGGGGCTGATGATAGACCTGCTGAAAATGCCGCCCTTCGTCGTCACTTTGGCCGGGATGTTTCTGGCCAGAGGCGCGGCCTTTCTGATCTCGACCGAATCCGTGCCGATCAGCCACCCGTTTCTGCGCACGATCAAGAGCCTTGCGATCGCGCTGCCCGACAAAGGCAAGCTCAGCTTTCTGGCGATCCTGATGCTGCTGGTCTTTGCCGCTGGCGTCGTCATCGCCCATCGCACCCGCTTTGGCGCGAATGTCTATGCGCTTGGCGGTTCGGCCCAATCGGCCGAGCTGATGGGCGTGCCGGTGCGGCGCACCACGGTGCAGCTTTATGCGCTGTCGGGCGGGCTCGCGGGGCTTTCGGGGCTGGCCTATACGCTTTATACCTCGGCCGGATATTCACTGGCGACGGTCGGGGTCGAGCTTGACGCCATCGCCGCCGTGGTTGTCGGAGGCACGCTGCTCACCGGGGGCGCGGGGCTGATCTTGGGGACTTTCTTCGGCGTGCTGATACAAGGCGTGATCCAGACCTATATCGTCTTTGACGGCACTTTGTCCTCGTGGTGGACGAAGATCGTGATCGGCTTGCTGCTCTTTGCCTTCATCGTTTTGCAGCGCGTCATCCTGCTTGTCTCCGAACATCGCGCCCGGCATCGGAGCCCTGCCGTCGCCCTATGAAGATCCTGAACCGCACTCTTTTCGGCGCCATTCCGGCGACGAGCCATGCCAAGGTGGTCGATGCACTCGGGCGCGCCATTGTCGCGGGCGAGCTGGCCGAGGATGAGGTTTTGCCCGGCGATCCGGTGCTGACCGCGCGGTTCGATGTCTCGCGCACGGTCCTGCGCGAGGCGATGAAGACGCTGGCGGCCAAGGGGCTTATCCGCGCGAAATCGCGGGTCGGCACGCAGGTGAACCGGCGCGAGCTGTGGAATTTCGTTGACCGCGATGTCATTGCCTGGCGGATGCAGCGCGGCGTCGATACCGAATTCGTGCGGCAATTGTCCGAGATGCGGCTGGCGCTTGAACCGGCAACGGCGGCTTTGGCCGCGCGTCATGCGACCTCCGACGAGATCATCCGGCTTTACAATATCGCGGCGCGGATGGACGACCGCAGTCACACGCGTGAAAGCTTTGCCGAGGTCGATCTCGAATTCCATCTCGCCGTCGCCGCCATGTCGCGCAATCCCTTCATCCGCTCGGTATCGAGCCTTGTTGAAGCGGCTTTGGCGGTGAGCTTCCGAATTTCCTCGCCCGCGCTCAGCCCCGAGCGGATCATGCAAAGCGCCTCGACCCATCTGCGCATTGCCCGCGTCATCGCCGATCACGACGAAGAGGGCGCGGCGGCAGCCATGCGTCAGGTCATCGTCGAGGGCGCCGAGCGCGCCTGCGAGGCTTTGGCGCGCGAGGGCGGCGGGGCCATCGTCATAAGCTGACCCTTTGGCGTGGCACCTCCAAGAATGCGGAGCGCGAAATCTGGCCGAGTGACGCAAATTTGTGTGTCGGGCTGCTCTTCCCTCTTGGAAGTTTCGGAAAATAGTCGCATGAAAACGGGCGAACTTCTTTCCGAATATTCCAACATACGCGCATCAAGGGAAATAAAATGACCGACGACAACACCCCGCTGAAATCTCGCATCACCCGCGAGGAGGCGCTGGCCTATCATATGGAGCCGCGTCCGGGGAAATTCGATGTCGTCGCCTCAACCCCCATGGCGACCCAGCGCGATCTGTCCCTGGCCTATTCCCCCGGCGTGGCGGTGCCGGTCGAGGCCATCGCCGCGCGGCCCGAGACCGCCTATGACTATACCGTCAAGGGCAATATGGTCGCCGTCGTCTCGAACGGGACGGCGATCCTTGGGCTTGGCAACCTCGGCGCGCTCGCCTCGAAGCCGGTGATGGAGGGCAAGGCCGTGCTCTTCAAGCGTTTCGCCGATGTGAATGCGATCGACATCGAACTGGATACTGAAGACGCCGACGAGATCATCAAAGCGGTCAAGCTGATGTCGCCGACCTTCGGGGGCATCAACCTCGAAGACATCAAGGCGCCTGAATGTTTCATCATCGAGCAGCGTCTGAAGGAAATCTGCGACATCCCGGTCTTTCACGACGACCAACATGGCACGGCGGTGATCTGCGCGGCGGGCCTGCTCAATGCGCTCGAGCTCTCGGGCAAGCGCATTGAGGATGTGAAAGTGGTGCTCAATGGCGCGGGGGCGGCGGGGATCGCTTGCCTTGAGCTGCTGAAATCCATGGGCGCGCGCCATGAAAACTGCATCATGTGCGACACCAAGGGCGTGATCTATCAGGGCCGCACCGAGGGCATGAACCAGTGGAAATCGGCCCATGCCGTCAAGACCGAGGCGCGCACGCTCGAAGATGCGATGCGCGGCGCCGATGTCTTCCTCGGTGTTTCGGCCAAGGGCGCAGTGACGCAGGCGATGGTCGAGACCATGGCGGAAAATCCCGTGATTTTCGCCATGGCCAATCCCGATCCGGAAATCACACCCGAGGATGCCCATGCCGTCCGTCCCGATGCGATCGTGGCGACCGGGCGCTCGGATTATCCCAATCAGGTCAATAACGTGCTGGGATTCCCCTATCTCTTCCGTGGGGCTCTGGACATTCATGCCCGTGCCATCAACGACGAGATGAAGATCGCCTGCGCCCGCGCCTTGGCTGAACTTGCGCGCGAAGATGTCCCCGACGAGGTCGCCGCCGCCTATGGCCGCAAGCTGCAATTCGGCCGCGATTACATCATCCCGACGCCCTTCGACCCGCGTCTGATCCATGTGATCCCGCCCGCCGTTGCCAAGGCGGGCATGGATACCGGCGTGGCGCGGCGTCCGATCATCGATATGGAGGGTTATATCCAGTCGCTGAAGGCCCGCATGGATCCGACCGCCGCGATCTTGCAGGGCATCCACGCCCGGGCGCGTTCGGCTCAGGCGCGGATGATCTTTTCTGAAGGCGATGACCCGCGCGTCTTGCGCGCCGCTGTCGCTTGGCAGCGCGGCGGCATGGGGCAGGCGCTGGTCGTCGGGCGCGAGCTTGACGTGAAGGAAAAGCTGGAAGCGGCGGGGCTTGGCGATGCCGCGCGCGAGCTCACGGTCGTCAATGCCTCGAACACGCGCTATCTCGACGCCTATCACCAGACGCTTTACCAGCGGCTCCAGCGCAAGGGACTTGACCGCGAGGATACCAACAAGCTCGCCAATCGCGACCGCCATGTCTTCGCGGCCTTGATGCTGGCCCATGGCCACGGCGATGGTCTGGTCACCGGGGCCACCCGCAAAAGCGGCCATGTTTTGGCGCAGATCGGCAAGGTTTTCGACGTGACGCCGCAGGATGGCGCGGTGGGGATCACGGCGGTGCTCAATCGCGGCCGGATTATCCTGATGGGCGATACTCTGGTCCATGAATGGCCCGAGGCCGAGGATCTCGCCGATATCGCGATGCGCGGCGCGCATGTGGCGCGCGGGCTTGGGCTTGATCCGCGCGTGGCCTTTCTGTCGTTTTCAAACTTTGGCTATCCGATCAGCGAGCGTGCGGTGAAAATGGCCAAAGCGACCGAGGTGCTCGACCGGCGCAAGGTCGATTTCGAATATGAGGGCGAAATGACCGTGGATGTCGCGCTCAATCCGTCGCAGGCGGCGAAATACCCGTTCTCGCGCCTGACCGGCCCGGCCAATGTGCTGGTGGTGCCGGCGCGGCATTCGGCCTCGATCTCGGTCAAGCTCTTGCAGGAAATGGCCGGAGCGACGGTGATCGGCCCGATTCTGACCGGCGTGCCACAGCCGATCCAGATCTGCTCGACCTCCTCGACGGTGAACGACATCCTGAACATGGCCGCCATCGCCGCCGGGCGGCTGGGGCAGGTGAAATAAGCCGCCGCCGGAAGAGGAGGCGCTGAAACGACAAAAGGCAGCCGACAGGCTGCCTTTTCAAGATCTGTCCCGCGCGAAGATTATTCGGCGGCGAACAGGGTCGCGAACTTGCCGCACCAGTCATTTTTCTGCACGACCGGCCAGAAACCACGGCTGTCGGCGTCTTTCTGGGTGACGGGCGGATTGGCGCGGCAGAGGCCCGCATCCGAAAGCTGGGCTGCGGAATTGGCAGCGTGATCTTCGTAGAATGCGCAGGCATTGCAAGCGGCGGTGCTCATTGTCTTTTAACCTTCTGACTGTTTTAATCAACGGCTGGCTGGCATTGCGCTGGCTGGCTGTGTTGGCGCGGGTATCGCCTGAACCGAAAGCGACGTCAATAAAAAATCGTTAAAAAACATATAGTTGAGAAGATTACTCGGATGTTTGAAACTGAGAGATTTTATCGGGATGGCGGAAATTAATTTGATTTCCGAGGCTTGAATCAATGCCGGAATTTCGTGAGAAAAGCCGAGCGATTTACTTCTTTCTAATGCCCGGTGATGCAATGAAATCGGTCGGGATTTAAACCCATTCGCTCAGGATTGGCGGCGCGCATTTCGACGAAATAAAGCGTTTCAATAAGAAATCACCGTGCTTCGGCGGGCGCGCTCACCCGCAGGCACCGACCGCATAAGAAAAGCGCCCCGCAGGGCGCTGATCGGGGGCTTAAAGCTCCAGTTCGCCGCGTTCGACCTGCCTTTGCCTTTCGCGGAAACGGGCGCGGTCGGCCTCGGAATAATCCGCCGCGCAGCGATGGCAGCAGACGCCCTCTTCGAATTCGGGGCGCAGCTTGTCGGCCGGGGCCAGCGGGCGGCGGCAGGCGTGGCAGAGCGCGTAATCGCCCTGTTTCAGCCCGTGGCCCAGACTGACGCGCTTGTCGAAGACGAAGCATTCGCCCTGCCAGAGACTGTCTTCCTGCGGCATGTCCTCGAGATATTTCAGGATGCCGCCTTTCAGGTGAAAGACCTGATCCACGCCTTCGGCCAGCAGGAAATTCGTCGATTTCTCGCAGCGGATGCCGCCGGTGCAGAACATGGCGATGCGCTTGTTGTGGAAGCGATGGGCATTCTCGCGCCACCAGGCTGGGAAATCGCGGAAGCTTTTGGTTTCGGGATCGACCGCTCCGGCAAAGGTGCCGATCTCGACCTCGTAATCGTTGCGCGTGTCGATCACCGCGACATCGGGGGCCGAGATCAGCGCATTCCAATCCTTGGCTTCGACATAATGGCCAACGGCGGCGGTCGGATCGACATCGGGCTGGCCCATGGTCACGATTTCGCGCTTGAGCCGCACCTTCATCCGCGCGAAAGGCATCTCGTCGGCGCCGCTTTCCTTCCACTCGAGCCCCGCGCAACCCGGCAACGCGCGGATATGGGCGAGCACCGCATCAATGCCCGCGCGGCTGCCCGCGATCGTGCCGTTGATGCCCTCTTGCGCCAGCAAAAGCGTGCCTTTGATGCCGACCTCATCGCAGAGTGCGAGAAGCGGGCCCTGCACGGCGGCGGGGTCGGGAAGCTTGGTGAAGTGGTAAAGTGCGGCGACGGTAAACATGCCCGCCGCTTGCCCGAAACCGCGCGCGGGATCAAGCAATCCCGATCCCGCTCGCAGCAAATTGCTTGCAGCTGTTGATAAAAACCGCAAACCTGAGCGCGAAAATGGAAGGGGGCATGATGTCCAAAGCTCTGATCGTCGTTGATATGCAAGTGGATTTCTGTCCGGGCGGGGCCCTTGCCGTTGCCGGAGGCGACGAGATTACCGCGCCCATCAACGGCATGATGGCAGAGTTCGACGCGGTCATCCTGACGCAGGATTGGCACCCGGCGGACCATCTCAGCTTTGCCGACAACCACCCCGGCGCGGCGCCGTTCTCGGTCACCGAGATGGATTATGGCCCGCAGGTGCTGTGGCCCGCGCATTGCATGATCGGCACCGAGGGCTCGGATTTCCACATGGAGCTGGACGTTGACCGCGCCGATCTGATCATCCGCAAGGGCTTTCGCCCCGAGATCGACAGCTATTCCGCCTTTTTCGAGAACGACCACGAGACCGCGACCGGGCTTGCCGGTTATCTGCGCGATCGCGGGATCACCGATCTGACCTTCGTCGGCCTCGCGCTTGATTTTTGCGTGGGCTGGTCGGCCATCGACGCCGCACGGCTGGGGTTCAAGGCGACCGTTGTCGAAGCCGCCTGCCGCGCCATCGACCTCGAGGGCTCGCTGGAAGCGGCGCGTCAGGCCATGACCGAAGCAGGAGTGATCCTCGCATGATGATCCCGAATATCGACATCGCGACCCGCGTTTATAACCACAAATGGAAGATCGATCCGATCGTGCGGTCGCTGATCGACATGGATTTCTACAAGCTGCTGATGTGCCAGTCGGTGTTTCGCAACCGGCCCGACACCAATGTCACCTTCCAGATCATCAACCGCTCAAGCTCGATCCGGCTGGCCGAGATCATCGACGAAAGCGAGCTGCGCGAACAGCTCGATTATGTGCGGGGCCTGTCGCTGACGCGGGGCGAAAGCACCTGGCTGCGCGGCAATACCTTCTATGGCAAGCGCCAGATGTTCCGCTCGGATTTCATGACCTTCCTCGAGAATCTGCGGCTGCCCGCCTATCATCTCGAAAAACGCGACGGGCAATATGAGCTGACCTTCGAGGGCAAATGGCCCGAGGTCATGCTGTGGGAAATCCCGGCGCTCGCGATCATCATGGAGCTGCGCTCGCGGGCGGTGCTGAAGGATATGGGCCGGTTCGAGCTACAGGTGCTCTATGCCCGCGCGATGACCCGGCTTTGGGAAAAGATCGAAGAGCTGCGCGGGCTTGGCCCCGATCTCCGCATCGCCGATTTCGGCACGCGGCGGCGGCACAGCTTTCTGTGGCAAGACTGGTGCGTGCAGGCGATGATCGAGGGCTTGGGGACCGAGCGCTTTGTCGGGACCTCGAATTGCCTCATCGCCATGCGCCGCGACATCGAGGCGATCGGCACCAATGCCCATGAGCTGCCGATGGTCTATGCCGCCTTGGCGAAAAACGACGCCGAGCTTGCCGAGGCGCCTTACCGCGTGCTCGCCGATTGGCACGAAGAGCATGACGGCATGTTGCGCATGATCCTGCCCGACACCTACGGCACCCAGCATTTTCTGGAACATGCACCCGATTGGCTCGCAGGCTGGACCGGGGTGCGCATCGATTCAGGCGATCCCGTCGAGGGCGCCGAAACCGCGATCCGCTGGTGGAAAAGCCGGGGCGAGGATCCGCGTGAGAAGCTGATCATCTTTTCGGACGGGCTGGATGTGCCGCAGATGAAGGATCTGTTCGCGCGCTTTTCGGGACGGGTGAAGGTCAGTTTCGGCTGGGGCACGCTGCTTACGAATGACTTCCGTGGGCTGGTGCCGGGCGACGGACTGGCGCCGTTCTCGCTGGTCTGCAAGGCGGTGGCGGCCAATGGCGTGCCGACGGTGAAGCTCTCGGACAACCCCGAGAAAGCGACCGGGCCGAAAGAGCTGATCGAGCATTACAAACAGGTCTTCGGCGTCGGCGCGCAGAAGCGGATCAAGGTCGAGGTCTGAGCGGGTCGTCGGTCCCGAGAGGGGGCCGGGGGCGTCAGGCCTGCAACGCGCGGCTCTTTTCGCGATGGCGACGGGTCAGGCTGCGCAGCGCCTTGCCGGTGATGATCGGGCGCACGGGCGCGCTGGTGCGACGCGCCTCGATCAGCTCGGGGAAGAGCGCGATGATCTCGGCCCGGGCGGCGGGATCGACGGCTTTGAGGGCCTCGTCGCCAGTATAGAGCGATTCCGTGCGGGCGCCTTCCGAGAAAATGACCTCGTGCTGATCGAACAGCAGATGGAAATATTCGACCCCATCCGTGGGCTCGATCAGGTCGATCCCGTCAAGCTCGGTCAGAGATTTCGCGGCGACCAGAATCTCGGTCTCGCCAAAGAGCCGCCCGGCAATTTTCGACGAGATCAGCACCCGGTGTTGGCGCGAGACATAAAGATCGCGCGCGGGCAGGTTTTGCCCCAGAGCACCGGCCGCGATCCGCACCGGGCGCAATGTCGGAAACACCGACAGCAGCTCGGCCGACAAGGCTTTCGAGCCGATCCAGCGCAAAGGCTGATAGCCGCGATCCGCGGTCAGGATCATGTCGCCGGGACGCAGATTTTCGACCGCGATTTCGCCGCGCGCGGTGCGGATCAAGGTCCCGCGGCAAAAGCAGATAAAATGCGGCGCGCCCGGCTTTTGATAGCCGCCGACATCCATATAAGAGAGGTTGTCGTCGATAATGCTGGTCAGCGTAATCGACTGGATCGGCTTTTGCGTCAAAGCCGCAATTTCTTCGGCACTGGCATCCGCGCCCGGGGGCACAAGAACCAGATGGCCGGTATAGATCGATTGGAAGATCCGGACGGGCACGTCAGTTGCCGTCGTGCCGTCAGGATAGGTCACGGTTGCGCGATAGACCACGCCGGTCAGCAGGTAGTGCTGGGCGTCCCCAAACACGGCATAATCCGGGGAACGCTGGCCTTCGGGATCTTCGAAATCGAGCCGACCGTTGTCGTCGCCATCATGCAACGTCAGATCAAACAGGTCGTTCGACATCGGATTCTCAACACTTCCGAAAGTCATGTTGAGCAACGATGATGCCTGATCCGCGCCAGGGGTCGAAGGATCGGAATCCAGATCTGCGTGGGTTCCGAGGTAAATGGCGCGGATAACAGTATCGGTTGGCATAAATAACCTACTCGTTCGACACGCCCCACAAACAGGAAGGGCAAACGCTAAAAACAGCCTCTGGTCTCTCCAGAGGATCGTATTCACAAAAAGACGCGGTTGACGGGGGCAGCTTTCAGAGAACATTCAGCGCTTCGTCTTGGCGTTAAAGGAGAATTAATACTCTCGAAACTTTATTTAAAGTTGTCTGATTGGACAGTGTCGTTTAGTTAGATTTCAAGTCTTTTTTGCATTAATGCAGACATATAGTGATTTAATGAAAGTTAATGGACTGCATTGAATTAAAATAAAAACCCGCCCTACAAAGGAGGGTGGGTTGGCAGATTTATCGGTATTTAAAGCGGTTCAGGCCTTGTCGCGCCAGCGATTGACCAGTGGGTAGCGTCGGTCGAGCCAGAAGGCCTTGGGCGAAATCCGCGGCCCCGGCGCGGCCTGATAGCGCTTCCACTCGCTGCCATAGAGCAGGCTTTGCACCTTCAGCACCACCTCGGCCTCATGGCCCATGGCGACCAGTTCGCGCACCGACATGTCCTTCTCGACCAGCCCGTCCAGGATCGCGTCCAGCACCTCATAGGGCGGCAGGCTGTCCTGATCCTTCTGATCGGGGCGCAGCTCGGCTGACGGGGGCTTGGTGATGATACGCTGCGGAATGACCTCGCCGGAGTTGCCCAGCATCCAGTCGCGGTGATGGCGATTGCGCCAGCGGCAGGTCTCGAAAACGCGGGTCTTGTAGAGATCCTTGATCGGATTATAGCCGCCCGCCATATCGCCATAGATCGTGCAATAACCGACCGCGACCTCGGATTTGTTGCCGGTGGTCAGCAAAAGCCCGCCGAATTTGTTGGAAATCGCCATCAGCATCACGCCGCGCAGGCGGGATTGGATGTTTTCCTCGGTCAGATCGGGCGTGGTGCCCTCCATCAGATGGGCAAGCGCCTGATCGACCGCGCCGCGCGCGCCGTCGATCTTGACCGTGTCGATCTGGATACCCAGACGCGTCGCGCAATCGGCGGCATCCTCGAGGCTCTCGGGCGAGGTATATTCGCTCGGCAGCATGATGCAACGGACATTCTCGGGCCCGATCGCATCGGCGGCAATCGTCGCGACCAGCGCCGAATCAATGCCGCCCGACATGCCCAGAAGCGCGGTCTTGAAGCCGGATTTCCGCATGTAATCGCGCAGACCCTCGGTCATGGCGCGGTAATCCTGCTCCCATTCGTCGGGCTGGTGGTCCATGCGGTTTCGCTCGGCGCGCCAGCCCTCCTCGGTGCGGATGAAATCGACATGGGCGATGATCTCGTCGAAGGGCGCAAGCTGCATCACCTTCTCCACGCCACCGCCCGCGCCGGGGTTCAAGACGAAGCTCGCGCCGTCATAAAGCTGGTCGTCCTGCCCGCCGACCGAATTGAGATAGACCGCGGGCAATCCGGTCTCGACCACGCGTGAGACGATATGCGTCATCCGCAGATCGAGCTTATTGCGGTGATAGGGGCTGCCGTTCGGGATCAGCAGGATCTCGGCGCCGGTCTCGGCCAAAGTCTCGGAAACCTCGGGCCACCAGCTATCCTCACAGATCGGGCTGCCAATGCGCAAGGGCCCGATGCGGTAGGGCCCCGAAATCGGCCCCTGATCGAAGAGCCGCAATTCATCGAACAGCTGCTTGTGCGGCAGGTCGTGCTTGAGCACCCGCGCGACGACCTTGCCACCTTCCAAAATCCAGAAAGCGTTGTAAAGCTTCTCGTTTTCCAGAAACGGCCCACCGATTCCGATTGCAGGCCCATCCGCGCAATCGCGCGCCAAAGCCTCGATCGTGGCCATCGCATCCTCGCTGAAGGCCACTTTCAGCACCAGATCCTGGGTCTGGTAACCGGTGATGAACATCTCGGGCAGAGCCAGCAGATCGGCCCCCGCCTCCTTCGCCAGCGCCCAAGCTTCACGCGCTTTGCGTGCATTGCCGGCAAGGTCGCCCACTGTTGGATTGAGCTGCCCCAGAGTGATGCGGAAACGATCGGCCATCGCGCTCTCCTGTCCTGTCGCCTCTGTTGATAGGCGAGCGCGCGCAAAAGGAAAAGTCGGCCTTTGCGCCCGGGGCTGCTTGAGGTAAAGCCTAGGTAAAACGAGCGTAAAACACAGGCAAACCGGAGTCAGGGCGATGAAGGCAGTGATTGCCGCAGCGGCAATTCTCTTGGCAGGCGTGAGCCTTGCAGGGGCGGAGACCGTCATCACCAAGCAATATGATGACGGTGGCGTCTATGAAGGCACCTTCCGCAATGGCCGCCAGCACGGGCGGGGCACCTATAAGCTGCCCAATGGCTATGCCTATACCGGCGATTGGGTCGAGGGCGAGATCCTCGGGCAAGGCAAGGCGACCTTCCCGAATGGCTCGGTCTATGAGGGCAGCTTTGCCAAGGGCAAACCCGACGGCAAGGGCAAGATCACCTATGCCGATGGCGGGACCTATGAGGGCGACTGGAAAGACGGCGAGATCACCGGTGAGGGCGTCGCCCATTACGCCAATGGCTCGGTCTATAAGGGCGGCTTTCTCAATGCGCTCCACAATGGCAAGGGCCTGCTGACCCAGCCCAATGGCTATCGCTACGAGGGCGATTGGAAGAACGGCGTCAAAGAGGGCAAGGGCAAGATCACCTATCCCGATGGCGCGGTCTATGAGGGCGACATGCTCGCGAACCAGCGCGCGGGGCGTGGCAAGCTGACCATGCCGGACGGGCTGACCTATACCGGCGGCTGGGCGGCCGGGCAGATGAGCGGCGAGGGCAAGCTCGTCCAGGCCTCGGGCGACAGCTATGACGGCCGCATGGTGAACGGCAAACGCGAGGGCATCGGCGTCGCGGTCTACAAGAACGGCGACCGTTACGAGGGCATGTTCCGCGCCGACAAACGCGACGGCGACGGCGTCTTCACCGGGACAGACGGCTATATCTATGACGGTGCCTGGGTGCAGGGCCGGATGGAGGGCACCGGCCGCATCACCTATCCCGATGGCTCGAATTACGAGGGCCAGCTCAAGAATGACCTGCCCGACGGCAAGGGCAAGATCACCTATCCCGATGGCGCGACCTATGAAGGCGATTGGGCCGAGGGCGTGATCGAAGGGCAGGGCGTGGCGAAATATGCCAATGGCCTCGTCTATGAGGGCGGCTTCAAGAATGCCCGCAACGATGGACAAGGCCGCATGGTCTACCCCGACGGCTATGTCTACAACGGCGCCTGGCGCGAAGGGCAACGCCACGGCGAAGGCCAGGCGACCTATCCCGACGGCACGACCTATGACGGCCATTTCGTGGCGGGGCTGCGCGAGGGCAAGGGCCGTCTGATCACGCCAGACGGCTTCCGCTACGAAGGCGGCTGGAAAGCGGGCGAGATCGACGGCGAGGGCCTCGCGACCTATGCCAATGGCGATACTTATACCGGCCATTTCGTTGCCGGAAAACGCCAGGGTGACGGGGTGATGCGCTACGCCACCGGCCAGATTGCCGCCGGAGAATGGAACGACAACCGCTTGGCCAAGCCCGCCGACGGCAGCGAGGCCCCGGCGGATGAGGCGCCTGCCCCCACCCCGGAAGCCACCGTCCCGGCCGAGCCCGCCACGAACTGACCCCGGCATCCGTCGCAAGCGGCTGCCTCTTTCTTCATCATGAAAATACCCCCCTTTTGGCACTGCCGCTGGGGGTATTTTTATGATGAAGAAATCAGGTCGCGGGCGGGGCGTCAGAGCAATTTGCTCTCGGCGCTTTCGGGCCAGTGTTTGAAGGGTAGGACGCGGCCATCACGACGACTTTCGGTAACGCGGTCGAGGTCGATTTCGGCGCGGACCCAGCCGGGTTGGTCGAGCGTGCCTTCAGCGACAATGCCGGTCTCGGGCCAGAGCCCGTCGGCGGGGGCGTAGATTGCGGCGATGCCGCGGTTTTCGTCGATGGCCGGGCACCAGTCGACGTCGCCCACGGTTGGCGATTGCACGATGACGGATTGACCCTCAAGCGCGCGGGCCATGGCGCCGATCTTGACGCGGTTAAAGCCTGCGATCGTGTCGGTGCAGGAGGGCACGAGGATGATCTCGGCTCCGGCTTCGGCCAGCACTCGGCCGAGCAGCGGGAATTCGCTGTCGTAGCAGATCAGGATGCCGAGTTTACCGATGGCGGTATCGAAGATCCTGAGACCGGCATTGCCGATCACGTCCCAATCTTCGCGCTCGAAGCGGGTCATGATCTGTTTGTCCTGATGGCCGATCCGACCATTGGGTCCGAACAGGACCGCGCGGTTGAAGGGGCGGCCTTTCTCGAAGACCGGCCCTGAGGCTGCGAGGACATGCAGATTGTGGCGCGCTGCGAGGTCGGCATGCAGGCGATCACGGGCTTTTTCGTGGCGCGCGACTTCGTGCAGCGATTGCTCGAGATCGGCGGCGACCTCGCGTCCGCCAAGCGAGGCAAGCTCCATCGCGCCATATTCCGGAAAGACCAGCAAATCGCTATCCGCTGCCGCTTCGACCCAGCGGGTGATCTTGGCCTCGTAATCGGCGAAGCTTTCGAACCAGTCGAAATCATAGGCGGCGGTGGCGATTTTGACCGGTCTCACAGGGCTCTCATCCAGAATTGCAGGGGCTTTTTCGTGGCGTGATCATCGCCGATGTCTTTCCACTCGAATTCTGCGACGACGCCGGGCAGGGGAGCATAGCCGCGCTTTTGCCAAAAGCCGTCGAGCGGGCGGTAATCGGCGGGGCGGTCCGGATGGTCCGCGGGGCGCTTGACGCTGCAGAAGGCCGAATATTTCCGCCCGAGCGCGCGGCCCTGCGCCTCGCGCCCGTCGAAGAACGCATGACCCAGACCATGGCCGCGATATTCGGGCAAAAGCACCGATTCCGCGCAATAGAAGATCTCGTCGAGCTGTTCGGGGCGATGGGCGAAGGCGGCGGCGAAATCGCTGGCGTGATCCTCCATCGGGGCGCCGGTCGAGGCGCCGATCATGCGGTCCCCGTCATAGGCCGCGACCACGACCGCGCCGGGCGATTGATAGACCTTGAGGTAATCACGCTCGTAGTCGAGATCGCCGTCGTAGAGATAGGGCCAATGCCGGAACACCGCGATGCGGAGCCGCGCCAGATCGTCCAGCGCGGCGCCGACGGCATCCCCGGTGAGGATGCGCGTCTCGATCATCCGACGACCTGTTGGGTCCAGTCGGCGAGGTTGTAATAGGTGGTCACGCGCGCGATCTTGCCGTCGCGCAGGGTGAAGAAAGTCCCGGCGGGCAGGCGATAGGTCTGGCAGGTGGCGGGCGGCAGGCCCTCGTCGGTCTTGAGATAGGTCCCGTTCACCACGAATTCGGCGGCCGCGCGATCACCCGCCTCATTGGCGAAGACCACGATATCGGTGAGTAGCTCTTTGTAGCTGGTGGTCATGTGCTTGTTGAATTCGCGGAACAGCTCTTTGCCTTTGCGAATGCCACCCTCGTTAACGTGATGTTCAACGTCATCATGCATCATCGCCAGCATGTCGTCGGTGCGCCCGGCGTTGAAGGCGTCATAATAGGCGGTGATGAGGGCTTTGCTGTCCATGGGGGCTCCTGTCGGTTTCCCAGACTTTAGCCTGCACCCCGGCGGGCGTCATCTCCATCCTTAGGTCTAAGGCGCGACAGGCGGGCGGCAGGAATGCGCGGCGCGGCGCCTATTCGTCGTAGAGCCCTTCCTCTTCGACATAGCTGCCTGGCGGCGGCAGGTTCAGCAGCGATTCGTGATAGGCGATGGCTTCCTCAAGGTCGTTGAAGACCGAGAGATGACCGCGGTTGAGCACGGCGCCCATGGTGCACATCGCGCGCACCATATTCACCGAATGGGTGACGACGATGGCGCCGGATTGGCTCATCCGATCGGCGAAAACGCGCTGGGATTTGGCGCGGAACTCGGCATCGCCGACGCTCGTGACCTCATCGACGAGATAGGTGTCGAATTTGATGCCCATGCTGGTGCCCATCGCAAGGCGCGAGCGCATCCCCGAGGAATAGGTCCCGAAGGGCTGGTCGAAATGCGCGCCGAGCTCGGCGAAATCGGCGACGTAATCAACCAGCTCGTCGGTATCGACACCGTAAATCCGGGCGACGAAGCGGACATTCTGCGCGCCGGTCAGGTCGGGGTGAAAGCTGCCGGCAAAGCCCACCGGCCAGGAAATCGTCCCCGAGGACACCACCCGGCCCCAGGTCGGGCCGATGCTGCCCGCAATGATGCGCAGCAGCGTCGATTTCCCGGCCCCGTTGCGCCCCATCAGGGCGACGGCCGAGCCGGTCGGAAAGACCGCGTTGATATTGTCCGCGACAATATGCTGGCGGCCTTTCTGCCGGTAGATCTTGGTCAGGTTCTCGAGCCGGATCATGGCTTATTTGCGGTCGCGGACGCTGTAATAGACCAGCGCGAGGATCGACCAGCCGATCAACAGCACCCCGGCACAAAGCGCCAGCAGGCGCAGCCGGTTCGGCTCGGTCGAGGATTCGGCGACGCGCGGCGTGATATGGGTGGCGAGATAGCGCGACTGGCGCTGTGCCTCGGCCAGAGACGCCTCATAGTTGATCCGCGCCGAACGATAGGCGCCCTCGGCAAATTCGCGATCGACCGAAAGCTTTTCATAATCGGCCATCAGCTGCGCATAGCTTTCGCCATCCGGACCCTGTCCGGTCTGGCTGAACTTGTTGCGCTCTTTCTCGATCAGACCGCGCAATGCGTCGATCTTTTGCTGCGATTGGATGACGCGGTTGTCGGTCGGCTTGGCGTTTTCCGACAGCATGTCATGGGCGATCAGTTGCTCGGCGAGCTTCGACTGAAGCCCGGTCAGCACGCCCATCTGCCCGGCGAGATCGGCCTGCGGATCGACGATCTGGGTGCGGATGCGGAAGGCGGTTATGTCCTGACGCGCCGTGGTCAGGGCGATCCGGGTCTTTTCCAGCTCTTCGGTCGCAAGCTTCATCGCATCCGAGCGCGCCACCGAGGAGAGATCGTTGATCTTGATCGTCGCGGCGGCCAGAATCGCCTCGGCGATCTTTTGCGAATCCGCAGGCTGGAAGGCGCTGACATTCAGCGTGATCAGGCCCGTCGAATTGTCGTAATAGACCTGAACCTGACGCTGCCAGAACGTCGTCAGATCCTCGATCGTGCCCTTGGGATCGTAGCCGAAGACGAAATCATGCGGCCAAGGCTCCGAGAACATGCGGCGCAGATCGAGCTGCTTGTCCACGGTCTCGACCATGTCGGGGCTGCGGATGAACTGATAGAGAATATCGGTATCCGAGGCACCGGCGGTGCCGCCAAGCGCGACAAGCCCGCCCAGAAGATCGGCGCCAGAGGGCTGCGAATCCTCGCGCCGGACGGAAAAGCCGACGGTCGAGACATATTGATCGGTCGCCCGCGTCCACAGATACCAGGCCGAAACCAGCGTGGGCAGGACGACGATGATCAGAAAGGTCAGCAAAAGCAGCCAATGACGCGAGCGTGGCCGGGCCGAGCTGACCGGGCGGCGCAGAGGCTGACCGGGCGGCGGCGCGACCTTGCGGGCAACAGCCGCGGGCGCCGGGGCGGCGACAGCCGTGGCGGCGGCGCGGGCCGGAACCGGGGCCGCGGCGGGTTGCTTGGCGGGAACAGATTGCGCGGGAGCGGGCTGGGCAGGCACGGGCTGGGCGCGGAAGGGGCCTGCGGCCTGTGGCTGACCGACCGCTGCCGTGCGCGCCTGCGCCGCTGCGGGGCGCGGGGCCTGTGCCGGGGCAGGGCTAGCGGCGGCCTGCTCGGCGCTTTGACGCGCGGCGGCGGCGGCCTGAGCGGCACGGGCCTGGGCGACAGTCGGATCGATCGGAGCGGCAGATTGGGGCGCTGCCGCCGCGGCGGCAGAGAGGTCAGAGGTCGGCTGCGGTCTCACTTGTGCCGATTCTGGCGTGCCGGCCGGAGCTACGCCCTGCGGTTTGGCCGGATCTGAATTCTGGGACACTGCGCGGAGGCTTTCGCTGGTTTACCTTTTCCGCGCAGTTGTTACATATTGCAGATAGCCAAGACCAGCCTTTGCGTTCACATGACCGAAATGACCCATCCCGAAGGGGAACCGCAGCGGCCCTTTATCCGGTCGCATCGCACGCCCCGCCCGCGCTTCCAGATGCTTCGGATTATCTCAGCTCTGATGCTGCGAGAGATGACGACCACCCATGGCCGGTCTGCGGGCGGCTATCTCTGGGCGTTGGTCGAGCCGGTTCTGGGCATTGCGCTTCTGTCGACGATCTTCGGACTTTCCGTGAAAAATCCGGGCCTTGGTTCGAACTTTCCGCTGTTTTATGCCTCGGGCTTCCTGCCCTTTGTCATGTTCAACGACATGAGCAACAAGATCGCGGCCTCGATCCGGTTTTCCAAGCCCTTCATGGCCTATCCCAGCGTGACCTTCATGGATGCCATGTTGGCGCGCGCGATTCTGAACGCGCTGACCCACTGCACGGTTATCCTGATTGTGATCTGCGGGATCTTCGTGATCTTCCAATTGCCGGTGCAGGTCCGGCTTGGGCCGGTGCTCGAATCGCTTTTGCTGCTGGTGATGCTGGCTTTCGGGGTCGGAACACTGAATTGTTACCTGATCACCGCCTTCCCGATCTGGGAACGGGCCTGGAACATCATCACCCGGCCGCTGTTTCTGGTCTCGGGCATCTTCTTCACCATGGAGATGATGCCGCAGGCCGGTCGCGACATCCTGTGGTACAACCCGATCATCCATTGCATCGGGCTGTTCCGGCGCGGGCTCTATCCGACCTATGAGGGCGCCTATATCTCGAAGACCTATGTCGCCGGGGTCTCGATCACGCTGCTGTTCTTCGGGCTGCTGTTGCTGCTGCGCAACTACCGCACGCTCATGGAAAACTAGAGCCAGAAATCCGAGGCAAAGATCTGCGACAGGCCTTCAAGCCGGATCGTCAGATCGGGGCGGCTGTCGCCATCGAGGTCGATGTAAAGCGTGACCATGCCCGCCGAGATCTCGGCCCGGATCTGGTGATGGCTTGAAAAGCCCTGCGTGCCGACGAAGCTCAGATTCATCCCGCGCATGTCGATGTGATCCTGCCCGTGGGTGAAATCGGTGATCACATCGACGGCGCGGTCGAAATCGGCCTTCCGGTTGAAGACGAAGACATCGCGTCCCGGCCCGCCGGTCATCGTGTCCGACCCCGGCCCACCGATCAGCGTATCGTCGCCCGCGCCGCCAAAAAGACGGTCGCGCCCGGGGCCTCCATTCAGGCGGTCGTGGCCGCGGCCCCCGTAAAGCGTGTCATTGCCCCGCCCGCCCTCGAGCAGATCGTTGGCATTTCCGCCATAAAGCAGGTCATTGCCATTCCCGCCGTAAAGCTTGCTGCTGCCGGGCCCGGTGCGGATCACGTCATTGCCGTTGCCGCCGTAAAGCGTGTCGAACCCCGCGCCGCCGTAAAGCGTGTCATTGCCTGCGCCGCCATAGATCAGATCAGCGCCGCGCCCGCCGTAAAGCACGTCATTGCCCAGCTCGCCGTAGAGGACATCGTTGTTGCCGTCGCCATAGATCGTGTCATTGCCGCGCCCGCCATAGATCGTGTCATTGCCGTCGCCGCCATAGAGCAGATCATGCCCGGCTTCGCCCCAGATCACATCATTGCCCGCGCCGCCGTAGATCCGGTCATTGCCGCGCCCACCGAGGATCGTGTCATTTCCGGTTCCGCCGAACAGCTGATCGTCACCGTCGCCGCCATAGAGCAGGTCATTGCCGTCATCGCCGTAAACCGTGTCATTGCCCGCGCCGCCATAGATCGTGTCATGGCCAGCCCCGCCATAGATCAGGTCATCATCGGCGCCGCCGTCGATCCGGTCCTGGCCGTCGCCGCCGTACAGGGTGTCGTTGCCGTCACCGCCATCAATGCGATCATCACCCGCGCCGCCGTAGATGAGGTCATTGCCCGCTTCGCCCGCCAGATAATCGCGGCCATTGTCGCCATAGAGCACGTCATCGCCCGCGCCGCCGAGCAGCGTGTCGTCGTCATCGCCGCCATAAAGCGTGTCATTGCCGTTGCCGCCGAACAGCTGGTCGCGCCCGGCTCCGCCGTAAAAGAGATGCCGCCCGGTCGTGGCACGTAATGTGTCGTCACCATCGCCGCCGTAAAGCGTGTCGCGGCCGGTGCCCGCGAAAAGCTGGTCGCGGCCTGCGCCGCCATGCAGATAATTCGCGCCTGAAATCGCGCGCAGAGTGTCGTCGCCGTCGCCGCCGAACAGCTGGTCGTCGCCGCTGCCGCCTTCCAGCAGATCATTGCCGGGCCCCCCGTAAAGCGTGTCATTGCCCGCGCCGCCGAAAAGCTGGTCATTGCCCTCATCGCCGTAAAGCACGTCATGGCCATCATCGCCGCGCAGAGTGTCATCGCCCTCGCCGCCGAAAAGCGTGTCATTGCCGGCCCCGCCATAAAGCTCATCCGCGCCGCCGCCGCCCTTGAGCAGGTCATTGCCGTCGCCGCCAAAAAGGCTGTCCTTGCCGTCGCCGCCGTAAAGCGTGTCATTGCCAGCATCGCCGCTGAGCCAATCCGGGCCGCTGCTGCCGAAGATGATGTCATTGCCACCGCCGCCATAGATCCGGTTCGCGGTCGAGCTGGCCATCAGCGTATCATCCCAAGACGAGCCATGGATGACATTGGCGAAAGAGGGTGGCGGATAATGGGCATGGGGGAACATGGAGTTCCCGAACTGCCACGAGGCGAGCGGTCGACCGTTCTGAGAATAGACCTCGACCGTGGTTGTGCCGATTTTCAGCCGCATCCCCCAGCTTTGCTGCTCGAAGGTGATTTGCGCGATCGAGCGGATCATGCCGAAATTGGACAGGTCGATGCGGTCGATCCCATATTCGAAATCCGAAATCGTGATCCGACCCTTGAAGGGCATCAGCACGAAGATATCCGCGCCCTTGCCGCCGGTCAGCGTGATGTTTTCAGTGCCCGAGATCAGGATATCGTCGCCATCTCCGCCCCGCAGATGCGTGGTGCCGGTGCCCGCCTTCAGCATATCCGAGCCCGAGGTGCCGGTCTGCACTCCCGCGCCGACTGTCGTAGTCCGGCCGATGGGGCCGGTGTTGATCGCGAATTGGCTGATGCCGTTTTCGGTCTTTGAGCTGACGAACAGCACGATCTGGCCATTGATCCGCTCGGCGGCAAGCGAGGACACCTTGGCCAAAGACCAGCCGTCGCGGTCGACCAGCGTATCGAGATGCAGAAGCTGCCCGCCGGGCATCACAGTAAAGATCGAGACGCCATCATCTGCCCCGCCGACGAAGACGAAGGCGCGGCCATCGACCATCAGCGTCGTCATGGCGGTTGCACTCGCAAATCGGGTGCTGCGCTCGTCGATGATGTGATCCACGGGCAGGATGTCGCCGGTCGAGGTCAGCCGCATCGAGGTCAGCGACGAGCTCGCGCTTGAGGCCATGATAAGATAGGTCACCCCGGCGACGGTGACGCTTTCGATATGGCTCGGGGCATTGATCCCGACCCCGGTTTCCGACGAGAGCAACCGGGTCATGCCGATCGTGCCATCGGCAAGGATTTCCTGCACCAGCAAGGCATTGCCAAGCGCCGAGACCGAGGCGATGAACTGTTTCGCGCCGACCTTCATCAGCGCGATGTCGTCGATCTCGGCATTCGCGGGGGCGCCGGAAAAAGGAAAGGTCACCGAGCTGGTCTTGGTCAAAGCGCCCGCCGCGCCGACCTTCCAGATGTCGAAGCCAAGCTGGTCGTTCTTGACCGAAAACAGGAAATCCGAGCTTGGCGTTGAATATTGGCCGACCTGAATGAGATTGGCCGCGAAGGCCGCGCCGCCGAAGCCGGACACCCCGCCGAAGCCACCATCGGCTGCCAGATTGAACCTTGGCCCACCCTGCAGACCCAAGGCGCTTGCGATCTGTTTGCCGTCGATCGACAAAAGCTCGATCCGGGGTGTGTCGAGATAGCGCACCGAAGGCGCATAGGCCTGCCCCGCGAGATAGCTGATCGGCTTGTCCGCCGCGGTCAGGACATAGGCACTGAGCCCGCCGCCCACATGCGTCGCCGCATAAAGCCGGAACCCGCCGGCCCCGGACGCGATCTTCAGATCGGTGAGGTTGCGGGTGAAGGCGCCGGTCGGGGCCAGATAGGTGATGACGAAGCGAATATCCACGGTCTTGATCGCTGCACTTGTCCTGCGTTTTCATGGCAAAGCTAGGACGGTGTCGCTTAAGAACCGGCTACCCCCGAGACCCTTTCGCGCTTCGTGATTAACACGCATAAGCCTTGTTTTTCCGGCGTCTCTCGGCCATAGCAGGCGGGTTGATTGAGCAAGGCTGGGACTGTCGGAACATGCAAATCGAGACGACGACGCTGCCAGGGGTTTTGCTGCTGACGCCCAAGCGTCATGGCGATGCGCGCGGCTTTTTCTCTGAAAGCTGGAACCGGGGCGTGCTGGAAGCCGCAGGGGTCCACCTGCCGGAATTCGTGCAGGACAACCATTCTTTTTCGACTGCGGTCAATACGTTGCGCGGTCTGCACTTCCAATCGCCGCCCCATGCGCAGGGCAAACTCGTGCGCTGCGGACGCGGGGCGCTGTTCGATGTCGCGGTCGATATCCGCAAGGGCAGCCCGACCTATGGCCAGGGGTTTGGCGCCGAGCTGAGCTTTGAAAACGGGCGCCAGCTCTGGATCCCGGCGGGCTTTTTGCACGGCTTTGTCACGCGCGCGCCGGATACCGAAATCTGCTATAAATGTACGGATTATTACGCGCCCGAATGTGACGGCGGCGTGGCTTGGGACAGCGTCGGCATCGACTGGCAGCTGACCGCCGAGCCGGTGCTGTCGGGCAAGGATGCCGCGGCTCCGGCGCTGGCCGATTTTGACAGCCCTTTCGTTTATGAGGCCAAGGCATGAAGCTTCTCGTCACCGGCGGCGCCGGTTTTATCGGCTCGGCCGTGGTTCGGCTGGCGGTGTCGCGCGGCCATGAGGTCGTCAATCTCGATGCGCTGACCTATGCCGCCAATCTTGAGAACGTGGCCTCGGTCAGCGACAGCCCGCTTTATGCCTTCGAGCAGGCCGATATCCGCGACCGCGCCGCGCTCGATGCGGTCTTTGCGCGCCACAAGCCCGATGCGGTGATGCATCTGGCCGCCGAAAGCCATGTCGATCGCTCGATCGACGGGCCGGGCGCCTTTATCGAGACCAATGTCAACGGCACCTATAATATGCTTGAGGCCGCGCGGGCCTATTGGGTGGCGGCTGGCAAACCCGAGGGCTTCCGCTTCCACCATATCTCGACCGATGAGGTGTTCGGCTCGCTTGGCGAAGAGGGGCAGTTCACCGAAACCACGCCCTATGATCCGCGCAGCCCCTATTCGGCCTCGAAAGCGGCCTCGGACCATCTCGTGCGCGCCTGGCATGAAACCTATGGCCTGCCGGTCGTGCTGACCAATTGCTCGAACAATTACGGGCCGTTCCATTTCCCCGAAAAGCTGGTGCCGGTGGTGATCCTGCGCGCGCTTTCGGGCCAGTCGATCCCGGTTTACGGCGATGGCGGCAATGTCCGCGACTGGCTCTATGTCGAAGACCATGCCGATGCGCTGCTGCTGGTCGTCGAAAAGGGCGAGATCGGGCGCAGCTACAACATCGGCGGTAAGAACGAGGCGAAGAACATAGATCTTGTGCGCACCATCTGCGCCGAGATGGACCGTCTGCGCCCCGATCACGCGCCCCACGATCAGCTCATCACCTTCGTGACCGACCGTCCCGGCCATGACCGGCGCTATGCGATCGACCCCGACCGCATCCGGACCGAGCTTGGCTGGCGTCCCTCGGTCACGGTCGAGGAAGGTCTGCGCCGCACCGTCGAATGGTATCTGAGCCATGAGGACTGGTGGCGCCCGCTGCTCGAGCGGCAGGGCGTCGGCGAAAGGCTGGGCAAGGCATGAGCGGCATTCTCGTCTTTGGCCGCACCGGTCAGGTTGCCCGCGAATTGGCGCTGCTTTTGCCCGAAGAAACCTTTCTCGGCCGCGATCAGGCCGATCTGAGCGATCCCGCCGCCTGCGCCGCCGCAATCCGCGCCTCGGGGGCGGATGCCGTCATCAATGCCGCGGCCTATACCGCCGTCGACCGCGCCGAATCCGAGCCGGATCTTGCCGCGCGCGTCAATGGCGAGGCTCCGGGCGCGATGGCCGCAGCCTGCGCCGAGCTGGGCATTCCCTTCGTCCATATCTCGACCGATTACGTCTTTGACGGCAGCGGCACCGCGCCTTGGCGCGAGACCGATGCGACCGGCCCCCTTGGCGTTTACGGCGCAACCAAGCTTGCCGGAGAGCGCGCGATCGCGGCTGCGGGCGGGCAATGGGCGGTGCTGCGGACCTCTTGGGTCTTCTCGGCCCATGGCGCGAATTTCGTGAAAACCATGCTGCGTCTCGGCGCCGAGCGTGACGAGCTGCGCGTCGTGGCCGATCAGCACGGCGGCCCGACCCCCGCGCGCGATATCGCCGCCGCTTGCCTGACACTGGCCGTGGGCATGAAGGGCGATCCGGAGAAGGGCGGCGTTTACCATTTCTCGGGTGCGGCTGACACGAGCTGGGCCGGTTTCGCGCGCGAGATCATGACACAGGCCGGGCTGCCCTGCCGCGTGACCGAGATTGCGACCGCCGATTATCCCACCCCGGCGCAGCGGCCTGCGAATTCGCGTCTGGATTGCAGCGCGATCGCGCAGGATTTTGGAATTTATCGCCCCGACTGGCAGGCTGGTCTGGCGGCAGTGCTGACGGAGCTGAAACCATGACCGAAGCAAATGTGCCGGCGCGCAAGGGCATCATTCTCGCGGGCGGATCGGGCACGCGGCTCTATCCGATCACCATGGGCGTCTCGAAGCAGCTGCTGCCGATCTATGACAAGCCCATGATTTATTACCCGATTTCGGTGCTGATGCTGGCTGGCATCCGCGAAATCGCGATGATCACCACGCCCGAGGATCAGGCGCAGTTCCAACGTCTTCTGGGCGATGGCAGCCAATGGGGCATTCGGCTGGAATGGATTATCCAGCCCTCGCCGGACGGTCTGGCGCAGGCCTATCTTCTCGCCGAGGATTTCCTTGCGGGCGCGCCCTCGGCGATGGTTCTGGGCGACAATATCTTCTTCGGGCAGGGCCTGCGCGCGCTCTTGTCGGCGGCGGATGGCCGGAGCTCGGGGGGGACGGTCTTCGGCTACCGTGTCGTCGATCCCGAGCGCTACGGCGTCGTGGCCTTTGACGGCGAGGGCAAGGCGGTCTCGATCATCGAGAAGCCGGAAAAGCCCCTGTCCGATTATGCGGTGACCGGGCTTTATTTCCTCGACGGCACGGCCTCGACCCGGGCGCGCTCGGTCAAGCCCTCGGCGCGCGGCGAGCTCGAGATCGTGACCCTGCTCGAGGATTATCTCCACGAGGGCGCGCTGACGGTCGAGCGGATGGGGCGCGGTTATGCCTGGCTCGATACGGGCACCCATACAAGCCTGCTCGATGCCGGGAATTTCGTGCGCACGCTCGAGCAGCGTCAGGGACTTCAGACCGGCTGCCCGGACGAGATCGCTTTCGTTCAGGGTTGGATCGACGCGGATGCTCTGCGCGCGCAAGCCGCGCGTTTCGCGAAAAACGCTTACGGCCAGTATCTGCTGCGCCTGCTTGCCTGATTATTCCGGGCCGCGCAGCTGCTGCGCGGCTTGGCGATCACCCCAGCTTGGCTGAAGTACGGGGGCGCAGGCGGCCAAGCGCCGTCGTGCCCCAGACCGCCAGCGTGCCCGGGCGACTTTGGCGATAAAGCCCCATCCGAAGAAACTCGATCATTGCGGCGGGACCGGCCTGCGTGAGCATCTTGCCAAAGCGGCGCAGAAGGATGCGGTTTTCCGGGGTCAAAAGATGCTCGGCGCCTTCGAGCGCCCGCTGGTTGCGCGCCAGCCAATCGGCGTAGCGCCCATCGGTCAACATGCCGAGCCGCGCCGCCTTTGCCTTCGCGGTATCGTTGCGCCCCATCACATTCTCCGGGTGCTGGCGATAGAGCAGCACCTGCGCGGTATCGCGCCGGATTGCGGCACCCGCGCCTGACAGCAGTTGATAGGCCCACCAGTCATGCGAAATGACATCTGCGGCTGCGGCCGCCGGCGCAGCCGCCTGCATCAGCCGCAGGGCTGCGGAATTGGCGACGATCGTATTGCCCGGCAGGCAGGCCTGGATCAGCGCATTGCGAAAGGTCAGAGGCCGCATGAAGGCAGGGGCGGGGCTCAGGACATTCAGATCTTCGTCGCAAATGGTGGTGCGCGCGGCATAGATTGCCGGTCCCGACTGCGCGGACAAAAAGGCCGCAGCCCGGCTGAGCTTGTCAGGCAGCCAGACATCGTCCTGATCGCTGAAGGCCAGCCATCCGTCGGGATCGGCCTTTTGGGCCAGCGCCAGAAAGTTATGCGTGGCCCCGGCTTTCGGACCGTCGATGATCCGTCCCCCTGTCCCATGCCCTTCGCGCAGAAAGCTCTCGGCGATCTCGCGCGTGCCATCGTCCGAGCCGTCATCCGAGACCAGCAAGTTCCAGTTGCGGTGATCCTGCCCGGCAATGCTGTCGAGCTGTTCGCGTAGAAAGCGCGCGCCCTGGTAGCTTGCGAGCGCAATGGTGATCCGAAAAGCCAAGACATTGGTTCCCTGAAAGGCGGGTCAAACCTAAGGGCTTGGCTGCCGCTCTACCAGAGCCGATCAGCCGGGCAGGGGCTGAAAGGCGATATCTTCGACCAGAACCCGGCTCACGTCGGGGGCATCCGCAGCTTGCGCGGCTTTGAGCAAGGCGGCTTTCAGCCGGTCCATCTGGGCGTCGGCGGTGAAGTTTCCGTCAAATCCGCCGGTATTGGCATGGATCATCAGGGCACCAAGCAAGGCGTCGCGCAAGCGATATTCGGCGCCATAAACCTTTTCCTGCGCGGGTTTCGGCACCTCCAGCGTCACGGCGAGGATCATCGTGCCACTGACATCGCCATTGCGGATGATCGGCACGAAGAATTGCGTCGGGAACCGGAAATAGCCCATCTCGGTCGCCTCGGGTTTGGCGTCTTTGCCTTTCGCATGACCTTCGCCCTCTCCCTCCTCGCCTTCGGCAAAAACGGATTCGGCGGGCTTGGATTTGTCGTGGAGGATATTGCCGCCGACGGCTCCGCCCAGAAAGGCCAGAAGCGGCAGCACGAGCATCAGGATTTTACGGATCATCTCGGCTCTCAATAGGGAAGGATGATATCGGCGATCTGCTGGCCATAGCGCGGTCGCTGTGCGTCGCTGATCGTGCCGCGCCCGCCATAGGAAATGCGCGCGCCCGCGATCCGGTCATAGGCGATCTCATTACGCCGCCCAATGTCCGAAGGCCGCACGAAGCCGCTGACGGTGAGCTCGCGGACTTCGTTGTTCACGCGCACCTCTTGCGAGCCCTGAATGCGCAAAACCCCGTTCGCGAGCGTGCCGATCACCGTTGCCGCGACCCGCAGCGTCAGCTTCTCGCGGCGCGAAATATTGCCGCTGCCTTTATAGGTCGAGCTCGACTTGGCTTCGGCCAGAGAATCCATGCTGGCGCCTTCGGGCAAAATTTTATCGAGGCGCTGCGGGATGCCCATCATATTCGGGATCCCGGCCGTATCCGAGGCAGAGCGGGTCCGGCCCGAACTGTTTTGGAACTCTGCCTTGTCGTCGATCTCGATGACCACGGTCAGGATATCACCGCGCTCGCTCGCGCGGCTGTCGCTGATGAGCGAATTCTGCCGCGTGGTCCAAAGCGAGGCGAGCCCGGTCTGGCTGGTGCCTTCATCCGGGAAGCTTGGCGTGGCATAGCTGACCTCGGTCATAGCGCGGAACTCATCGCCTGCAAGCGGGTCGGTCATTTCGGGCGCGCGGCCGATCTCGCGGACGCGGCCACAGCCCGAAAGCGCGATCAGGAGCAGGCAGAGCGTTCCGGGCAGAAGGGGGGGCAGTCTGGTCATGGGGATCATCTCTGTTCGACGAGAATGGTGCCATCGGGTTGAACGCGGCCCGCAAGCGTTGTGCGGGACGAGAGATTCATCACGCGCACGATCTCTCCGACCGAGCCGGCGGCCAGCGCGCGTCCCTCGGCTTCGATGCGCAGGAGCGCGTTTTCATAGACGAGCGTGACGAGCTGGTTGCGCTCGATCAGCTTGGGTGCAGTCAGCTGGGTCAGCTGAACCGGTTTACCGCTATAAATCATCACCCGCGTCGCCAACCCGACCATCCCGGCGTTTTCGTCCGGATCGCCCTCGGTCAGATCCTCGGGGCTGATGATCGTTCCGGCGGGCAGGGTGCGGGTGGCAAGTGGCGGGGCGGCCGGGGCTGCGACGGGCAGAAGCAGCAGCGAAAGGACAAACCAGCGCATCAGCGGATCTGCACGGTAGCGCCGAGCATCTGGTCGGCGGCGGTGATGACTTTGGAGTTCAGCTCATAGCCGCGCTGCGCCTTGATCAGCTCGGTGATTTCGCGGACGGGATCGACCGAGCTTTCCTCGAGATAGCCCGCGCGCAGCGTGCCAAGCCCCTGTTCGCCGGGATTGGCGACCTGCGCCGGGCCTGATGCCGGGGTTTCGAGGAAAAGGTTGCCGCCCGTCGCCTCAAGCCCCTTTTCGTTGACGAAGGTCGCAAGCGAGAACTGGCCGAGGTTCTGGGGATCGACCTGATCGTTGAAAAAGGCAAGGACCTCGCCATTCGGGCTGATGGCAACGCTGGCAGCATCGGCGGGAATGGTGATGCCCGGCGCGACCGGATAGCCGTCGTTGGTCACGATCTGGCCGTCCGCCGAACGCTTCAGGCTGCCGTCGCGGGTATAGGCCGAGATGCCGGAGGGCAGGGTGATCTCCAGATAGCCGTTCCCGTCGATCGCGACATCGAGATCGCCATTGGTCTGGGTGAGCGAGCCTTGTTGAAGCTGGACCGTGACCGCGGTCGGGCGCACGCCAAGGCCCAACTGAACGCCTGCCGGGACCATCGTGCCCTCGGTCGAGGTCAGCGTGCCCGGACGGACGGCCTGCTGGTAGTAAAGGTCCGAAAATTCGGCGCGGCGGGCGTTGTAGCCGGTGGTGGACATGTTCGCCAGGTTGTTCGAGATGACCTCGACACGAGTTTGCTGCGCGCTCATGCCGGTTGCGGCGATTTGAAGGGCTCTCATAACGCTCCTTTCAGCGGGTCAGGGAGACGATGACATTGCGGATGCGTTGGTCTTCATTTTCGAGAAAGCTTTGCCCAAGCTCATAGGCACGCTGCACCTCGATCATGCGCGAGATCTCGAGAACCGGATCGACGTTCGATTCCTCGATGAAACCCTGGCGGACACGGGCGTCCTCAAGGGGTTGCGGGTTGGGCCCGGGGTCGAAGAGCGTGCCCGCTTCGTGTTGAAGAAGCGAAGGGTCGGGCGTCGCAAAAAGGCCGACCCTGCCGACGGGCTGGTCATCGGCCGAAACCGTGCCGTCCGAACCGATGCCAATGTTCTTGGTGCCATCGGGGATCGCGATTGGGGCGGCGCCGTCATCAAGGAGCTGGTTTCCCGCCATATCGACGATTTCGCCATTCGGGCTTAGCGCGAAGGCCCCGGCGCGCGTCAGCCGGTTGCCCTGTGGCGTCTGGACCATGAAAAAGCCATCGCCTTCGAGCGCGAGGTCGAGCGTGCCGCCGGTCTGGGTCAGCCCGCCCGGACGCAGATCGATCATCCGGCCACGGGCATTGGCCATGGCGAGGGTCTCTCCGCCGCGATTGAGCGACACCATATATTCCGAGAAAACCACGCCCTCGCGCCGAAAGCCGGTGGTGTTGGCATTGGCAATGTTGTTCGCCACGGTGCGCATCTCGCGCATCAGGCCCGACTGCCGGGTCAGGGCGGCGTAGATCGCGTTATCCATCGCTCAGGCGCCTCCGATCAGCGGCAGCAGCTGGTCGGTGAAGAAACCGGCAAGCATCGAGGTCATGAAGCTCATCGTGACCCAGAAAACCACGAGCATCAGGCCGATTTTCGGCACGAAGGTCAGGGTCATTTCCTGAATCGAGGTCAGCGCTTGGACCAGACCGATCACCACGCCGGTGATCAGCGCGACCGCGAGCAGGGGGGCCGACATCCGGACCGCGATCCAGAGCGACTGACGCATCATGTCGAAGAGCAGGTCCTCTTTCATGGCTGAGCTCAGACCGGCATCCGCATGAGTTCCTGATAGGCCTCGACCACCTTGTCGCGAATCGCGGTCACGGTATCGAGCGCCAGTTCGGCGCGGGCGATCGACTGCACGAGATCATGGGTGTCGGCCTGCCCGGTCATTGCGCCCTGCGCAGTGCGGTCCATCTCGTCCATGACACGGGAGAAATCGCTGATCGCGGATTTGGCGCCATCTGGCAGCGGCTCGGTCGGCGCGACCGAGCTCAGCGCGCTGTGGTAGGCATTGGCGGCAGAGATTTGGGAAATCATGTCGGTTCCTTTCAGCGGCGGATCAGGTCGAGCAGCGATGAGCTCATTTGCCGCGATTGTTCGAAGACGCGCAGATTGGCCTCGTAGCTGCGGCTCGCTTCACGTGAATCCGCGATCTCGATCACCAGATCGACGTTCGAGCCACGGTAGTAGCCCTCGGCATTGGCCATGGGGTGACTGGGATCGAAGAGCTCGGGCAGGTCGGACTGGTCAAGCTGGGTTGCGCTGGTCGTGACACCCCCCGAGGGACGGCCGAAATCGGCGGCCTCCTCGAAGCTGACCATCTTGCGGCGATAGCCGGGCGTGTCGACATTGGCGATGTTTTCCGAGACATGGCGCAGCCGCACGGCCTGCGCCTTCATGCCCGAAGTCGAAATCTGGGTCGCAGAGAGCATATCGGTCATGGGTGGCCTCAGAACTTGCGGCCAAGGCTCGCGCGGATCAGCGAGAGCGATGATTTCGTGATGCTGATCGCGAGATCGAATTCGCGCCGGGCATCGGCGAGGCGAAAGACCTCATCCTCGATCGCGACCGTATTGCCGTTCGGAGAGGGTTCGCCGCCCGCGTCTTTCGGCCGCGAGGCCCCCATGCCCCAGTTTGTGCCCGAGACATGACGCTCGTCCTGCGTGCGCAGGCGGGTGGCGGGCGCCGAGCGATAGGTCTCGGCGAATTTGCCGAGGTCGCGGGCGTGAAATCCGGGGGTATCGGCATTGGCGACATTGGTGGCGATCAGCTTCTGACGCTGGCTTCCATGCGCGATCAGGCCGTCCGCCATCTTCAGGGTTTCGATTCTGTCAAACACGGGGCTTCTCCTGCCTTGGATAAACCCGGTCTTAACTGCGATAGGTTTAGAAACCGTTTCGAGAGCCAGTTTTTTCGAAACGGAGGATGCATGGATCAGGCTTTGGCGATTGCCGCGCAGATCGGGGAAGAGCGGCTTATCCGCTATTTCGGCCTTGTCCACGCGATTCAGGCGGGGGTGGTGCTGGTCTCGGGGCTGAACAATCACGCGGCTTTGGGCGATCGCGTTGTTTTCGACCTGACCGGCGGCGCACAGATCCAGGGCGAGGTCATTGCGCTACAGGCGCGCTTCGCCGCGATTCTACCGGAAGGCCCGTCCGAGGGGCTGCATATCGGGGCGCGGGCCGAGCTTCTCTTCGCGCCGCGCCTGCGCCCGGGGCCGGATTGGGTCGGTCGGATCATCGACCCTCTGGGCCAGCCGCTCGATGGTCGCCCGCTTGAGCAGGGCGGCGCAGCGCTGCGCTACCGCGCCCCGCCGCCGCCAGCGGCCAGCCGCAAGCGGTTGGGCGAGCGGCTCGACACCGGGCTTGCGGTCTTCGACACCTTGCTGCCGATCGTGAAGGGGCAGCGGCTTGGGCTTTTCGCGGGCTCGGGCGTGGGGAAATCGACGCTGCTCTCGGCGCTGGCCAAAGGGGTTTCGGCCGATGTCGTGGTGATCGCGCTGATCGGCGAACGCGGGCGCGAGCTCCGCGAATTCGTTGAGGAGGTGCTTGGCCCCGAGGGCATGGCGCGCGCGGTGGTGGTGGCCGCGACCTCGGATCAGTCGCCGATGATGCGGCGGCGCTGCGCTTGGGCGGGGATGACGGTCGCGGAATATTTCCGCGATCAGGGCGCGCATGTGCTGTTTTTGGCCGATTCGATCACGCGTTTCGCCGAGGCGCATCGCGAAATCGCCCTCGCTGGCGGGGAGAGCCCGAGTTATCGCGGCTTTCCGCCCTCGGTCTCGAACCTCATCATGGCACTGGCCGAACGCTCGGGGCCTGGACCGGCGGGGGCGGGCGATATCACCGCGCTCTTTTCGGTGCTGGTCGCGGGCTCGGATATGGAGGAGCCGATTGCCGATATCCTGCGCGGTGTTCTGGACGGCCATATCGTGCTGGATCGCGCCATTGCCGAACGCGGGCGTTTTCCTGCAATCGACGTGCTGCGCTCGGTGTCGCGCTCTTTGCCGCAAGCTGCGAGCGAGGCTGAGAATTCCCTGATCGCGCGGGCGCGGGCCATGCTGGGCAGCTATGCCGAATCAGAGCTGATGATCCGGGCCGGGCTTTATGCGGCAGGCAGTGACCAGATGCTGGACGAGGCGGTGCGGCTTTACCCCGCGCTCGACAATTTCGTGACCCTGAAGGCTGAAAATACTGCGGAAAGCTTTACGCTTTTGGCCGAGGCTCTGGCGCGTGGGCCGCAGAATGCGCCTCGAGCGATGTAGATGAATGGCGCATATCAATGTGCGCCTATGCTGCTTAAACTATGTTAAAGGAGACCATCCTAAGATTGCGTCGCCCCCTCTGAATTGCAAATTCTGATGCATATTTTCAGGAGTGGCTATGGCCATTAGCGAGTTTTTTATACGTTTTTTACTGCGCCGCGATTCATTGACCTCCGCCGATCTCGGACGTCTGCGCGATATTTCAACCCGTCAGGTGATCTTTCAGCCACGCGAGATCATCGTTCCCCGAGGACAGAGACTGACGCAAAGTTGCATGGTCATGCGTGGCATGGCGGTGCGCTCGCATGGCGTGCCCGGACGCAGCGGAGAGCGGGTGATTTCCGCGATCCACGTCGCCGGGGATTTCGTGGATCTGCACGGTTTCGTGCTGACGCGGCTAGAGCATGACATCGTGGCGCTTGGCCCGGTGACGGCCGAATTCATCGACCACAGCGATTTGCGCGAGATCTCCGAGAATTTTCCGCATTTGTCGCGGCTCTTCTGGCTTTCGACGGTGATTGATGCGGCGATGCATCGCCAATGGCTGGTGGCGGCGGCCTCATTGCGCTCGAATGCCCATCTCGCGCATCTTCTCTGCGAGATTTACGTCCGTCTCGCCAGTGTCGGGGCCGCGCAGGACCACCGCTTCGTCCTGCCAGCGCTTCAGCGGGAACTTGCGGAAATGCTTGGATATTCCCCGATCCATATCAACCGCGCGGTGCGCGATCTGCGTGACCGTGGGCTGGTGCGCTGGACGGGGGCGCAGGTCGAGATCCTCGATTGGGGCGAGCTTGCCCGGCTGGCGCGGTTTTCGCCGGAATATCTCGATCTCGACCGGTTCAGCCGCTAGCCCGCCCTACTGGCAGATGCGAAAGCCGCCCTTGCGCGCCTTGATGTCGAGGTGAAGGTGATTGTCATGGGCGGCATTCGCGCCCGGACCGAGGACGGTGGTGAACCACAGGCAGGCTGTGCCCCGGATCGCTGCCTGAAAGGCCTCGTCGATCGAGCCCTTGTCCTGGCGCGGTGCGATCTCAAGCCGCGTGCCGTCGTCGAAGCGGAAGGCGGCGATGTCGAACGCATTGCCGAGCGCATGTTCCGAGACCGTCGCCGTGCTTTGACCGCCCACCACGCCGCGACATTGATAGGTCGAGCCGGGCTCGATCCCGGTCAGGCGTGGCGCGCCGGGCAGGAAAGCCGAGGCCGGGCGGACCGAATCGCGCAGCCAGAAGGCCAGGTGGCGCGCCGTGTCGCAGCGCATCACCGGTGCGCCGTCGAGCGCGATGCCGGGCAGGATCTCGGTGATCCGAACCGGCCGATCGATGCCGCAATCGCGGTTGTCGGCCTCTGAAATCGCGGGAAGCTCTTCATAGCCGGTGCCGAGCGTGAAGAGGGTCAGCAGGCAGGCGGATTGGTCGAAGTCGCTTTCGCGCAGGGTGCTGCGCAGAGCTGGCGCGGCGGAAATATCGGGTTTGGCCGTGGCGTCATCGGGCGCCGGGGTTTCGGGCGCTGAGGCCGTGGCATCCGTGGTCGCTGGTGCGGTTGCCGCGGCTGCTGGCGCTGGCTTGTCGGCGGTTGGTTCTTCGGGCGCTGGCGGTTCGGGCTTTTGCGGAGGCCGAGCGCTTGTTTCTGTCGGGGTCGCGTCCTCTGGGGCAGCTTCGACTGGGGCGGGGCGCTCGGGCGGCTTGCTCTCGGCCAGCGCGCCGCCCGAGAGCAGCGCCGCCGCCAGCGTGAGACTGGCCAGAGCCCGCGCCACGCTCATCGCTTAGGGCACCGCAGGCGCAGGGGCGACGACCGGCGCGGTTGCCGCTGGAACCGGCTCTGGCGCAGGTGTTGCGGTCGAAGCGGGGGGCGACGCCGGGGCCGAAGCGGGCGCCGTGCGACGCGGCGGATGGGTCGGGCCGACGGCGCTTGGCTTCAGCTCTTGCGGCGAGATGGCGTCGGCAATCGCCGTGGCCAGCAGGTCGCCGCTTTCGTGACCGACCACGGTCGTGGTGGCACCTGCAGGCGGCGTCACGGTCTGGAGCGCCGCCTGAGCGGCCAGCGTCACCGCCGCAGAATCGGGGGCCTGATCGGGCGCGGTGGCGAGATGCGGGCGCGCCAGCGGGCGTTTCGCGCCGAGAGCTGCGGGAAGCTGCGCGGTATTTGCCGCCGCGGAATTCGCCACCCCGGTCACATCGGCAATGCTGACGCCCGGATCGAGGAATTCGACCACGGTGACATTCGCCTTCACCATATGAGCAAGCTCCCTCGCGTCCCAATTGGTCAGCCGGACACAGCCGTTCGACTGGTTAACGAACAGCCGCGAGGGGGTTGCGGTTCCGTGGATGCCATAGGTCGGCTCGGAGAGGTCGATCCAGACATCGCCAACAGGACCGTTCGGCCCGGGCGGAATGACCAGCACGCGGTCATTGTTGCCCTGCTTGAAATTCTTGTTCGGATTGTAGGTATAAACCGGGTTCAAGGCGACCGCATCGACCTTGTGAATGCCATGCGGCGAGGGGGTCGCCGACGAGCCGACGGTTGCCGGATAATCCGCCAGCAGATTGCCCTTGGCATCATAGGCCGCGACCCGGCGGGTCTGTTTGTCCACGATGATCCGTGTGACCGTGCCCCGGATCGGCGGGGCGGGAACGGTCGCCTGAATGGTCACGCCCGGCACGAAATCCACGCCGGGATTGAGCTTTTGCAGGAATTTCTCATCCATGTGGAAGCGCTCGGCCAGCTTTTCGAGAATGCTGGTATAGCCCTGCGAGGTCATCTTCGCCTTTTCGGCGTAATCGGTCGGGATCTTGTCGACGAGCCCTTCGGCATCCTTGTCGGTGATCGTGTATTCGGTGGTCAGCGGCCCGCTGGCGAAGGGCAGCAGCAATTGCCAGACAACCGGGCTCATCCGCCCATCGACCGGCAGGCCCGCCCGGCGCTGGAACGCCTTGAGCGCGCTTTCGCTCATCCCGCCACGCCAGCCATCAACCACGCCCGGCGAAATCCCCGAACGGTCAAGCAGGATCTGGACCTTGGCGGTAATGGCCGATTGCCCCGCGGGCAGATCGCCCGAGGTGTAATCCGCGGTCTCGATATCGGCGGCGGTGATTTTGCGCTGGATCTTGCCCGGCTCCATCGTGGCCTGCGCGAAGGCCGGTCCCGGCAGCGACATCCATGTCAGCGCGACAGCGGTCACGGAGGCTGGGGCCAGCGGCAGCGCAAGCGCTCCGGCGAGCAAAAGGCGTCCGACTCGGGGGAGGGAGGGCGACAGTGAGCGCATAAAGAGTTCCGTGGACAGGCTCAGGTGGAAGAGGCTGCTTCTCACATGAACCGGGTACGCACGGGTTGCAAGCACCCCCGATTCAACAAGCCTTGAGGCCGCAAATACGGGGGCGATGCTTTGGTGGGCTTGCTCAGTAAAGTGCGCTGAGCGTATGACCTGCCGGGAAGTATTGACGCGAGACCGTTACCGCGACGGCATCGGCCCAATTGCCACGTTCGATCAGCAGAACCGGCGTGCCACGCTGGACGCTGAGTGCATTCGAAACGAATTCGTTCTGTGCCGAGGTCGCCGAGACAGACAGGCTGCCGTGGTTCAGCGCGACATTGTCCGAAAGCCATTCGAAGGCCGAGATCTCGTTGAGCGGCGCTTGCTCGATCCCCGGAGCCGCGTCGATCGCAATCCAGCGCTCTTCGCCGCAATAGGGTTGATCATTGGCCGAGAATTCGGCGCGGATCTCAAGCGTGGCCTGACCCGATTTCAGCATGAGCAGCTTCGCGATATCGGCCGGAGGCGTCGCGCGACGGATGCTGATCAGGCGATAGCCATAGGTCGCACCGGCGGCTTCGATCTCATTGCGCAGGGCGGTCTTGGGCAAAGTCGAGCGCTGCGGCGGGTGCTTGGCGATCCGGGTGCCGACCTTGCGACGACGTTCCAGGAGGCCGCTGGCCGCAAGTGACGTCAGAGCACGGTTGACAGTCGCGCGCGCACAGCCAAACTCGATCGCGAGTTCGCTTTCGGTCGGAATCAATTGACCCGGCCGCCAGAAACCGCTCCGGATGCGGGACAACACTTCCGTTTGCACGGACTGCCAAGTCATCATTCGGTGGGGCATTCGGACCGGATCTCCTGTCGTAAGGGCTTCGCCAACTTGTCGAGGGAGGGATGTAAATGCGTTCATGGTCTTCTCTAGGTTGTATTCGTCCGCATTTAATCGCTCACGACAGAAACGTGGACAAGTTTATGGTGTAGTGAACGGTTAAGTTTAGTGTTTTATGGTCACTTTTCCGTGATCATCTGTGTTTTTCTGCAACTTGACAATGGCGTTGTCCGGGCGGAACGGACAGAGATCAGCGAATTTACAGTTTTCGGAGCCGGGATATGTCCGACCTCACCGCAGCGCGCGCGCCCCAGCCGGTGCCGACCGCTTGGGTAGTTCTGATCGCCATCAGCGCCTGCCATATGATCAACGATGTCATGCAGTCGATGCTCTCGGCGATCTATCCGCAGCTTCAGGACGAATTTTCACTCAGCTACAGCCAGATCGGCCTGATGACCTTCGCCTTTCAGGTCACGGCCTCGCTGCTGCAGCCCGTGGTCGGCATCGTCACCGACAAGAATCCGATGCCGCGCTCGCTGGCTTTGGGCATGGGCTCGACTTTTGTCGGGGTGATGCTGCTGGCCTTGGCGCATGTATACTGGGTGCTTGTGGTCGGCGCGATGCTGATCGGCGTCGGCTCGGCGATCTTCCACCCCGAAAGCTCGCGCGTCGCGCGCATTGCCTCGGGCGGGAAATTCGGCACGGCGCAATCGCTCTTCCAGCTGGGTGGCAACTTCGGGCAGGCGCTTGGCCCGCTGCTGGCGGCGTTTGTCGTCCTGCCGCTTGGCCGCCCCTCAATCGCGATTTTCGCGATCTTTGCCATGATGGGGTCCGCGATCCTGTGGCGCGTCGGCACCTGGGCCGAGGGCAAGCGCAAGGCCACGGTGGCGCGTGAGGTCCGGGGGTCCAGCATGTCGCGCAATCGCGTGATCCTTGCGATCTCTGTTCTGGCGCTGCTGACCTTCACCAAGAACATCTACACCGCGAGCCTCTCGAGCTATTACACCTTCTTCCTGATCCATAAATTCGGGGTCTCGACCCAGACCTCGCAGGTCATGCTGTTCCTCTTCCTCGGCGGGATGGCGGCGGGCGTCATGCTGGGCGGGATCTTCGGTGACCGCATCGGGCCGTTGAAGGTGATCTGGTTCTCGATCCTCGGCGTTCTGCCCTTCACGCTTTTGCTGCCCCATGTCGGATTGATGCCGACCGGGATCCTGTCGGTCATCATCGGCCTGATCCTCGCCTCGGCCTTCCCGGCGATCGTCGTCTTCGCGCAAGAGCTGGTGCCGGGCCGCACCGGGATGATCGCGGGGATCTTCTTCGGCTTTGCCTTCGGCATGGGCGGGATTGCGGCGGCGGTGCTCGGCGTGGTCGCTGACGCAAAGGGCATCGAATATGTCTATTGGATCTGCTCCTTCCTGCCGATCATGGGGCTGCTCACGGTCTTCCTGCCGCGGATGCATCGCGTATAGACTGGCGCTTTCGGGCGGCGTCCTGCCGCCCCGATGACCGGAGGACCCGATGCCCCAGACGATCCGCGCCCTGCCCATCACGGCAGAGGCTTTTGCCCCCTACGGCGAGCTGCTGACCGCGCGTGACGCCCCAAGCAAGCTCATCAACGCGGGCCGCTGCGAGCGGCACCATGCGCTGGCCACGGTCGAGCGCGGCGGCGGCGAGGCGATTCTCTCGATCTTCCGGTCCGAGCCGATCAGCCTGCCCTATGACTGCGCGCTGCTCGAACGCCATCCGCTTGGTTCGCAGGCGTTTTTCCCGATCACGCCGGGGGTCTGGCTTTCGGTCGTGGCCCCGGACGAGGGCGGCCGCCCCGGCGCACCGCTCGCCTTCATCGTGCCCGCTGGCATGGGCGTGAACCTGCACGCGGGGACCTGGCATGGCGTGCTGACGCCGCTTGACCAGCCCGCCGATTTCCTCGTGATCGACCGCGAGGGCGCGGGCGTCAATCTCGAAGAGGTCGAGATTGCCCCGGTCACGATCACCGCATGAGCCAGCCTGATCTGGAATTCGAGCTTGCGGCGCAGGCGCAAGGCGCCCGCCTGATCGCGGGCGTCGACGAGGTCGGTCGCGGCCCCTTGGCGGGGCCAGTGACGGCGGCTGCGGTGATTCTGTGCGAGGATCCGCCCGCTGGCCTCAATGATTCGAAGAAGCTGTCGGCCAAGCGCCGCGATGCCTTGGCCGAAGAGATCATGGCGCGCTGTGACTGGGCCTATGCGCATGTCTGGATCGACGAGATCGACCGGCTGAATATCTACCATGCCTCGCATCTCGCGATGTGCCGCGCGGTCGAAAAACTCAAGTCTCGCCCGGATCTTGCGCTGATCGACGGCAACGCCGTGCCGCGTGATCTGGCGATTCCCGCGCAGGCCATCGTCAAGGGCGACGCGCGCTCGCTGTCCATCGCGGCGGCCTCGATCGTGGCCAAAGTGTTGCGCGACAGACTCATGGTGGATTTGGCGCAACAGCACCCCGGCTATGGCTGGGAACGCAATGCGGGTTATCCCACAAAGGTTCATCTCGAAGCGCTGCTAAATCTTGGGGTGACCCCATACCATAGGCGCAGCTTCGCGCCGGTCCACAATATCTTGTGTAAAGGCCTCTCGACAACTGATTGATTCAAAATAGAATTTGACGGCGAATCGCTTCTGACCCATCTTTGCCCCATACCAGATCGGCAAAAATGCCGGCGTTATGAGGCAGAGCAAAATGAAAACAGAAACGACTCGGCGCGCCGAGCCGCGTAGCTTACCATTGAATCAGATACTTGCTGGCGACTGCATCGAGGTGATGAATTCATTGCCCGAAAACAGCGTCGATCTGATCTTTGCTGACCCGCCCTATAACCTGCAGCTCAAGGGCGATTTGCATCGCCCTGACAACTCCAAGGTCGATGCGGTCGATGACCACTGGGACCAGTTCGCGGGCTTCGGCGCCTATGACAAATTCACCCGCGAATGGCTGGCCGCCGCGCGCCGCGTGCTGAAACCGCATGGCGCGATCTGGGTGATCGGCTCCTATCACAACATCTTCCGGGTCGGTGCGGCCTTGCAGGATGCCGGGTTCTGGATCCTGAACGATGTCGTCTGGCGCAAATCCAATCCGATGCCGAACTTCCGCGGCAAGCGCCTGACCAACGCCCATGAGACGATGATCTGGGCCTCGAAATCGGAAAATTCGAAATACACCTTCAACTATGAGGCGCTGAAATCGCTGAATGAAGGCGTGCAGATGCGCTCGGATTGGGTGCTGCCGATCTGCACCGGCGGCGAGCGCCTCAAGGATGCCAAGGGCGACAAGGCCCATCCGACGCAAAAGCCCGAAAGCCTGCTTCACCGCGTGCTGATCGGCTCGACCAATCCCGGTGATGTCGTGCTCGACCCGTTCTTCGGCACCGGCACGACCGGCGCGGTTGCCAAGATGCTCGGCCGTGATTTCATCGGCATCGAGCGCGAGGAGACCTATCGCGAGGTGGCCGAGAAACGTCTCTCGCGCGTGCGCCGCTTCGATGCCTCGGCTTTGGCGACGACGACCAGCAAACGCGCTGAACCGCGCGTGCCCTTCGGTCAGGTGGTCGAGCGCGGGATGCTGCGCCCGGGCGAAGAGCTTTACTCGCTCGACAACCGCCACAAGGTGAAGGTCCGCGCCGATGGCAGCCTGATCGGCAATGATGTCAAAGGCTCGATCCATCAGGTCGGCGCGGCGCTGCAACGCGCACCCTCCTGCAATGGCTGGACCTATTGGCACTTCCGCCGCGAGGGCCGCATGGTGCCGATCGACATCTTGCGCCAGCAGATCCGAGCCGAGATGCAGGCCGACGGCGCACAGCGCCCGAACTGATCCATTCGTTTCGCCGCAGTCCCAAGGCCGCGAGTTCCGCGCGGCAGGGACTACCTTGCCCCGTGCGTGAGGCTCGCCTCGCGCCGGGGCCTTTTTTGTTGAAAATGCCTACTATTCGCGAAATCTAAAGGGCTTTCGGGCATGACTGGGGCATGATGAACCCCGATGCGCACCGCCCCTCTCAGGCAGTCTATTCCCCAGCCGCGACCTTTGCTGCGCAGGGGGAGATCGCGTTTGAATGGCGGGGAAAGCTCGCGCTGTCCCGGCAAGATCAGATCGCTGTCGCCGGGGGCAGCTTTGCCCGGCAGTTGGGCGCGAGCCTGCGGGCGGCGGGGCTGGGGCTGCTCGATGCCGAACCTGCGCCTGACGGCGCGCCCTTCGCGGCGGCGCAGGATTATGGCTACGGGCAGTTCTCGGCGCGGTTCGGGCGGATCGACTCGGCGCGGCTCTTTGCGCAGGTGCTGGACGATGCGGCGACGGGCTTTGTCTCACCGCGCTATGTCTGGCACCAGAACGGGCGCTATGTCGATGCGTTTCGGCCTTGGATCGAACCGGGTGGGATGGTCTCGGTCGCCGAGGTTCTGGCACTGCGCCGCCATCATCTCGCGGCAGTGAAGCGGCTCTTTCGGCAGGCGGATTGCCTGATCCTGACGCTTGGTGCTGGCGAATATTGGCTTGAGCCGGACACCGGACGCGCCTTTCCGCTGCGCCCAGATGAACTGGCCGGTGCGGTCGATCCCGCGCAACTTCTGCGCCAGCGGCCAGAGCGTGCGGTGGTGGCGGCTGATTTGGCGCTTCTGCGCAGGCAGGTGACCCAACTGAACCCGCAGCTGCGGATGGTGCTGTCGGTGTCGCCGCAGAGGGCTGACGAGGGCAGGGCGGGCTCTGCGGTCTTGAGTGCGGTGCGAGATTTTGCAGCCGCGCATCCAGAGATCGACTATTTCCCGGCTGCCGAAATCGCGGATCACCATCGGCTCGCGCGATGGCAGGGGTTTGCCGCGCCTGAAACTGGCACCAGTGACGCCGTCATTTCGGCGTTTCTGCGCGGCTACGGGCTCGATAATCTGGCCCCGCAGCACCGTATCGGACAGGCCGAAGGCCCCGGGGCGCTGGGGCGAGGCGGGGCAGGAGGGTGAGGGTCGGCCGCGTGCTCCTGATCGGAAATTCCCATGTCGCGGCCCCACGCACGGCGTTGCGCGACACGCCCGCGCGCTGGCCGGGGTTCGCGCCGGATTTCTTCGGCCTGCCGGGCACCGCTTTGAATGGGCTGGAGATTCGTGACGGCATACTCGGCACGGACCGGATCGAACTTCAGCGCCAAATCAGCTTCTACAATGGCCAGCCGTCGCTTGCCTTGACGGGCTATGATGCCTTCGTGGTCATTGGTGGTCCGAATTTTGGCATGATCAGTCGCCTGCTTCAGCGCCACCGCTGCCCGGATTTTCCCTCTGTGCAGGCGGGGCAGGCCTGCGATCTAATCTCCGAGGGGTTTTTGGCGGCGATGCTGGCGCGGCGGATCCGCAACTCGACCGCGATCCGGCTGGCCGGGCGGCTCGCGCGGCTGGAGCAGGCGCCGATCCTGCTTCTGCCCGAACCCTTTCCCTCGCTCGATGCGTTGGCAGAGGGCAAAAGCGAGGTCGCGCGGCTGGCCCTGCGCGGCGATGCGGGGCTCTTTGTCGCGCGCTATCTTGCGGCTTTGCGCGAAGAGGCCGCCGATCTCTCGATCCTGATCGAACAGCCCGAAGACACCATCGCCGGGATGGTCTTTACCGCGCCGGAATGGATGCGCGGCTCGCTGAGGCTTAACAGCCATCACGACATCCGCCACAGCCAAAAGGAGTTCGGCCACGGCAATGCGGCCTATGGCGGACGCCAGCTCGACCAGATCCTTGCCGTGCTCGAGGCGCTGTGACCGTGGCCTGCAAGTCGCTCTTTCTTCTTGCCTTTCGAGCGCCACTTGGCACATTCGAACCGATATGACACATCCCTATGCCGAAATTCCGACTGGACGAGACGGCGCTGACGGTCACGGCCGGCAGTTGCTTTGCCCAGCATGTCGGGCGTGCGCTGCGCCGCGCGGGGCTGCGTCTGCGCGATGTCGAGCCCCCGCCACGCGCCGTGCCCGCCGAGATCGCGGCGGCCTATGGCTACGGCATCTATTCGGCGCGCTACGGTAACATCTATACGACGCGCCAACTGCGCCAGCTTCTCGAGGATGCCGAAAGCGACCGGGTCGAGGCTTCGGATTTCTGGGCGCGCGGCGCGCGGATCCACGACGCCTTCCGCCCGAGGATCGAGCCCGACGGCTTTGCCTCGCTCGATGAGGCCATGGTCTTGCGCCGCGATCATCTGGGCGCGGTGCGGCGGCTCTTTCGCGGCGCGACGCATTTCATCTTCACGCTCGGGCTGACCGAAACCTGGGAAGAGCGCGCCTCGGGTCTGGTCTATCCGACCTGTCCGGGCGTGGTCGCGGGCGCCTTCGATCCCGAGAGATATGCCTTTCGCAACCTCTCCTTCGCCGAGGTTCTGGCCGATCTCGAGGCGGTGCGCAGCCATCTGCACCGCGCCCAGCCGGATCTGCGCATGATCCTGACGGTTTCGCCGGTGCCTTTGACCGCGACGGCCTCGGGCCAGCACGTTCTGGTCGCGACCCAGCGGTCCAAGGCGGTGCTGCGCGCGGCGGCGGACGAATTCGCGGCAAGCCATCCGGATGTCGATTATTTCCCCTCTTACGAGATCGTCACCAATCCGGCGGCGCGGGGCGCCTTTTTCCGCGAGGGCCTGCGCGAAGTCAGCGAGCAAGGGGTCGCGGCGGCCATGGCGGCGTTTTTGCGCGCGCATGGTTTGCCGCAAAAGCAGCCCGACGCCGAGCCGCAATCGGCTGAGGACAGCCCCGCCGATCCGACGGATGATGTGATCTGCGAAGAGGTGCTTCTCGAGGCGTTTCGCAAATGATCCCGCGCCGGTTGCTCATCATCGGCGATTCGCACACCGCCGCGCCCCGGATCGCCTTGCGGGAGACGCGTGCGCGCTGGCCTGATTTCGACCATGATGTCTTTGCCATGCCGGGAGGGTCGTTGCGTGCACTGGATCTTCGGGACGGGGTCTTTCTGCCCGCGAGTCCAGAAGCGCGCAAGGAAATGCGGTTTTATAACGATGTGACCGCGCTGCCGCTGCGCAGTTATGACGGGTTTATCGTCTTCGGCGGCCTGCAGTTTTCGTCCTCGGCGAGCTATCTCAGCCGACATCGGACCTCGGATCTGGCCGCTGCGCCGGGGCGGCCCCGGGCGCTGATGTCGGGCGGGTTTCTCGATGCGGTGCTGATGCGACGGGTCTCGCATTCCGTGGGGGTTCATGTGGCGAAAGCCCTTGAGGAGCTGGATCAAGGCCCGGTCCTTTTCATGTCGGCGGCGCTGCCCTCGGATGCGGTTCTGGGCTCGGCCGAGGCCAAATGGCAGGATTATCGCGATTTGGCCCGGCGCGGCGACGGCCCGGCCTATCATCAGCGCTTCTTGACCCAGCTCGATCGGGCTTTGGGGCCGGGGATCCGCAGGCTGTCGCAGCCCGCCGCGACGATTTCGGGTGAGGTCTTTACCGCCGCCGAATGGATGCGCGGCTCGTTTCGGATGAACCCGCGCCGCGATGTCGCCCATGGCGAGGAGGATATGATCCACACCAATCCGAGCTATGGCGCCTTGCAGATCGATGCGGCGATGGAGGCCTTTGCTGCCCTATAAAGCGTTGCGCGGCGGCGGGTTTTCGGCGCGGTTATAGGGCCGCCAATCGGTGATCTCGGGGTAGAACTGACGCCGCCAGGCGCGCACGCGCGGATTCATCCAGCGCCGCCAGAGCGGCGGGACCATGGCGACAAAGGTCATGGCGGGATAGCCGAAGGGCAGTTGCGGCGCCTCGTCCGGACTATAGGTCTGGAGAAGCGGGAAGCGGCGATCGGGCTTGGTGTGATGGTCGGAATGACGCTGGAGATTGATCAAAAGCCAGTTCGACGCGCGATGCGCCGCATTCCAGGAATGGCGCGGCAGGACATGCTCATAGCGGCCCTCGCCCAGATATTTGCGTGTCAGCCCGTAATGCTCGACGTAATTCGTCAGTTCGAGCTGCCAGATCGCGACCAAAGCCTGCCAAAGAAACAGCAAGATCCCCGCCAGACCGCCAAGCGCAAAGGCCAGCGCTAGCAAAGCGAGTTGCAGCGCGGCGTAGCGCCAGAAGGGATTGCGCAGATCGCGGGGGCTGCGGCCGCTGCGGGCGAGACGCGCCGCCTCGGCGCGCCAGGCGCTGCGCGGGCAGTCGCGCAGCACGCGGGCGAAGTAGCGGTGAAAGCCCTCATTATAGCGCGCAGTCACCGCATCGCGCGGGGTCGCAACCCAGGAATGGTGGACGTGAAGATGCTCGCTGCGGAAATGGGAATAGAGCGAGGCGGCGAGCAAGAGGTCTCCGAGCCAGCGTTCATGGGTATTTTTTTGATGAAGAAGCTCGTGGGCATAGACCATGCCGATCGTGCCCGAGGCCACGCCGATGCCGAAGAAGAGGCCGATCTGTTCGAGGCCCGACAGGTGGCCTTCGTGGCGGACATACCAGATCGCACCAAAGATCAGCGCGATTTGCAGCGGCGGCCAGATCAGCGTGATGGCACGATACCAGCGCAGATTGCGCTCGGGCGTCATCGGATCGGGGTTTTCCTCGCTGGTTCCGAGGAGGAGGTCCATGAGGCTGGTCAGATACCACGCATAGGCGGGCAGGATCAGGAACCACCAACCGCCCCAGAGGGTCGCGCAGATCGTGAGCGGGACCATGCCCAGAGACATCCAGAACGGGGCGGCGTCGATGAAGCGGGGGCGGAGCGGTTTGGTCATGAGGAAATCATCTGCGATTTCTTGCGCTTGCACCAGCGCGGGCGAGGCCATCCGGGGCGGCGAGGTCCCAGACCTTGCGCATGAGGCCGGGCAGTGCCTTGGGGTTGAAGTGATCGAGCGCCAGCAGGTCTCCGCGGCGGGGCGCGCCGCGCAGGGGGGCGGTCATCACGGTGAGATCGAGCGCGAAATGAGTGAAGATATGGCGCACGGTCCCGATCTCGCGCCAGTCGGCATCGGCGGGGGCGGGCAGGGCCGAGCCGTCCCAACCCGTCGAGGGAAAGGCCAGCGTGCCGCCGAGCAGGCCCTTTTCGGCGCGGCGTTCCGTGAGCACCGCGCCATTGGTGAAGCCGACCCAAGCCACGCCCTGACGCAGCGGCTTGGCCTTTTTCGGCGCCTTGCGGGGCAGATCGGCGGCAATGCCAAGCGCGCGCGCCTTGCAATCGTGAACGAGCGGGCAAATGCCGCAGGCCGGGTTTCGGGGCGTGCAGATCGTCGCGCCGAGATCCATCATCGCTTGCGCGAAATCGCCGGGCCGGGTGTCGGGGGTGAGCGTATCCGCGAGATCGCGCAGGATCGGTTTCGCGCCGGGCATCGGGGTTTCGACCGCGAAAAGCCGCGAGACGACGCGCTCGACATTGCCATCGACCACGGTTTCGGGGCGGTCGAAGGCGATGGCGGCAATCGCGGCCGAGGTATAGGGGCCGATGCCGGGCAAAACGCCGAGCCCCTCGCGCGTGTCGGGAAAACCGCCGCTTTCGCTGACTTTGCGGGCGCAGGCGAGAAGATTGCGGGCGCGGGCGTAATAGCCAAGCCCCGCCCATTCGGCCATGACGGCGGCGTCTTCGGCTGCCGCAAGGTCCTCGACCCGAGGCCAGAGCGTGGTGAAGCGGGTGAAATAGGCTTTGACGGCGGCGACGGTGGTTTGCTGAAGCATCACCTCGGACAGCCAGACCCGATAGGGATCGCCGGTTCCGGTCCCGGGCGGCATCCGCCACGGCAGCACGCGCGCGTGGCGGTCGTACCATTCGAGCAGATGGGGAGCTATCACTGTCTTTTCACGCAATTTTCAGACCCGACTCTCTGGCGTCCGGCGTCAGCACGGTCCAGACTGCATCAGAGTTCAGTTCTACGTCAGGACATGGCCCAATTGAAACCGGCTCCGTCGAAAAGCACATCGTCAAAAGGCTCTGCGTCGAAAGCAAATCAACCGCTCCGGCGGCGGATGCGCGGCTTTGAGGCGGCGGCATCTCTGGTCGCGCAGCCCGTGCGCGCGGTGGGCGAGTCGCGCGGCTTTGCCGTCGTGCGACTTTTGACCAATTGGGCCGAGGTGGTCGGGCCAGAGACCGCGGCCCGGACCCGTCCGGTGCGCATCGCGCATGGCCGTGGCTTTGGGGCGACGCTGACGCTTCTTGTCTCGGGCGCCCATGCGCCGCTGATCGAGATGGAACTGCCCCGGATCCGCGATAAGGTGAATGCCTGTTACGGGTTCAATGCCGTGTCGAAAATCGTTCTGACGCAGACGGCTCCGACCGGATTTTCCGAGGGACAGGCGCAATTCGTGCCTGCTCCGCGCAAACGGGCGGAGACGCCACCGACTGTTGAACAGCTGGATGCGGCGGCCTCTGTGGCGCAGGGGTTCAGCGACCCCGGCCTTGCGGCGGCGATGCGCCAGCTTGCTTTGAACACCCTGTCCCGCCGGGACACCAACGACCGAAAGGCCAATTCATGACGCTTTCCCGTTCCCTTTTCGCGACCGCTGCGGCTGTCGCGCTGTCGGCGCTGAGCTTCGCGCCCGCCTTCGCACAGGAAACTGCGACGCCGGCCCCCGCTCAGGCTCCGGCAGGCGAGGCCGCGGCCGCATCTGCGGCCTCGGACCAGCTGCCCGAGGGCAAGGTTTTGCCCGATATCGTTCTGGGCAAGGAAGATGCGCCGGTCACGATGATCGAATATGCGAGCTTCACCTGCAGCCATTGCCGCGATTTCCACAATGAGAATTTCGCCAAGCTGAAGTCGGAATATATCGACACCGGCAAGGTCAAGTTCATCCAGCGCGATGTCTATTTCGACGCGGTCGGCCTGTGGGCGGGCGTGCTGGCGCGCTGCGGCGGCGACGACAAATATTACGCCGTCTCGGATATGCTCTTTGAAGAGCAGCAGACCTGGCTTGCCGCCAAGACCGGCGATGAGATCGCCGCGAACCTGCGCAAAATCGGTGCCAAGGCTGGCATGACGCCCGAGCAGCTCGACGCCTGCTGGGCCGACAAGCAGACCGTCGCCAATCTGGTCACCACCTTCCAGAAGAACGCGGGCGACGACAAGATCGAGGGCACGCCGACCTTCATCATCGCCGGCGAGAAGGTGAACAACCAGCCTTGGGAGGGCCTGAAGAAAGTCCTCGACGACAAGATCGCAGCGGCAGGCAAATAAGCATGACGCCATTGGCCGGGCTCAAGGTTGTCGAGCTTGCGCGTATTCTGGCCGGACCTTGGTCCGGCCAGATTCTTGCCGATCTGGGCGCAGAGGTCATCAAGGTCGAGGCCCCCGAAGGCGATGACACGCGCCGCTGGGGGCCTCCGTTCATCAAGCGCGAGGGCGACGAAAGCGCCGCCTATTTCCACGCCACCAACCGCGGCAAGAAATCGGTCACGGCTGACTTTCGCAGCCCGGAAGGTCAGGCCAAGGTCCGCGAGCTGATCCGTGACGCCGATGTGCTGATCGAGAATTTCAAGGTCGGCGGTCTGGCGAAATACGGGCTCGACTACGCCTCGCTCGCCCAGATCAACCCGCGACTGGTCTATTGCTCGGTTACGGGCTTTGGCCAGGAGGGGCCTTACGCCCATCGCGCCGGTTACGACTACATCATCCAGGGTATGACCGGGCTGATGAGCGTGACCGGAGAGCCTAGCGCCCAGCCGCAGAAAGTCGGCGTGGCGGTGGTCGATGTCTTCACCGGCATCTATGCGACCGTTGGCATTCTGGCGGCTTTGCGTCAGCGCGACGTGACGGGCAGGGGCCAGCATGTCGATATGGCGCTGATGGATGTCGGCACGGCGATCATGGCCAATCAGGCGATGAATTACTTGGCGACCGGCACCTCGCCCCAGCGGCTTGGCAATGCTCATCCCAATCTCGTGCCCTATGCGGTCTTTGATTGCGCCGATGGTTTCGTCATCATCGCGACCGGCAATGACGGCCAGTATCGCCGCCTTTGCGCGGTTCTGGGCCTGCCTGCCTTGGCCGAGGCGCCGGATTATCTGACCAATGCCTTGCGCATCGCCAATCGCGAGGCGCTGACGGCGACGCTGACTTCGGTCACCAAGACTTGGAAGCGGGACGATCTTTTGGCCGCGCTTGAGGCCGAGGGCGTGCCAGCGGGGCCGATCAACGAGATGGCGGATGTTTTCGCCGATCCCCAGATCGTCGCGCGCGGCATGAAGATCATGCCCGAGGGCGTGCCGGGCGTGCGCACGCCAATCCGGTTTTCAGATGCGGAGCTGGCGCTGGATCGCGCCTCGCCGCGTCTGGGTCAGGACGACTAAAGCCCCAGCTCTGCCAGCCGCGCCTCGAGGGGCGCGGCATCGGCAAGCTCGAGCCGCACCGGCAAGGCCATGACATTCATGCGAAACGAGCGGGGCAGGCGCACCGCGTCCTTTTCCGTCGTGACCAGTTGCGCCCCGATCAGCCGCGATTCCGTTTCCAGCCGCGTCAGCATGGCGCGGGTGAAGGGCTGGTGATCTTCGAGCGCCTCGGCCCGGACGATTTCAGCGCCAAGGCTGCGCAGAGTGGCAAAGAATTTCTCGGGATGGCCGATGCCCGCGAAGGCGAGGACGCGGTGGTCCTGCCAATCAAAGCCCATCTGCAAGGGCTTCAGCGCGCCGCGCAAATGGGGAACGTCGCCCAGCTTTGCGCCCCAAACCGCTGTGAATTGCGCCTGCGCGGCCGCGTCTCCGATCGAGAGCAGCAGGTCCGCGCGGGCGAGCCCCTTGGCCACCGGCTCACGCAAGGGACCGGCGGGCAGGCAGCGGCCATTGCCGAAGCCCTTGGCGGCATCGACCACCACGAGCGACAGGTCATAGGCGAGCGCGGGGTCCTGAAAGCCATCATCGAGAAGGATCGCCTGCGCGCCTGCGGCCACCGCAGCCTTGGCCCCCGCAACCCGGTCATCAGCGACCCAGACCGGCGCGAAGGAGGACATCAGCAGCGGCTCATCCCCGGTCTGGCTCGCTTTATGGAGCCGCTCATCGACGCGGAGCGGGCCTTTCTCGGTCCCGCCATAGCCGCGAGAGACGATATGCACATCGACCCCGCGCGCGATCAGAAGTTGCGCCAGCATGATCGTCGTCGGCGTCTTGCCGGTCCCTCCGGCGTTGATATTGCCGATGCAGATCACCGGCACGCCGACACGCTCGCGCGCGCCTTTCGCCAGACGTTTCGCCGTGGCCGCGCCATAGATCGCGCCAAGCGGCGACAGCAGATGCGCGGCGAGGCCGGGTTTTCGGAACCAGAAGGCGGGGGGGCGGCGGCTCATCGTCTTCCTTCCATCGCGGTCAGGGTCTCGGAGACAATCCGGCGCACGACGGCCGCGCCGCCCGTGCAGACATTCCAGGCGCTCTGCGCGAGATTGGCGGCTTGATCGGCGAGGCTCAGATCGCCCACCGCCTGTTTCAGCGCGGCGCGGTCTCCGACCAGCCGCGCGGCATTCGCGCCATCAAGCTGCGCCCATTCCGCCTCAAAGGCACCAGTCAGGGGGCCGTGAATAATGGCCGAGCCGAGGGCTGCGGGCTCGAACGGGTGGCGGGGCGCGCGCGCCTCTCCGGCCATAAGCGTGCCGCCGACGAAACAGACCGGAGCCAGACGATACCACAGGCCCATTTCCTCATCATCCTCGGCGATAAGGATCTGGTCATCGGGCTTTGGATCCTCGTCATCTTCGCGCAAAATCGCGGTCATGCCGAGATCCTCGACCGATTGCAGGATCTCGGGCAGGCTGCCTTTGGGCAGGCCCGCGAGGATCATCATGGCGCGGTGGTTGTATTGCAGCGCGGCGTGGTGGGCGGCCAGTGCGGCCAGCGCCTCGGCCAAAGTGGGCGAGGCGACCAGCCAGATATGGCGGCCCCGCAGCATCTGGGCGAGCACCTGCCGTTCGGCCTCATTGCCGCGAATGGGGGCGCGGGTGTCGGTGACCGGGCCGGTCATTTCGATGCGGAACGGATCGACGCCGAAGCGGCGGGCGAGCGCCGCGCTTTGTTCATCGGGCGCGAGAATGCTATCGATGCGCCCCAAGGCGGCGCGCGAAATCGTATCCTGCCACAGCCCACGCCGCAAAGCCGTGCCGAGCCGCGCCTCGGCCATGACCAGCGGGATGCCGATCTGTGCCGCCGCCGCGATCAAGGGTACTGGCAGGTCATCGCCGAGGATCAGGACCCCGGCGGGGTTCAGCTGCGACAGCGCGGCGGTGGCGCGGCCAAGATCGTCCAGCGGGGGCAGATTGACAGTGCGCGCCGGCGCGGTCGTCTCGGCACCCGTTTTGGCGGTCGGCTGACGGGTTCCCCCGGCAAAGGCCACGCGCAGATCCTTCCTCGCCGACAAAAGCGCGCCGATGATCGGCGTCAGTGAGGCGGGGTCCTCTTGTCCGGCGGGCAGATGGAGCAGCAGCAGCGGCCCTTCTCCCGCCGGAACGGCGATCTCGGGCTCGGGGGTCGAGGTCAGCGCAACGCGCCGGCGCAGATGCAGCCAGAACGCCAGATTTCCCGCACCTCCTCCGAGCCCCGCCATCCCTCGCTTAGGCCCGGCTGCCCAGAGCCTCGGTCGGGCTGGCCTCGCGCTCTTCGTCGCGCAGGCGGTGAAGATGGGCGATGAAGTAACGGGTATGGGCGCTGTCGACGGTGCGCTGCGCTTCGGCTTTCCAGGCGGCATGGGCCGAGGCGTAATCGGGGAAGATCCCGACGACATGGATGTTGTTCACATCCTTGAACTCGCTGCGGGCGGGGTCGATCAACTCGCCGCCAAAGACCAGATGCAAACGTTGGGACATGGGAGAGCTCCTGTTTCCTTGCACGCGCAACCTATCCGAGCGAGCCCGCAAACCCAAGACGGAACCGCTAAAATGCGCGGAGCTTTGATGTGGCCGAAACCGGCAGGGCAGGGCTAACCTGCATTTGGGGGCAATGCCCGGGCCGATGGCAGTCGGCGGGGATCATGGCTTCGCGCTTGGTGATGTGGTGGCACCATGCGCGGAGGGAAGGGGCGCGGTCCGCCGACCCGCCCCTTCCCGCCTGATCGCTGGAACGGGGCGCGAAAATCGGCCTGAGATGCGCAGGGATGCGCACCTTGTTGGAGCTTGATCTAGGGACTTGTCGCTGAGGTCTTGGTGCGGGCGGCGGGACTCGAACCCGCACGGGCTTGCGCCCCAGGGAGTTTAAGTCCCATGCGTCTACCATTCCACCACGCCCGCACAGGACGAATCACTAACCTGCCCAAGGGGACGAGGCAAGCGGCTCACGCATCAGTTGCAGAAACGAGAACGGCTTCAATAGCTTCGCGTCGGCCGGTCAAAGACCTTGCGGCCCATCAGGCTGCCCAGAAGATCGACCATCAGCTTTGCGGTGCGGCCGCGATCGTCCAGAAACGGGTTCAGCTCGACCAGATCCAGCGAGCTGACCAGCCCGCTTTCATGCAGCAGCTCCATGACCAGATGCGCCTCGCGGAAGGTCGCGCCGCCGGGCACGGTGGTGCCAACAGCTGGGGCGATCGAAGGGTCGAGGAAATCGACATCGAGGCTGACATGCAAAAGGCCGTTTTCCGCATGGACCCGGTCCAGGAATTCGCGCAAGGGCGCGACGATGCCGCGCTCGTCAAGCACGCGCATGTCATTGACGATAATGTCGGTTTCCATCAGCGCAGCATTCTCGGCCGGATCGACCGAGCGGATGCCGAACATGCAGATATTGGCCTCGGGCACCGGGGCCGGGAACGGGGTCAGCGGCTCGAAGCCCGGCCGCCCGGCGGCATAGGCCATCGGCGTGCCATGCAGATTGCCCGAGGTCGAGGTCTCGAATGTGTGGAAATCGCTATGCGCGTCGAGCCAGATCACGAATTGCGGTCGTCCCGCCGCGCGGGCATGGGCGGCAACCCCCGCGACCGTGCCAAGCGAAAGCGAGTGATCCCCGCCCATGAAAACCGGCATTCCATCGGCCATGGCGGTGGTGGCAGCCGCCGCAAGCGCCTCGGTCCAGGCGATGGTTTCGGGCAGGTGATGGATCGCGGGGTTGCTGTGGATCTCGCCACGGCCCGGCAGGGGCGCGACATCGCCGCGATCCTCGACCGTATGGCCAAGCTCGGCGAGGGTCTGGGCAATGCCCGCGACCCGGTAGGCCATCGGGCCCATCAGACAGCCGGGGCGACGCTGGCCCTCATCGACAGGGGCTCCGATCAGGATGCAATGGGTCATGGGATGCTCCGCAATTATCTGCCCGAGTCTTTGCGGCTTGGCGGCTGAAAGTCCATCGCTCCTTTGCGTCCCCGCGCTTCACGCTTTCGCCAAGCGCGGGGGATGAAACGACAAACGGGCCACCCCCAAGGGCGGCCCGCTCGCAGTTTCTCGGCCCGTCTTAAGCGACCCGTCTTCAGAACCGTGTCGTCAGACCCAGCGTGAAGAGGCGGCCGTTTTCGCGGTAATCCACCTGCGATTGGGGCTGACCGTTGAAGAGGTTGTCGACCCCGACATTCAGCCGCGCGGTCTTGGTCAGATCATAGGCGGCTGCAACATTGACCAGATAATAGGCCTTGCTGTTCTGCCCCGGAGGCACGGAAGCCTGTTCGCCGCCGCCGACCTGAAGGCCGTCCGCGATGACATAGCCCGCCTGTTTGCCGATGTAATTGACCTCGGCTGAGAGGTTGAGCTGCTCGGTCGCCTGCCAGGCGAGACCGGTGGTGATGTTCCATTTCGGCGTCGTCGCCATCGGATAGGCCGTGCTGAAATCGCCGTATTTGAACTCGGATTTCGCGATATAGGTCAGCGAGTTGGTCCAGGTCAGATCGTCATTGATGCGATGCTCCAGCCCGGCCTCGATCCCGGCGGTCTTGCCATAATCGAAGTTGTCGCGCTCGAAGATCGGCGTGCCGTCGGGCAAAGTCCGGTTGGTCCGGCGCGCGCTGATCATGTTTTCGACATCGTTATAGAAGGCGGTGATTTCCCATTCCGTGCGGTCGCCCTGATAGTTCAGGCCGATCTCGTAGTTGTCCGAGGTCTCGGGCTTCAGATTGGGGTTGCCGACGATGGTGCAGGGGCCCTGATAGGGTTTGCAGCCATTGCCGCGCGAGTTGAGCTGGTAGTTCGGGTTGAGGCTGCGCAGATCGGGCGCGACGAAGGCCTGCGAATAGCCCGCCTTCAGCATCAGGCCAGAACCGAGATCATAGTTGGCATAGATCCGGGGCGTGACGTGGTTGCCGTACTTCTCGTGATGGTCGTAGCGGAGCCCGCCGGTCAGGCTCAGAGCATCGCTGACCGCGAACCGGCCCTCGCCGTAAAGCGCGACGGTATCGACCGAACCCTCGACGATGGTGCCCGCCGTCGCCGCCGGATCGACCAGCTTCTCGCGCGAGATCAGGCCGCCGACGGTGTAATCCAGCGTCCGCCCGCCAAGCTCGGTCGAGGCGGTATAGCGCGATTCGAGCGTGGTGGTGGTGTATTTGATCGCGGGATCCCAGTTCAGCGTGGTGCCGTTCCAGCTTTTGTTCTTGGAATCCTCGTAGCGCAGATAGCTCGACAGGGTGCCCGCGCCGATCTGCCATTCATTGCTCAGCGAGAAGCTCGATTTCGTGACCTCGTTGGTGTCGTGGCCATTTGAATCGGCGAGGTAATTGTCGCGCGAGAACTGCGCCTCGGCGCCCCATTCGACGCCTTGCTGCGGCGTCCAGGTCAGGCGGGTGCCGAGCGTCTTGGTCTTGATGCCGTTCGAGGTGTAAAGCGGCGTGTCGCCGCCCCGGCCCGGAACGATGGCATAGGGGGCTTTCGGCGCATCGATCTCGGCGAGCTTTGCCCAGATGGCGAGGCTGATGTTTTCGGCCAGCGGACCCGAAATATAGGCGCTGATGTTGCGGTTGTCCGCCGTGGTGTTCGAATCGGCAAAGCCGAATTCGGTGGTCACCGAGCCAGACCAGACATCGCTGCCCTTCTTGGTGATGATATTGATGACGCCGCCCATCGCATCCGAGCCGTAAAGCGTCGACATCGGGCCGCGCACGACCTCGATCCGCTCGATGGCGTCAAGCGGCACGGTTTGGAGATCGCCCTGATAATGGCGCGAGAAGGTGTTGCTCGAGCTGATACGCTTGCCGTCAACCAGCGTCAGCGTGCGGCCGGCGGGCATGCCACGGAAGGAGACGCTCGAAATCGCATTATTGCCGCGCGTCAGGTTGAGGCCGGGCACCGTGCGCAGCACATCCTTCAGATCGCGCGCGCCGCTGGCTTCAATCTTGTCCTGTCCGATCACCGTGATCGAGGCCGGAGCGTCCTGGATCGAGGTCGCGATGGACGAGGCCGAGGTCACGATCACGACCTTGTCGAGCTGGATCTGATCCTCGGGCGCCGCATCCTGAGCCTGCACCATTGCCGGAAGGGTCAGCGCGGTCAGTCCAAGCAGCAAAGCGCGGGTGGAGCGGAAGGCGGAAGGACCGCGGCGGGCGGGCGACAATTGGACGGGCATGGGGTCTCTCCAAAGGTTTCATGTCGATCTGCCTGGGTGGCCGACATGAGAGAGACAGCAGCGTACCTGAGTGAATCACTCAACTGTTACAATCTTGCGGCGGCAATGAACAACCTCAACCCCCGGGAATGGTCTGTGTCATAATGTCGCATCACTCAGATTTTATTGAAAATTACCCGTGAGGATTTGACCGATATGTCTCGGGAAGGGGGCGGGATGTAAAAAACCGCCAAAGCGCGGGGCTCTGGCGGTTTCTGGAAAACGGTCTGGGGCGGCGTGATTAGCTGCGGATGCCCTTGAAACGATCCTGCCATTCCTCGCGCTGCTCGTCGCTGATCTTGGCGAAAAGCACCTCGGGGGTGGTGAAGGCATGACCGGCGCCCAGAGCTTGCAGCGCGGCGGGCACGTCTTCGGGCCAATCGCGGTTTTCGGTCTGCATCCCTTCCAGCATCGCATCAGCGGCGAAGGGAATGAAGGGCGCGGACAGAACTGCGTAAAGCCGGATCAGGTTAAGGCCCAGACGGACCTGCATCGCGGCTTTCTCGGGGTCGGTCTTGAAGGTCGACCAGGGTGCTGCCGATTGCAGATATTCATTGCCCGAGACCCAGATCGCGCGCAGCTCGGCGGCGGATTTGCGGACCTCCATATGCGCCATGAAACCTTCATAGGCACGGACGCGGGCGGTCAGATCGGCGATCAGCGCCTCTTCCTCGGGGCCGTAGCTGCCACCGTCCGGCACGACCTCGCCGAATTTCGAGCGGCAGAATTTCGTGATCCGGCTGACGAAATTGCCCAGAACATCGGCGAGATCCTTGTTCACCGATTGCTGGAAATTGTCCCAGGTGAACTCGCTGTCGCCCGATTCCGGCGCATGGCTAAGCAGCCACCAACGCCAGTAATCGGCGGGCAGGATCGAGAGCGCCTGATCCATGAAGACACCCCGGCCTTGGCTGGTCGAGAACTGGCCGCCGTCATAGGTCAGGTAGTTGAAGGATTTGATGTAATCGACCAGCTTCCACGGCTCGCCCGAGCCGATGATCGTCGCCGGGAACGAGAGCGTATGGAAGGGGACGTTATCCTTGCCCATGAACTGGGTATAGGTGACATCCTCGGCGCCCTCATCCTTGCGCCACCAGCGCCGCCATGCGGCATCGGGCTCGCCGCGCGCATCCGCGCCCTCGGCGGTGGCCGCGATATAGGCGATGGGCGCATCGAACCAGACATAGAAGACCTTGCCCTCCATACCCGGCCAGGGCTGATCACCCTTCTTGACCGGAATGCCCCAGTCGAGATCGCGCGTGATGCCGCGATCCTGCAACCCGTCGCCGTCGTTCAGCCATTTCTTGGCGATCGAAGTCGTCAGGATCGGCCAGTCCTTTTTGCTGTCGATCCAGGTCTCGATCTGGTCGCGCAAAGCGCGCTGGCGCAGATAGAGGTGCTTGGTCGCGCGGACCTCGAGATTGGTCGAGCCCGAGATTGCCGAGCGCGGATTGATCAGATCGGTCGGGTCAAGCTGCTTGGTGCAGTTTTCGCATTGATCGCCGCGCGCCTTGTCATAGCCGCAATTCGGGCAGGTGCCCTCGATATAGCGGTCGGGCAGGAAGCGGCGGTCGTCGATCGAATAGACCTGACGCTCTTCGACTTCGGTGATGAAGCCGTTTTCGTCAAGCTTGCCCGCAAGATGCTGGGTCAGGATATGGTTGCGCTCGCTCGACGAGCGGCCGAAATGGTCGAAGGACAGGCCAAAGCGGCGCGCGATATCGGCCTGCACATCATGCATTTCCGCGCAATAGACAGCGACCGGTTTGCCGGCCTTCTGCGCGGCGAGTTCCGCCGGCGTGCCATGCTCGTCAGTGCCGCAGATGAACATCACCTCATCGCCGCGCCCGCGCAGATAGCGGGCGTAAAGATCCGCCGGCAACTGGCTGCCGACGAGGTTGCCCAGATGCTTGATGCCGTTGATATAGGGAATTGCCGAGGTGATGAGATGGCGCGCCATTGCTTCTGTCCTTGTGATCGAGGCTTATGTATCGGCAGGACGGGAAAAATGCCAGCGTTCAGCGCGTCCCGGCTGCATCGAGCGCCAGCCGCAGCAGATCATCGACATGCTCGCTGAGGGGCAGCTTGCGCGCCAGAACATCCTCGACCGGCTGCCAGGCGGCGGCGAGCGCGTCATCTGCCGCAACCGGCGCGCCCTCCAGATAATCGCACAGCACGCCCGCGAGCAGGAAGTGATAGCGCAGGAGGCCTGTCTCGTCGCGCAAGATCACGTCGATATTGTCGAGATAGCGCCTAGGCCGGGCGCGCACGCCAGTCTCTTCCCACAGCTCGCGCGCGGCGGCATCGAGCGCGGTTTCCCCCGATTCGACATGGCCGCCGGGAAAGCCCCAGAGTCCGGCATCGGGCGGATTTCGCCGTTGCACAAGCAAAACGCGGCCCTGATGCGGGACTACCGCAAGGGCCGCGAGGGTCGGTCTGACCAGATCCGCCAAGGCTTAGCGGCGACGGTCGCGGCGCGCGCTCATCGGCTGGAAGGCGACGCTGACATGGGCTTCGCAATAGGGCTTGCCCGCCTGGCTCGGCATACCGCAGAACCAGAATTTGTCGGTCGCCGGATCGCCGATCGGCCATTTGCAAGTCCGCTCGGTCAGCTCCATCAGCGACAGCTTGCGCGAGCGCTTTTCGATCTCGCGCGCCGAGGCAAGCGTCTCGGGGCTGATTTCATTGGCCGAGGGCTGCGGCGGCAGCGGCTGACCCGCCGGGATGATATTGCGGCGCGGGTTGAAGGCGACCGGTGCGGCGGGCTCGTCCGCGGGCTCTTCGGCTTTCGGCGCGGGTTCGACCACGCGCAGATGCGGCTCGGCCTGCGGCTTGGCGGCCGGGGCGGCGGGCTTCGGCGCGGCGGCCTGCACGGGCTGGGGCGCGGGTTCGGGCGCGGCAACCGGTGCCGGAGCAACTTCGGCCGCCTCTTCGGTGCGGTTCGACAGGCCCAGGCGATGGACCTTGCCGATGACGGCATTGCGCGTCACGCCGCCAAGTTCCTTGGCGATCTGGCTGGCCGACTGGCCTTCCGCCCACATCCGTTTCAGCGTTTCGACGCGTTCGTCGGTCCAGGACATGATTTGCCTTTCCATTCGGGTCAGGGCCGACCCGAGGTCGTTCGTGGTTGCGGCTTCAATTCTTCAAAGCCCGGTTCTAAACGGGATGCAATGAGATACCCGCCTCTCCCCGAAAATTCAAGGAGCGCCGATGCAAGAGAGCCTTCACAGCCACGAATATTCTGATATTGGCACGCGCCGCTTCGGTCGGGTGAACTGGATCGGGCTCTACACGCTGGGGCGGCGCGAGACGATGCGCTTTCTCGCGGTCTGGCAACAGACCGTCTTTGCGCCCCTGATGACCGCCGCGCTCTTCGTGCTGGTCTTTGCCTTGGCGCTTGGCAAGGGCCGGGGCGAGATCATGGGCCTGCCCTATCTCGCCTTCCTCGGGCCGGGGATCCTGATGATGACGGTGATCCAGAACGCTTTCGCCAATACCTCGTCCTCGATGATCTCGGCCAAGATGCAGGGCAATATCGTCGATACGCTGATGCCACCCTTGTCGGCGGCCGAGATCCTCACGGGCTATCTGACCGGATCGCTGATCCGTGCGCTTCTGGTGGCCTCGGTCATCGCCATCGGCATGGCGTTGACGATCGGGCAGGGGATTGCCCACCCGCTCTGGGCGCTGACTTTCGTCGTTCTGGCCGCGCTTTTGATGGGCGGGCTGGGGCTTCTGAGCGGGATCATCGCGCAGAAATTCGACCAGATGGCGGTCATCACCAATTTCATCGTGACGCCTTTGTCGTTTCTGTCGGGGACCTTCTATTCGGTGCAGGCCCTGCCGCAGCCCTTCCGCACGCTCGCCCATTGGAACCCGATCTTCTACCTGATCGACGGCGCGCGCTACGGCATTGCGGGCGTCAGCGATGCGCCGGTCTGGCGCGGCTTTGCGGTCTGTCTGGCGACGGTCGCGGTGGTGCTTTTCATCGCCTGGCGCTGGCTGAAAACCGGCTACCGGATGAAGCCCTGAGGTCACGCTTTGCCGCAGAATAACGCTGCGGCAAAATCAGCCCTTGCATGGCGCAAAAATCTCGCGCAGGGTCCCGGCCATGATCGTACGGACCATCATCTCTCGCCGTCCCCGACGTTGATTCTGTCAACGACCGATCTCGCCTGCCCATCTTTTACAATCCGGTGCCGCAATGATTGCGGCTTTTCCCTGCAAAGGATCTCGCTATGATTCCGCACGTCCTTCCGACTTATAACCGCGCCGATCTCGCCTTTGAAAAGGGCGAGGGGGTCTGGGCCATTACGGCGGACGGCACGCGATATCTGGATCTGGGCGCGGGGATCGCGGTCAATGTGCTTGGCCATGCCAACCCCGATCTGGTCGCGGCTTTGACCGATCAGGCGCAGAAGATCTGGCATGTCTCGAACCTCTACCACATTCCGGGGCAGGAAAAGCTCGCCGATCTGCTGGTCGCCAACACCTTCGCCGATACGGTCTTCTTCACCAATTCGGGCACCGAGGCCGCCGAGCTCGCGATCAAGATGGTGCGCAAATATTGGGACAGCGAAGGCCAGCCCGAGCGGATCGAGATCCTGACCTTCGAAGGCGCCTTCCACGGCCGCTCGACCGGTGCAATCGCCGCCTCGGGTTCCGAGAAAATGACCAAGGGTTTTGGCCCGCTCCTGCCCGGTTTCCGCTCGCTGCCCTGGGGCGATATGGAGGCGCTGAAGGCCGCGATCTCTGACAAGACCGCCGCGATCATGCTGGAGCCCATTCAGGGCGAGGGCGGCATTCGCCCGCTCCCGGACGCCGATCTGAAGCTGATCCGCGAGCTCTGCGATCAGACCGGCGCGCTTTTGGTTCTGGACGAGGTGCAGGCGGGCATGGGCCGGACCGGCAAGCTCTTTGCCCATGAATGGGCGGGGATCTCGCCCGATATCATGATGGTCGCCAAAGGCATCGGCGGCGGCTTCCCGCTTGGCGCGCTGCTTGCGACCGAAAAGGCCGCGAAAGGCATGGTCGCGGGCACGCATGGCTCGACCTATGGCGGCAACCCTCTGGGGGCCGCTGTCGGCACGCGGGTGATGGAAATCGTCGCCACGCCGGAGTTTCTGGCTGAGGTGAACCGCAAGGCGGGCCTCTTCCGCCAAAAGCTCGAAGCTCTGGTCGCGGCCCATCCGAACACGCTCGAAGGCGTGCGCGGCCAAGGGCTGATGCTCGGGCTGAAAACCAAGGTCGCCCCCGCCGATCTGGTGAAAGCGGGCTATGCCGAGCATATCCTGACGGTGCCGGCGGCGGACAATACGCTGCGCCTCTTGCCGCCGCTCAACATCACCGATGACGAGATCGCCGAGGCGGTCGCCCGGCTCGACAAAGCGGCAGCAAGGCTCGATGGCTAAGCGCGTCCCTCTGCGCTGCACCGGCTTCGCTCCCCTGTTGGGGGCGGGGTCCGCAGACATGCAGGCTCTTGGCATCGGCACAAAAACCTTCTCCCTCAGCGACGCGACAGAGGGGTTTTCGGTCGCGGGCCCGGCGGTTCGGCGCCTGACCCGCCACCGATGAGGCGGCGACGCCCCAATCGCGGCTTTTCCGCGCTCGCCCCTTGACCTGCCCCCCGCGCTGCTGATTGGCTCGCGGGATCCAGCCGAAAGTTTCCGATCCATGAAGAATTTTCTCGACATCCACACCACCGCCAAGGCCGATCTGCAGGAGATGATCGCCAGCGCCCGCCGGATGAAGGATGCCCGCAACGGCCGTCCGAAAGGCGCGCCGGATGATGACCTGCCGCTCAAGAATCGCATGGTCGCGCTGATCTTCGAAAAGCCCTCGACCCGGACCCGCGTCAGCTTCGACGTGGGGGTGCGCCAGCTCGGCGGCCAGACGATGGTGCTTTCGGGCAGCGAAATGCAGCTGGGCCACGGCGAAACCATCGCCGACACCGCCCGGGTGCTGTCGCGCTATGTCGATCTGATCATGATCCGCACCTTCGAGGAAGCGACGCTTCTGGAAATGGCGGAACATGCCACGGTCCCGGTCATCAACGGGCTGACGAACCGCACCCATCCCTGCCAGATCATGGCCGATATCCTGACCTATGAAGAGCATCGCGGCCCGATCCGTGGGCGCAAGGTGGTGTGGTCGGGCGACGGCAACAACGTCTGCGCAAGCTTCCTGCACGCCGCGGGACAATTCGGCTTTGATCTGACCTTCACCGGTCCGCAACCGCTTGATCCCGAACAGGAATGGGTCGATTTCGCGCGCGCGCAGGGCTCGACTGTGGTGATCGAGCGCGATCCGGTCAAAGCCGTCGAAGGCGCCGATCTGATCGTGACCGATACCTGGGTCTCGATGCATGATCCGCAATCGGCCAAGGAACGCCGCCACAACCAGCTGCGGCCCTATCAGATCAATGAGGCGCTGATGGCCCATGCCAAACCGGATGCGCTCTTCATGCATTGCCTGCCCGCCCATCGCGAGGATGAGGTCACGAGCGCGGTCATGGATGGCCCGAATTCGGTGATTTTCGATGAGGCCGAAAACCGGCTTCATGCCCAGAAAGCGGTTCTGCGCTGGTGCGTCGGCGCCTGAAAAAGCAGACAGGGGGGCGGCAAAACCGCCTCCCGATTGCGCCGCCTCAACCGGCCCGCAAAACCGCCGCGGCAATCATTTCGGGCACCTCGTCAGCCAGCCCGAGAGGTGGCAGCACGATCCCCTGAAACTCGGCCTCAGTCAAAGCTCGCGGCAGATCCTCGATGACATGCCCGGCCGAGGTGGCGAAAAACGGCAGACAGATCGCCTGCCTCCCAAGCCCCGCCGCCGCCTCGGCGAGAAAAGGTGCCTCCTCGACAAAACCGCAGCCCACCTGATGAACCTCACCGCCAAGCGCCGCAGCCAAGGCGCGCGCCGCCGCGGCAGGCGCAGGCGAACGACCCGAGCCATGCGCGGCAATCAGCAAGCTCACCGCCTCCAGAGCCCAGCCCTGCGCGGCAGCAGCCCGGCGCAACAGCACGAGAGAAAGCCCGGGCAAGCCCGCATCGCTGCCAAAGGGCGGCAGGATCTCAACCCCCTCCACCGCAGTCAAAGCCAAGCGACGCGGCAGCTCGACCTTGGTAAACCAGCCCCCCGCCATGAACATCGGATAGACCAGCGCGTCCGCAAGCAACCCGGCCTCAAGCGCCCCTTCCGCCGCCAAGGTCGCGCCCCGCACCTCGCGCCCCGGCAAATGCCGAGCAACCCGCGCGGCCAATGCCTCGATCGCCGTTTGCTGCGGGCCCGGATCGCCCGGTTGGCCATGGGCCACAATCAGAACCGGCCGCGTCATCACCTCACAGCCCGTCTTTCATGCCCAAATATCCCCGCCGGAGGCAGCTAAGCCCGCTCATGCGCGAAACGAGGCGTCAAAGGGCGCAGGAATCGGGAATTCTTCAAGCGCGCGGGCGCGTGCCATGGCCGACATCTTGCGCGCGGTCTTCTCGACGATCCGCACCATCTCTTCGGGTTCACGCGTCCCGGCGAAAGGCCCGAGATACCAGCGAATGAAGGTGAAGCAAGCGACATCTTCCAGCGCTTGCACGCCATCGTCGCGCTTGATCCCCTGTTTCGTCAGCATCTTTTCGGCCTGCGCGATCTCTTCCGCGCCATAACCCGCCTCGGCCATGAGACCGGCCACGCGCGCCGCATGGCGACGACCCTGCTCGGTGCGCCAGGCGAGATAGCCTGCGCGGTCCATCGGGAACTCCTGCCGCGCGAGCAGCCAGCGTTCGATATGCTGGCCCCGGCAGGCGATGCGCAGCACCTCCGAGGCTTCGGGATAGAGCAGCGCCTGTTCCGCGCTCATGCGCTGGCCGTAAAGCAGCGCATCGGCCTCGCCCTCCTTGCGGTTGGGGTCCTGAGCATTGGCCGCGTCAATGGCGGCGAAGACCTTGTCGAGACGCGGGCTGGTTGCGGGTTGCGGATTGGGCATGGCACTGGCTCCTTTTCCCGCCATCTTGCGCCAAGCCCCTGCGGCGTCAATCGCATTGCTGCGCCGCGCGCCCGCGGCTAGCTTGGCGGGATGCTGAACGAGATCACATTCGCCTGGGCCGAACTCCTCCTTGCGCTGGCGGCCTTCCTGGGCGCCCATATTATCCCGATCCGTTTCAAGGATCAGTTAACGGACCTGCTCGGGCGGCGGTTTTATCTGCTGTTCTATTCGGCGCTGTCGCTTTTCTTGCTCTATTGGCTGATCTTGGCCGCCGGACGCGCGCCGATCGTGATGCTGTGGCCGCAGGCGAGCTGGATGCGCTGGCTCGTCAATCTGGTCATGCCTCTGGCCTTCCTCCTTGGTGCGACCGGAGGCTTTGCGGGCGTGCTCACCGGATTTGCGCTCTGGGCGGGCGCGCATCTGATCGCGAATGGCGATCTGGCGCATGTGGGGCTCTTCGGCTTTCTGCTCGCCTATGCGCTGGTCGGGTTTTGGCGCGCGCGGCCTGTCTTGCGGCTCAAGCTGACGCCGCTCAGGATCGGGATCGGGCTTTTGCTCTGGGCGGCGATGCTGCGCGCCCATGCGGCGCTGATCGGGGTCTCGCCGCTGCCCTGAGGCCCTGCCTCACGCCAGAGGCGTCCGAAAGTCCTCGGGCACCGTATCGCGCCCCTCCAGCGCCAGATCCGCGACCATGCCCGCCACTGCGGGCGCCATGCCGAAGCCGATCTTGAAGCCGCCATTCGCGACGATATGGCCGGGCCGTCCGGGCCAGGCTCCGATCAGCGGCGCGCGGCTTTTCGCGCGCGGCCGGATGCCTGCCCACCGATCGACGACCGCCGCGCCCTCAAGGCCGGGGCAGATCGCGCGCGCCTTGATGATCAGCGCATCGAGCTGATCGTCGGTCGCCAGATCCATGACCTCGCGCTCCGAGGTCGAGCCGATCCCGACCGTGCCATCGACATGGGGCACCAGATGCAGGGCATCGGCAAAGACCTGCGGCGCATCGGGCGCGGCAAAGGCCAAAAGCGCGGACTGGCCCTTGACGCCATTGCCGCCAAAGGGCGCGAGCCCGGCGGTGCCAGTGGCCCAGATCGCGGGCGTCTCGGGATCCGCAGGCGTGCCTTCGATGATCTCGCCGCCCTTAGCACGGATCGCCCCAGCCAAAGCCGCGAGCGCCAGCCGGGGGTGAAGCCGCGCGGTCAGATTGTCGTAAAGCCAAAGCCCGTCGGCGCTGAGGGGCGCAAGCGGACCCTCGGCCTCGCGGCGGATCTCCATCCGCGCCCAATCGGGCCAATATTGGCGCGCGCCGGCAATGCGCGCCTCGATCCGGGACAGGGCGCTTGCCGCAATCGGCTGGAGCCGCCCGGTGCGGCCATAGCCCGAGGGCAGGCCCGCATGGTCCTCGATCTCGCGCCACCAATCGGCGGCCCCGATCAGGGCATCAAGCTGGATCTGCTTTTTCGGGTTCCAGGTCTCGGGCGCATGGGGAGCCAAGGCGCCGACCGTGCCGCCGCTTGAACCGGCGCCGATGTGCTGGGCCTCGATCACCCGGACCGCGCCGCCGCGCCGCAGGATCTCCCAGGCGCAGGACAGGCCGAAGATCCCCGCGCCCGCCACCGTGATGATCTTTTCGCTTGTCATTCGCCCCACCGCGCCGCATCTGCCGAGAAAACGGGAGTAGCGCCAATGACGGATGGGGACCAGAGCGGGCTGACATGGCGGGACGGGATCATTCCGGTCTCGACGCGGTTTGACGATCCCTATTTCAGCCTGAACGGCGGCTTGGATGAAACACGGCACGTCTTTCTCGCGGGCAATGATCTGCCCGCGCGGCTGGTTCCGGGCTTTCATGTCGCCGAGCTTGGCTTCGGCACCGGGCTCAATCTGATCGCGCTGGCCGAGGTCGCGACCGTGCCGATCCGCTTCACCTCCTTCGAGGGCTTTCCGATGGATCGCGCCGAGCTTGCCCGCGCCCATGCGGCCTTTGGTGGCATCGACGCGCTGTCGCAGGCGCTCTGCGCGCAATGGCCCGCGCCCGAGATCCAGCTGGGGCAGGTCACCGCCCGCGTTATCATCGGCGATGTGCGCGAGACCCTGCCTGCATGGGACGCGCAGGCGGATGCGTGGTTTCTCGACGGCTTTTCTCCGGCGAAAAACCCCGAGATGTGGGGCGAGGATCTGATGGCCGAGGTCGGGCGCCACACCGCGCCGGGCGGCAGCTTTGCCACCTATACCGCTGCGGGCCATGTCCGCCGGGCGCTTCAGGCCGCTGGTTTCGCGGTCGAGCGCAGCCCGGGCTTTGCGGGCAAGCGCCATATGAGCCGGGGAGTGAAGCCCTAGCGCCGCACGCTCGGGATATTGCTTGGCCGGTAGCTCGTGGGCTTGTGCGGCGGGCGCCCGTCATGGTCTTTCCAGAAGGCCGGACCGCCCCGGCGCAAAAAGAGCGGCACGGTCAGGATGAGCCCGGCCGCGAAGCCTCCGATATGGGCAAAATAGGCGACGCCGTCTTCCGGGCCCGCGCTCAGGCCGAGAAAGATCTGCAATCCGATCCAGACCGAGAGCACGACCCAGGCCGGAATGGTGAAAATGCGGATGAAGATGATGATGATCGCCACGACATCGACCCGGGCGCGCGGAAACATCAGAAGATATCCCCCCATCACCCCGGCAATCGCGCCCGAGGCCCCGACCATCGGCACATCGCTATAGGGATCGACCGCGATCTGGGCTCCGGCGGCGGCGAGCCCGCAGGCGAGATAGAAGGCCAGAAAGCCCACATGGCCAAGCTGGTCTTCCATATTGTCGCCGAAGATCCACAAGAACAGCATGTTCCCCGCGATATGCAGGATCCCGGCATGAAGGAACATATGGGTGACCAGCCCCCAGAGATAGACATGCTGCATGATCGCGATCGGATAAAGCGCAAGCTCGCTCCACAGGTTCACCAGCCCGCCCGCCCAAGGCATGGTCAGCAAAAACATCACCACATTCAGCAAGACGAGGCCGCGCGTAACATAGGGCGTCGTCGCGGACGGGTTGTGATCGCGGATCGGGAACATGGGGCGCCTTTGGCTCGGTCAGGGCAAACTGGCGCAGCGCGTCGCCGGTGGCAAGCCCGCGGTCGCGTATCTGGTTTTTGGGGCATCTGGTTTTGGGTGGAGAGGTTGCCGCGCCCGGATTGCTGCGGCAAGCTGTCGGGCGACCGGGGCCGCACGGCATCTCTGCGCGCGTCCCGCCACATCAGCGACCACGGGTTCTATGACATGACGCGCCAGCTTGCCCTGCTTCTCTGCCTCGCCGCCACTTTTCCGAGCGTGACGGCGGCCGCTCCTTCCTTCGACTGCAAGAAGGCGCAGACCCCGGTCGAGAAGGCCATTTGTTCGGATGATGAGGCGGCCGAGGCGGATCGCGCCGTCGGTCTGGCCTTTCAAAGCCTGACCGCGCGCGCCGGGACCGCGCTTGTCGCCGCACTGCGTCAGGATCAGCGCGATTTCATCGCCATCCGGGACGAGGCTTTCGGGCTTGGCCATCTCGATCAAGATCAGCGAGTACCCGCGCTCGCCGACCGGCTGGAAATGCGCATCAATATGCTGAACTGGATCAATCCCGAGCCGCCCGTAGGCTATGAGGGCAATTGGAGAAACACCCACGGGCTGTTGACGATTACGCGCGACGACAAGGGCCAGCTGAGCTTGCAGGGCGAGACAGTGGATCAGGTTTTGGGCAGCTGGGTCTGCCATCTCGAAGGGCCGTTGACCGAGGGGCCGGAGGGCAGCCTTGAGGTGGCGACGGATGAGGGTCCGGCCCGGCTTGTGCGGAAAGAGGGCTTCATCGAGCTGACGGATGCGCGCCCGAACCGCACGCAGGAATATTGCGGGCTGAATGGCGGGATGGCGGGGCCGTTTTTCTATATCGGCGCCGAGGATGACCGGCAGGATTGAGGCGCAATCCCGACGCGTCTCGCGCATGAAAAAGCCACCCGAACCGCGCCCGGGTGGCTTTGAAACCTCGTCGCTTGGGGGACTTAGCCCGCCAGTGATTTGGAACCCATGTCCAGAAACTTCTGGCGGCGATCCTTGATCATCTCGGCGGGCTTCATCTCGGTCAGCTCGGCGAGCATTCCGGTGATTTCACGCCCGACCGAGGCAATCGCATCGGTGCTGGCACGCTGCGCGCCGCCGACCGGCTCGGGGATGATGCGGTCGATGACGCCGAGCTTTTTCAGATCCTGTGCGGTCAGACGCAGCGCCATGGCGGCCTCGCGCATTTTCTCGGAATCGCGCCACAGGATCGAGGCGCAGCCCTCGGGCGAGATCACCGAATAGATCGAATGTTCGAGCATCGCGATGCGGTTGGCGGTGGCGAAGGCCACAGCCCCGCCCGAGCCGCCTTCTCCGATGATGACCGAAACCAGCGGCACGCCGATCTGCAGGCTTTTCTCGGTGGCGCGGGCAATCGCCTCGGACTGGCCACGCTCTTCCGCGCCCTTGCCGGGATAGGCGCCCTGAGTATCGACCAGCGCGATCACCGGGATGCGGAAGCGGTCGGCCAGATCCATCAGACGGACGGCTTTGCGATAGCCTTCGGGCCGCGCCATGCCGAAATTGTGAACCAGCCGCGACTTGGTGTCATGGCCCTTTTCATGGCCGATGACGATGCAGGGCGCGTCGTTGAACCGGGCAAGCCCGCCCATGACCGCATGATCCTCGCCAAAGGCGCGGTCGCCAGCGAGGGGCGTGTATTCGGTGAAAAGCTGGCTGATGTAATCGACGCAATGCGGCCGGTCGGGATGGCGCGCGACCAGCGTTTTCCGCCAGGGATCGAGATTCTTGTAAAGATCCCGCAGCATATCATCGGCTTTTTTGTCGAGTGCGGCGGCTTCTTTCTCCAGATCCACACCCTCGCCTTTGCGCGCGAGACTGCGCAGCTCTTCGGCTTTGCCTTCGATATCGGCAAGGGGTTTTTCAAAATCCAGATAGGTCATATGCGCTCCGCGCTGTCGGTTCGTCCGCGTCTATATGAGCCGCAAGGTCGCCGAATGCAACTTTCCTCTGCTACCAACGATCGAGTGCGGATTCGTCTTTGTCGGTGGCGGCCACCCATTCGCCCGGACCCTCAAGGGTAATTTCGCGCTTCCAGAAGGGCGCGCGCGATTTGAGCCAGTCCATCAGATATTCGGCCCCCTCGAAGGCCGCGACGCGGTGGCGGGCGGCGGTGGCGACCATCATGATCGGCGCGCCGACCGCCAGATGCCCGTAGCGATGCACGATCCGCCAGTCCGAGAGGCTAAAGCGCGCAGCCGCTTCGGTGCCGAACCGGGTCAGCGCCTTTTCGGTCATGCCGGGGTAATGTTCGAGCTCGAGCGCGATCAGGCGCCCGTCCTCGCTGCGCACGATGCCTTGAAAGGTCACGATGGCCCCGGCGCCTGCGCCAAAATCACGCAGCTCGGCGGCGAGATCGAACGGCGCTTCCTGGACCCGGGCGGACATCTCAGCCTCCGGTCATCGGCGGGAAGAAGGCGATCTCGCGTGCCTGCCCGAGCGGGCTGTCGAGATCGGCGAGCTCTTGATCCAGCGCCACCCGCACCGCCGACAGATCCGAAAGCGCGGCCGCGTGCCAATCGTCAAGTGCTGCGAGTTCCGCCACCAGCGCGCGCACGGTCGGGGCGCTGGTCTCGATGGTTTCGCGCGGCAGGCCGACGCGCTCGCGCAGCCAGGCGAAATAGAGCACATCAATCCGCATGATGATCTCGCAGATAGGGCCGGGCTTTCGAGAAATAATCCCAGCCGGTGATCCCGGTCAGAATCGCGGCAACCCAGATCAGCACCAGACCGCATTGGGTTGCCAGATCGGACCAGCTGTCAGACCACGGCAACTTGGTTTCGCCCACCAGCGGCGGATGGCCCAGCTCGTAATAGTTGAGCCCGGTGCCCAGAAACAGCACGGCAATCGCCACCATCTGGAAGGTGGTTTTCCATTTGGCGATCTTGGTGACCTTGAGCTTGCTCGACTCCGCGCCCAGAAACTCGCGCAGGCCCGAGACGAAGACCTCGCGGAAGAGAATCACGGTGGCGGGCAGGATCAGCCAGGGGTTCATCCCGGAATAGCCGGTGATGACGACCAGCGCGATCACCACCATGGCCTTGTCGGCAATCGGGTCCATCGCAGCGCCAAAGCGGCTTTGCTGATTCCACAGCCGGGCCAGATAGCCGTCGAACCAATCGGTGATCGCGGCGACCAGAAACAGAGTCAGCGCCGCGAAATCGGCAAAGGGCCGGCTGAGGAAAAAGAACATCAGCGGCACCAGAGGCGCGGCGATCAACCGGAGCAGGGTGAGGATATTTGGCAGGTTCCAGCGCATGGCGCCAAGCTAATCCGATTGCCGTCCGGGGGGAAGGGGGCGCGAGCCCCTTGCCTCATGTGTTCAGGGGCTTGCCGTTCTTGGCATGGCGCGCGGTCAGGCGGCGCGCCAGATGTCCGGGTAGCAGCGGACGCACGGCCTCGACCTCGCCCGCCAGCAGATCCGGGAAGATCGCTGCGATTTCGTCGCGGGCGGCGGCGCTGAAACTCGCATGGGTCTGAGCGCCGATGAAAAGCGACTCGGCCTCGGCACCTTCGGCAAAGAGGATCTGATGGGTGGCGAGCAGGATGTGGAAATAGCGCAGCTCGGCCAGATCCTCGGCGATCTCGATCCCGGGCAGCATCAGCAGCTCTTTCGCCGCGACCAGCACCTCTTGCGCGCCAAACATCCGCTGCGCAATCGCCGAGCACACCAGAATGCGGTGCTGGGGCGAGACCACCAGATCGCGCGCGGGACGGCCCTCGCCCAAGGCACCGGCGCGGATGCGAATGGCGCGCAGATGGGGCGATTTTTCGAGATGGCCGGCATCAAGACGTTGCGAGCCGATCCAGACGATGGGCTGAGCGCCATTGTCGAGCGTCTCGACCAACATGCCCGGACGCAGATCCTCGATCGCGACCTCGCCCGCCTCGGTGCGGATCCGCGTGCCCGCGGCGAAGCACAAGAGGTTCAGCGGCACCGAGGGGTTGTTGCTAAAGGCCGAGCCGTTCTGGCGGTAATAAAGCGTCGTGCCGCTTGGCGGACGGCCGTCAAGAAACACCACGCCGACCGGCGAGATCGTATAGCCCTGAACGATCGAGACGCCCACCATCCGATAGCTGTGGCCCTGCGCGTCATAGAGCGTAACTTCATATTCCGCGCGGACATAGCTGCCGGGCGGGTTTTGCCACAAGATGGTGTTCGGGCTTTCCTGGTAGGACCGACCGTCGATCACATTGGTGCCGGTCAGCTTCTGATCGGTGACCTGCTGATTTGTGATCGGGTTGTGGGTCAAGATATTGTCGCTGTCGTCGAACTGCACCGCGGCGTTGGGCGCGGTGAAGGTCATGGCCACATTCGACGGATTTTGCCACGAGAAGGCATCGCCGTTCTGTGCATTGGAGAGGGGATTGCCGCCTCCGCTCAGACTGTTGCCAGTATCCGTGCGGGAAATGCCGATCGAATCGATCGAATAGAACTGGAGCGTTGCCATCGGCAAACCTCGACTCGTTAAAACACAACAATTCCAAAGCGATCCGACGAAACATGGTCGAATCACTGCGGGGTTAATCTCAATTCCCCTAGCTCTTTGCCACCTTATGGCGTGTAATGTCTAACGCTTTTTAATCTATTGGTTGTGAAAGTGATCGAGAATCTTTTGCGCCAATGATTCGCTGATCCCGTCGACCGCCATCAGATCGGGCAGACCCGCCCGGCTGACCGCCTTGGCGCTGCCGAAATGCGCCAGCAGCGCCCGTTTGCGTGCCGCACCCACACCCGCGATCTCGTCCAAGGGGTTGGCCATCGTGGCCTTGGCCCGTTTCGCGCGATGGGTGCCGATGGCCCAACGGTGGGCCTCGTCGCGCAGGCGCTGGACGAAATAAAGCACCGGGTCGTTCATCGCGAGCGCGAAGGGGCGCTGGCCGATGCGGTGGAACTCTTCCTTGCCGTGGTCGCGGTCAACGCCCTTGGCGACGCCGACCATCGCCACATCCTCGACGCCCAGCTCGGCCATGATCTCATGGACCGCCGAGACCTGCCCCGCACCGCCGTCGATCAGCAGGAGATCGGGCCAAGCCTCAGTCTGGCGGTCGGGATCTTCCTTGAGCAGACGGGTGAAGCGGCGGGTCAGCACCTCTTTCATCATGCCGAAGTCATCGCCCGGCGTGATCTCGGTGCCTTTGATGTTGAACTTGCGATACTGGTTCTTCATCCAGCCTTCGGGACCGGAGACGACCATGCCGCCGACGGCATTGGTGCCTTGGATATGCGAGTTGTCGTAGATCTCGATCCGACGCGGCGCGGCGGGCAGGTCGAACTTCTCGGCCAGACCTTCGAGCAGCTTCAACTGGGTCGCGCTTTCCGACATGCGCCGCGCCAGGGATTCGCGGGCATTGCGCGCGGCATTCTCGACCAGCTCGGCCTTCTCGCCCCGCTGCGGCACGCCCAGCACGACCTTGCGCCCGGCCTTCTCGGTCAGGATCTCGGACATCAGATCGGGGTCTTCGATGCCATGGCTCAACAGGATCATGCGCGGCGGCACCTTGCCGTCGTAAAACTGCGCAAGGAAGGCCTGCATCACCTCATCCGCGGATTCGACGCCGTTGAGCTTCGGGTAGAAATCGCGGTTGCCCCAGCTTTGGTTGCCACGAATGAAGAAGACCTGAACGCAGGCCTGCCCACCATCCATGTAAAGCGCCACGACATCGGCCTCGGGCACGCCGCGCGGGTTGATCGCCTGCACGGATTGCACAGCGGTCAGCGCCTTGATGCGGTCGCGAAGCGCGGCGGCGCGCTCATATTCCATATTCTCGGAGGCCGCATTCATTTCGGTCGCGAGCTCGGCCTGAATGCGGGTCGATTTGCCCTGCAAGAAGCGCTCGGCATCCGAAACGAGGCCCTGATATTCGACCAGCCCAATCCGGCCGACGCAGGGCCCGGCGCAGCGCTTGATTTGGAACAGCAGGCAGGGCCGGGTGCGCGACTGGAAGGTCGAATCCGTGCAAGAGCGCAGCTGGAAGACCCGCTGAAGCTGGTTCAGCGTCCGGTTGACCGCGCCCGCGCTGGCGAAGGGGCCGTAATAATCGCCCTTTTCCGATTTCGCGCCGCGGTGCTTCTTGATCTGCGCGAATTCATGGGATTTCGCGACAAGGATATTCGGAAAGCTTTTGTCGTCGCGCAAAAGCACGTTGTAGCGCGGCTTGAGCTGCTTGATGAGGTTCTGTTCAAGCAGCAGCGCCTCGGTCTCGGTGCGCGTCGTGAGAAACATCATCGAGCAGGTCTCGCGGATCATCCGGGCGATCCGCCCCGAATGGCCGCTCGCGCGCGCGTAATTCGAGACCCGCGCCTTCAGATTGCGCGCCTTGCCGACGTAAAGCACCGCGCCTTGCGCATCCAGCATCCGATAGACCCCCGGCGAGCTGTCGAGGGTCTTCAGATAGTCCTGGATCAGGGCCTGACCGGTTTTAACGGGGGCGTTCTCTGGGTGTTCTTCAGTCATATCGCGCAACATGTGATTCTAAGGGGTGCTGCCTGTTCCAGCGTCCGAGATCAACCAGAATCCTATCCACGGAATCTGTGGATAACTTGGTGGAGAATCTGTTGGCTTCAACACGATTCCGAGGATTCATGGGCGATTCAGAGGTTTGCACAAAAAATAGGCACAAGTTTAACTAATTGATATCGCCACAAATTTTATGTGATCTGTGCAATCCCCTGAATCCAAATGAGAATTTATGAACGCTTTGTGAATTCCAAATGACCAGTGCACAACCTGTCGCAGGGTGAGCCTGTTAGCGATCACTCAACCCCTAGAATGTCCGGGGTTTTCCAAGCCAGATGCTGTCCACCATCTGTGCAAATCAGCTGGCCCGTCACCGATGCCGCATCGAGCAAAAAGCCGATCGCGGCGACCACATCGCGTGCATCAGAGCCGCGCTCAAGGATGGTCGCCTGACGCTGACGGGCGAAATGCTCGGCGCTTTGGCGGGTGCCCTGCATGGTCGGGCCGGGGCCAATCGCATTGACCCGCACGTCGGGGGCCAAAGCCTGCGCCGAGGTGCGTGTCAGCGCCCAGAGCCCGGCCTTGGCCAGCGAATAGGTCATGAATTCGGGCGTGGGCTTCAGCACGCGCTGATCGACCATATTGATGATGACGCCCTGCGCCACCGGCTCTCCGCCCGAGCGGTCGGCTGGCGGCACCTGCGCGGCGAAGGCTTGCGTCAGAATGAAGGGCGCGCGCAGGTTCGAGCCGAAATGGCGATCCCAGCTTTTGCGGGTGGCGCTGTGCAGATTGTCATATTCAAAGATCGAGGCATTGTTGACCAGCACGGTCAGCGCCCCCAGACGCGCGGTCACCGCCGGGATCAGCGCCTCGGTGGCGTCGAGATCCAAGAGATCGGTATGGAAGGCCTCGGCGCGGACGCCGAGCGCGCGGGCGGCGGCGACCGTCTCGGCGGCGTCCTCGGCCGAGCCATTGTAATGGATCGCGACATTATGGCCGCGTCCGGCAAGGTAAAGCGCGATCTCTCGGCCGAGCCTTTTGCCCGCGCCTGTCACCAATGCGGTCATATCGCTCTCCTGTCAGCGGCGGGGGGGGATGCCCAGAACCCGGGCGATGGCGCGGCGCACCGCTGGTCCGGCGATCAGCGCCATCGCGATCATGATCAGCAGGAACGTGAGAACTACTTTAAGCATCAACCGCCCAGTCCAAATTGTGAGCCTATGGCGCGCCGCTCGGCCGCCTCGATGAAATCATCGGCTGAAAGCCCCAACCGGCGCAAGGGCGAGACGCGCTGACCATAGGGAATCAAGCGAACATCCTTGCCGTAAAGCGTCTGGATTCGCGGCACGAGATGGCCAAGCCCATCGGCAATCCCCAGTGCAACCGCCTGTTTGCCGGTCCAGACATCGCCGGTGAAGAGATCGGTGCTTGCGTCAAGCCGGTTGCAGCGCCGCGCCCGGACATAATCCTTGAAGGCGCCGTGGATCGGCAACAGCAGCTCATTCAGCCGGGCGATATCTTCGGGCTTTTCTGGGCGGAACGGGTCGAGCATCGATTTCGATTGCCCGGCGGTATGAACGCGGCGCTCGATCCCATAGCGCGAGATCAGATCGGCAAAGCCGAAACCCGAGGAGATCACGCCGATCGAGCCGAGAACCGAGCTCTCATCGGCCCAGATCTCATCGGCGGCGCAGGCGAGCCAATAGCCGCCCGAGGCCGCCATATCCTCGACGAAAGCATAGACCGGGACGCGGGTTTCCTCAGAGAGGCGGCGGATGCGCGCGGCAATCAGGCTCGATTGCACGGGCGAGCCGCCGGGAGAGTTGATCGCCAAGGCCACCGCCAAAGGCTTCTTGCGGCGGAAGGCGCGTTCGATGACCGGGGCCAAAGCGGCGTCCGACAGCGCGGGACCGCCACGCTGCCCGGCGCCGATCACGCCTTGCAGCCGAATGACGGAGACGGTGGGTTTCTTGGTGAGGAACGGAATTTTCATACCTACCGAGATAGGATGGCCACCGCGCTCCGGCAAGGCTGGGCGGTTCAGCCCTGTGCGCCCAGAAACTGCATGACCTCGGCGCGTTCGGGCATGGCATTGCCGGCGCCTTGCCGCGTTACCTGCAAGGCCGCCGCAGCGGAAGCATGGCGCAGTGCCGTCGGGATGTCCTCGCCCCGGTCAAGCCCGGCGGCAAACCAACCCGCGAAGCAATCGCCCGCGCCGGTGGTGTCGGCGGCCTTGACCTTGAACGCGGCCTGCTCGTGCGTGGTGCCGCTGCGCAGATCGCGGTATTCGGCGCCCTCGGCCCCGCGGGTGATCAAGAGGCCATCGACCGGCAGATCGCTGCCGAGTGCGGCAAAGAGCTCCTGCGCCTCAAGCTCGTTGAGCGCGATCACCGAAATATAGGGCAGGACCGCGCGCAAGGCGTCGATCGAGAAGGGGGCGGCGGAATAGACCACGCGCGCGCCGGTCGCATGGGCCTGCGTCGCGGCCATGACCTGCAGCGAGGTCTCATTCTGCATCAACAGGATGTCGCCCGCGCCGATCTCAGAGAGATTCGCGGCAAGCTGCTCGGGGTCGAGCGCGCGATTGGCGCCGCCATGCAGCACGATCGAATTCTCACCGCCATCCTCGACCATGATGATCGCGTGACCGGTCGGCGTTTGGGCCATGCGTGCGATCCCCGAGGTCGCGACGCCCGCGCCTTCCAGCACCTCGATCACCCAGTTGTCCGCATCCGACATCGCGCCGAGATGGACAACCTTGCTGCCCGCACGCGCGGCGGCAACCGATTGGTTCGCGCCCTTGCCGCCAAGGCCCAGCCGGTAATCCAGCGCGCCGAGGGTCTCGCCCGGGCGGGGCAGGTGGTCGAGACGGTAGATGTGATCGATGTTGATCGAGCCGAGATTATAGATCGTCATGGGGCCTCCAGTCAGGGCCGCATCTGGCTTATTGCGACCCGGTTTGTCCAGACGCTTGATGGCTTCAGACAAAAGCAAAACGCGCCCCGGAGGGCGCGTTTCCTAGGAGTTTCGCGAAAAGCTTAGTGCTTCTCTTCGCCGCGATGCTTCACGTTCCACCACAGACGCTTGTTGGTCATGTAGAGCAGCGAGGCCAGCACGATCAGGAACAGCACCGAGATGAAGCCAACCTGTTTGCGGTCCATCATCTTGGGCTCGGCAGTCCACATCAGGAAGGCCGAAACGTCTTGCGACATCTGGTCCACCGTGGCTTCCGTGCCGTCCTCATAGGTCACTTGACCTTCCGAGAGCGGCGGGGGCATGCCGATCCAGCCGCCCGGGAAGGCGGCGTTGTGATAGAGCGTATGCCCGGCTTCTTCCTTGCTTTCGCCATTGAAGCCGGTCAGCACCGCATGGATGTATTCCGGGCCGCCAATGCCATGGAAGAGCTGGTTCAGACCGGTGCCATAGGGGCCATGGAAGCCCGCACGGGCTTTGGCCATCAGCGACAGATCGGGACCCATGCCTTCGCCGTGGATCGTCGGGAAGTGATCGGTGGGCAGACGCGGACGCTCTTCCCCGGTTTCCGGGTCATTGATCGACAGGTTCGCCGCATAGGCGCGGACCTGGTCTGCGGGCAGCTGCGGGCCGCCAGCATCGCCGAGCGTGCGCAGCGGCACATAGGTCAGACCGTGGCAGGCCGAGCAGACCTCGGTATAGACCTGCAGACCGCGCTGAAGCTGGAACTGGTCATAGGTGCCAAACGGGCCTTCGAAGCTGAAGGCAACATCCTCGATATGAGGCGCCGCATGGGCGTCGGCGGCCGGTTCATGCGCCTTTTCCGCTGCCGGAGCAGCAGCTTCAGCAGGCTTTGCTGCTTCTGCTGCCGGAGCGGCGGCTTCAGCGGGCTTTGCTTCTTCGGCTGCCGGAGCAGCGGCTTCAGCGGGCTTTGCTTCTTCTGCTGCCGGAGCAGCGGCTTCAGCAGGCTTTGCTTCTTCTGCTGCCGGAGCGGCGGCTTCAGCGGGCTTTGCTTCTTCGGCTGCCGGAGCAGCAGCTTCGGCGGGCTTTGCTGCTTCAGCTGCCGGAGCAGCGGCTTCAGCAGGCTTCGCCTCTTCGGCTGCCGGAGCCGCTGGGGCTTCGGCAGCGGGGGCGGCCGTTTGGCCGCTGTGGTAGCTGGAACCGGCGGGGGCAGTGGTGCCCTGCGCCGTCGAGCTGTCCTGAGCCATCGCGCCGCCTGCAAGAGCAACGGTCAGGGCCGCAACAGCCGTGAGCGAGACGTTTCTCAAGGTCATTGTTGCCTCTCCTTACTCGGCAGGATGGGTTTTGGCGCCGTAATGGGCGTCAAAATCTTCTTCGATGGTCTGCGGCATCGGCAGCGGTTTCTCGATCACGCCGAGAACCGGCAGGATGACGAGGAAGTAACCGAACCAATAGGCTGCACCCGCGAGCGAAATATAGGGATAGATCCCTTCCGGCGGCTGTGCCCCGACCCAGGTCAGGATCACGAAGTCGATGGCCAGAAGCCAGTACCACCACTTGAACAGCGGACGGTAACGGCCCGAGCGCACGCGCGAGGTGTCCAGCCACGGCACCAGAGCCATGACGAGGATTGCGCCGAACATCGCAAGGACGCCGAAGAATTTCGCATCGATGATGCGGAACGAGGCCCAGTTCACCAGCTGCACAACCCAGACATCTGCCGTGAAGGCGCGCAGGATCGCGTAGAAGGGCAGGAAGTACCATTCCGGCACGATATGGGCCGGAGTCACCAGCGGGTTGGCCTCGGTGTAGTTGTCCGGGTGGCCAAGGAAGTTCGGCATGAAGCCGACGATGGCGAAGAAGACGACCAGAACGATGGCCAGACCGACGAGGTCCTTCATCACGAAATAGGGCCAGAAGGGCAGGGTGTCCTTCTCGGCTTCTTCTTTCGAGGTGCGGCGGACTTCGACGCCGGTCGGGTTGTTGTTGCCGGTGGTGTGGAAGGCCCAGATATGGACGATCACCAGAGCAGCAATCACGAAGGGCAGCAGATAGTGCAGCGAGAAGAAGCGGTTGAGCGTCGCGTTATCGACAGCCGGACCGCCGAGCAGCCAGGTCTGGATCGACTCGCCAATGCCCGGGATCGCGCCGAAGAGGCCGGTGATCACGGTCGCGCCCCAGAAGGACATCTGGCCCCAGGGAAGCACATAGCCCATGAAGGCGGTCGCCATCATCAAGAGATAGATAAGCATCCCGATGATCCAGGTGACCTCGCGCGGGGCTTTGTAGCTGCCGTAGTAGAGGCCGCGGAAGATGTGGATATAGACCGCGAAGAAGAACAGCGATGCGCCGTTCGCATGGAGATAGCGCAGCATATAGCCGCCGTTCACGTCGCGCATGATATGCTCGACCGACGAGAAGGCCAGGCTGACATGCGGGGTGTAATGCATGACCAGCACGATGCCGGTGACGATCTGCAAAGCCAGGCAGAAGGTCAGAACGATGCCCCAGATCCACCACCAGTTCAGGTTCTTGGGGGTCGGAAGCATCAGGGTGTCATAGAGCAGGCCGACGACGGGGAGGCGGCGGTTCAGCCAGCGCTCGGGTGCCGTCTTGGGCTCGTAATGGTCGTGGGGGATTCCAGCCATGTGCGCCTCTCCTCAGCCCAGCTTGATGGTGGTGTCGTTGACGAACGCATTGACCGGAATGTGCAGGTTCTGCGGCGCAGGCCCTTTCCGGATACGTCCAGCGGTATCGTAATGCGAGCCGTGGCAGGGGCAGAACCAGCCGCCGAAATCGCCAGCGCCGTTCCCGATCGGCACGCAGCCGAGGTGGGTGCAAACCCCGATCATCACCAGCCACTCGCCCGCTTCGTCCAGCGTGCGGTTCTGGTCGGTCGCGGGCTCGCCGGGTTTGTTGGCGTTCTCGGCGTCTCTGTCGATCAGCTCTTCAAGTTTGACGGCGCGGCCGGCCTCGATTTCATTCTCCGTGCGACGGCGGATGAAAACGGGCTTGCCCAACCATTTCACGGTCAGCTGGGTGCCGGTTTCAACGCCGCTGACATCGACCTGGATCGAGCTCAGCGCCTGAACATCGGCGGAGGGATTCATCTGGTTGATCAGGGTCCAAGCGGCCGCCCCGGCCGCGACCGTACCGGCACCGGCAGTCGCGTAGTATAGAAAATCTCTCCGGGTGGCGCCGTGATCGCCTGCGTGTTCGTCTGCGTGGGACACGATCAGATCTCCAATTCTGCCCCCCTGGGGCTATGCGGCTATACGACTTTGGGCCGCGTATGACGCAGCCCTCGCGGGGCGGTTGTAGCGATCAAATCTGCGTCAGTCCAGCGGGGCGCGCGCGCCAAACCGCCTCTATCCACCTTATGTGTGGGATTTTGGTTGCGGTTTTCCCCCACCCCTCCTTGCCGCGGTCTTCCGATTTCACGTCAGAGATGAGGCGTCGCTTTTCGCGGCTACTTTGGCGCGGAATTGACGAAATCCGCCGCGAGTCGCGGGAGGCGCCGCTGTTGGCGCAATCAGCCGGGCGTCCGTGGGATTCGGGTCGGCGGAATGGGCTGTGAGGTTCGATGCTTCAGCTCAGATCGGCCGGCCGGCTGCGCGCGAGGCCAGCGAGATCCGGTTGAGCTTGTCTTGGCAAGGATCGGCGGCGCTCCCATGGATCGGCGCAGCCTGGCATCATGCGCAAGATTGTCGCACCCGCCGCGATCACGCCTGAGCGAGGGCAAGGGCAAGGGCGAGCGGCGCATCGCCATGAGGCCAGGCGTGGCCGGTGGCACTTGCGCGATTCCCTGCGGCCCGTCTGCGGCGAGCCGCGCGGGAAGCGAGAGACCGCCCCGGCCTGCGAGGGTCGGGCCATGCGCCTCGGCTGCGACAAGGAGATCGCGCTTGATGTGGAAGAGCCAAAGCAGGACGCGGAAGAGAAAATTCATAGTAGCCCTTCGGCGCGAAAGCTCAGCTCGCGCGATTTGCCGATGATCAGGTGATCGTGAACGGTGATGCCCATGACCTCGGCGGCTCTGACGATCCGGGCGGTCATCACGATATCGGCCTCTGACGGCGTGGGATCGCCCGAGGGATGGTTGTGCACGAGGATCAGCGCGCTCGCATTCAGACCAAGCGCGCGGCGCATGATTTCGCGCGGATAGACCGGAACATGATCGACCGTGCCGCGCGCTTGCTCTTCATCGGCGATCAGCATGTTCTTGCGGTCGAGATAGAGCGTGCGGAACTGCTCGATCTCGGCATGGGCCATCGCGGTATGGCAATAATCAAGGAGCGCGTCCCAGCTTGAGAGAACCGGGCGCCCCATCACTTTCGAGCGGGCGAGGCGATGGGCCGCAGCTTCGACGATCTTCAGTTCCTGAATGACGGCGGGGCCAATGCCCGGAATATCGGCGAGACGTGCGGGATTGGCCGAGAGCACGCGGTTGAAATCCCCGAAGACCTCAAGCAGCCTTCGGGCCAGCGGCTTCACATCCTGCCGCGGGATGGCGCGAAAGAGCACGAGTTCGAGCAGCTCATAATCCGGCATCGCCGCCGCGCCGCCGGACATGAAGCGGTCGCGCAGCCGACTGCGGTGATCGGCGAGATAGCTTGGCGCCTTGCCCGAAGCGCCAGAGGGACGATCGGTCGGACTGGCCTCATCCGTCACCAGATCGGGCGCCGCAAAGAGCGGCAGGGGCATTTCGGAAAAGGCGCGATTCGGGCTCATGGCTCAAATGTCGCGCGAGAGAATGAAGAAGAGCTTAATCGGCAAAGAAAAAGCCCGGGTTTCCCCGGGCTTGTCTGGGCGTTTCAGCCCTTCATCTCGTCCCAGAAGCCTTTGATCTTCTGGAAGAAACCAGAGGTCTGGGGGTTGTTGTCGGCCTGGATCCCCTCGAACTCGCGCAAAAGCTCTTTCTGGCGCGGGGTGAGGTTGACCGGCGTCTCGACCGAGAGCTCGATCAGCATATCGCCGAAATCGCCCTGAAGGCCGGGGCCGTGGCGCAGGGGCGGCATGCCCTTGCCGCGCAGGCGCATCTGCTTGCCGGTCTGGGTGCCCGGCGGTACTTTCACGCGCGAGCGACCGCCGTCGATGGTCGGGACCTCGATCTCGCCGCCGAGCGCCGCCGTGCCCATAGAGACTGGGACCTGACAGGCGAGCGTGCGCCCGTCGCGCACGAAGATCGGATGCTCTTTGACCTCGATGAAGATATAGAGATCGCCCGAGGGACCGCCGCGCATCCCGGCCTCGCCCTCGCCAGCAAGGCGGATGCGGGTGCCGGTTTCAACGCCTGCCGGGATGCTGACAGAAAGGCTGCGCTCTTTCTCGATCCGGCCAGCGCCGTGGCATTCCTTGCAGGGATTCTTGACGATATGGCCCTGACCGCCGCAGGTCGGGCAGGTGCGCTCGACCGTGAAGAAGCCCTGGCTGGCGCGGACCTTGCCAATGCCCGAACAGGTCGGACAGGTCGCAGGTTCGACCGCGCCTTCGGCGCCGGTGCCGTTACAGCCGGTGCAGGAGACCGAGCCGGGAACCGCAATGGTCTTTTGCAGGCCGACATAGGCCTCTTCGAGCGAGACCCGCAGGTTATAGCGCAGATCCTGGCCCCGGCTGGCGCGTTGCCGCCCGCCGCCCTGACCGCCGCGCCCCATGAAATCGCCGAAGAGATCTTCGAAGACATCGGCAAAGGCCGAGCCGAAATCGCCATTCGGATTGCCGCCGCGCGCGCCGAAACCGCCCATGCCGCCGTCGAAAGCGGCATGACCAAAGCGGTCATAGGCGGCCTTGCGCTGGCCGTCCTTGAGGCAATCATAGGCCTCGTTGACCTCTTTGAACTCGTCCTCAGAGGTCTTGCAATCTGGGTTGCGGTCTGGATGCAGGGCCTTGGCTTTGGAGCGGTAGGCCTTTTTGATCTCATCCGCAGAGGCGCCTTTGTTCACGCCAAGGATGTCGTAGTAATCCCGTTTAGCCATGTGGTTCCCGTTCGGGCCTCTCACGAATGGGCCGGCCCGCGCCGCTGGGGCGCGTCGGGCCGGCCTGACTGGTTACACGCGCTTACTTGCGCTTCTTGTCTTCGCCGCCGAGATCTTCGAAATCGGCATCGACGATATCGTCATCCGCACCACGCGGACCGGCGTCGTGATCGGCTTCCTCGCCATTGCCGCCTTCCGACTGGTTGGCTTTGTAGATGGCTTCGCCAAGCTTCATCGACGCGTCCATGACGTTCTGGATACCGCTCTTGATCTTGTCGGCGTTTTCCGACTTGAGCGAGTCTTCCAGAGCGCCGATGGCCAGTTCGATTGCCTCGACGGTCGAGCCATCGACCTTGTCGCCGTGATCGTCCAGCGATTTCTTGGTCGAATGGATCAGGCTTTCCGCCTGGTTCTTGGCTTCGACCAGCTCGCGGCGGCTCTTGTCGGCTTCGGCATTCGCCTCGGCGTCCTTGACCATCTTCTCGATATCTTCATCCGAGAGACCACCCGAGGCCTGGATCGTGATATTCTGCGACTTGCCGGTGCCTTTGTCCTTGGCCGAAACCGAGACGATGCCGTTGGCGTCGATGTCGAAAGTGACTTCGATCTGCGGCAGGCCACGCGGCGCGGGCGGAATGTCCTCGAGGTTGAACTGACCGAGCATCTTGTTGTCGGCCGCCATCTCGCGCTCACCCTGGAAGACCCGGATGGTCACGGCATTCTGGTTGTCCTCGGCCGTTGAGAAGATCTGCGACTTCTTGGTCGGGATCGTCGTGTTGCGGTCGATCAGACGGGTGAAGACGCCACCCAGCGTTTCGATACCCAAGGACAGCGGCGTCACGTCCAAGAGAACCACGTCTTTCACGTCGCCCTGCAGAACACCTGCCTGAATCGCTGCGCCAAGCGCCACGACTTCGTCAGGGTTCACGCCTTTATGCGGCTCTTTGCCGAAGAAAGCGGTGACTTCCTCGATGACTTTCGGCATCCGGGTCATCCCGCCGACGAGAACGACCTCGTCGATTTCCGACTTCGAGATTCCGGCGTCTTTCAGGGCTTCCTGAAGCGGCTTGATCGTGCGTTTGATCAGATCGGCAACCAGGCTTTCCAGCTTGGCACGGGTCAGTTTCATGACCATGTGCAGCGGCGTGCCGGTGTTCTTGTCCATCGAGATGAACGGCTGGTTGATCTCGGTCTGCGACGAGGAGGACAGCTCGATCTTGGCCTTTTCCGCGGCTTCCTTCAGGCGCTGAAGCGCCATCTTGTCCTTGGTCAGATCGACGCCATGCTCTTTTTTGAACTCGTCAGCCAGATAGTTGACGATGCGCATGTCGAAGTCTTCGCCACCAAGGAAGGTGTCGCCGTTCGTGGATTTGACTTCGAACAGGCCGTCGTCGATTTCCAGAATGGTGATGTCGAAGGTACCGCCGCCAAGGTCATAGACCGCGATGGTTTTCGAATCTTTCTTGTCGAGACCGTAAGCCAGAGCAGCGGCGGTCGGTTCGTTGATGATGCGCAGAACCTCAAGGCCCGCGATCTTGCCCGCGTCCTTGGTGGCCTGACGCTGCGCGTCGTTGAAATAGGCCGGAACGGTGATGACGGCCTGATCGACCTTCTCACCCAGATAGCTTTCGGCGGTTTCCTTCATCTTCTGAAGGATCATCGCGCTGACTTGGGCGGGGGAGAAATTCTCGCCCTTCACTTCAACCCAAGCGTCCCCATTGCCACCGTCAACGATGTTGTAGGGAACGAGATGGCGGTCCTTTTCGACCTCCGCATCGGTGACGCGGCGCCCGATCAGGCGTTTAACGGCGAAAACGGTATTGGTCGGGTTGGTGACAGCCTGACGCTTCGCGGGCTGACCGACCAGACGCTCGTTGTCGGTGAAACCGACGATCGACGGCGTGGTGCGCGCCCCTTCCGAGTTCTCGATGACTTTCGGCTGGCTGCCATCCATGATGGCGACGCAGCTGTTGGTGGTGCCAAGGTCGATGCCGATGACTTTTGACATGAACAATCCTCTCTTACGGCGATACAGCGGACACCGGATCCGTTGCGGCCTCCGGGTCCAAATCCCAAGAATTTCTGCCCAAGGCAAGGTGCCCGTGGCAGGGTCGCAACTTTATATAGGGAGGGTTGACAGAGCTGCAAGCCGCGTGACCATGAAGATTTTAGGATCGTCGCTTGGTCGGCGTGCCGCGGCCAAGCGCCTCGCTTCAGATCACAATCGCCTGTATTTGCTGGCGATCCTTGCGGGATTTCGCCTGCGCCGAGGCTCTGTCCGGGGCTGCCTCAGCGCCCCGCCGACCAGCTGACCGAGACCGATCTGCGCGTCACGAATTCTGCCATCAGGCCGATCATGAAAACCGCGAGTGTGACATAGATCGGATAGCTGAGATTGGTATTATGCGGCGTATAGTTGATGAAAACGAAGCCGCGCGTCTGGTCGATGATGTGAAACAGCGGATTCCAGGTGAACATTGGCAAGAGCATGGCGGGCATGGCATTGGCCACGAACATCTTGCCCGAAAAGATCATGTTCATGCGCTGATAAAGCGTGGTGACGATTTTGCCGGTCTGCGCCGACCACGACCTGATGGACAGGAAAATCAGCCCGACCGCGCCCCCGCACAACCAAGAGAGCAGCACCATGCCATAGGCGGCGACCGGCCGCTCGATGGTGATCGGCGTGACCAGCGTGTGATAGGCCCAGAGGATGACGAGAATCGAGACCGTTTGCTGGTAAAGCGAGGACAGCATCGCGCCGCTGATCGTCACGGCGGTGTTCATCGGCGCGTGTTTGACCATCGTATCCAGCGAGCTGCCCGCCGAAGACACCGCGCCCGCGGTCCGGCTGTTGATCATGAAGACGAAGACGCCCGACATGATGTAGAGGATGAAATCTCCCCGGAGCGGAGACTTTTTTACCCCAAAGATCAGATACATGGCCATGAAGCCGATGATGAAGATACTGGATTGCAGGATCGTTACCAGAAGCCCGATCACGGCGTTGCGGTGGTCTTTGCGCAGGTTATAGACCGCGAGATGATAGATCAGCGCCAACGTGGTGAACGTGGCCTCCAGAATATTGCGGCTGCGTCTCGACGTGAACATGACCAGAATTCGCGCGCTCGTTTGGGGTGCCCGGCGCTTGCCGAAAGCGGTTCTGGCGATCATAAGTGAGTGCAAACGCAGGTTCAATCAGGCGCGGGCTTTGCAGGCCGTGCCGCGAAAGGAAAACGGATGCAATTTGAACCAATGGTCGCCGAAATGCGCCGGCTGGCGCTTCTGGCTGGCGAAAAGATCATGGAGATCTACGGTTCCGAGGATTTCGAGGTCCGTTCCAAATCCGATGCCTCCCCCGTGACCGAGGCCGATGAGGCCGCCGATCGCCTGATCTCTGAGGGGCTGCGCGCAGCATTCCCCGACATTGCCCTTGTCACCGAAGAGCAGGCCGCGACGCATGGCCAAAGCGTTGCGACCTTTCTGATCGTCGATCCGCTGGATGGGACCAAGGAATTCGTTCAGCGCCGCGGCGATTTCACGGTCAATATCGCTTATGTCGTCGAGGGCACGCCGGTTCTGGGCGTGGTCTATGCCCCGGCCAAGGGCCGTCTTTTCTACACCACCGCAGAAGGCGGCGCGGTCGAGGAGAAGGGGCCCTTCGGCGAGGCTCCGGGCGAGCTCACCCCGATCGGGGTCAATCACACGGTCGATAATCGCGCGCTGATGGTCGTCGCCTCGAAATCGCATCGCGATGCCGCGACGGATGATTACATCTCGCGCTATGCGGTGCGCGACATGACTTCGGCGGGCTCCTCGCTCAAATTCTGCCTTGTCGCGACGGGCGAGGCTGATCTCTATCCGCGCCTTGGCCGCACGATGGAGTGGGATACGGCAGCGGGTGACGCCGTTTTGCGCGCGGCGGGCGGAAAGGTTGTGAATTTCGACGATCACAGCCCGCTCGCCTATGGCAAGGAGGGCTTTGGCAATCCGTTCTTCATCGCTCTCGCGCCCGGCGTCCTTCTGGTCAAGGACTGAGCCATGTCCGTCGTCATCGTTATCCCCGCGCGTTACCAATCCTCGCGCTATCCCGGCAAACCGCTGGTCGAGCTCACTGGCGCCTCGGGTGAGGCCAAAAGCCTGATCCGGCGCAGCTGGGACGCGGCGCAGGCGGTGGCGGGCATCGACTGGGTCATCGTCGCGACCGACGACGCTCGCATTCGCGATCATGCCGAAGCTTTCGGAGCCGAGGTCGCGATGACCTCTCCCGAGGCGCGCAATGGCACCGAGCGTTGCGCCGAAGCCATTGCGAACCTTGGGCTTTCGCCCGAAATCGTCGTCAACCTGCAAGGCGATGCGCCGCTCACGCCCGCATGGTTCATCGAGGATCTGGTCGCGGGGCTTCGCGGCGATGCTGGGGCCGATGTCGCGACGCCGGTGCTGCAATGCTCGGGCCGGATGCGCGCCGATCTGATCGCGGATCGCGCGGCGGGTCGGGTCGGCGGGACCACGGCGGTCTTTGGTCATGACATGCGGGGGATGTATTTCTCGAAAGAGGTGATCCCCTTCGCGGCGGGCGATTTCGCCGCCGATGCGCCGACCCCGGTCTTTCACCATGTCGGCGTCTATGCCTACCGCCCGGCGGCCCTGGCCGAATACCCAGGCTGGGGCGAGGGCCGGACCGAGCTTCTCGAAGGGCTCGAGCAGCTCCGCTTTCTTGAGCGTGGGCGCAAGGTGCTGTGCGTCGAGGTCGAGGCGCGCGGGCGCGAGTTCTGGGAGCTCAACAACCCGACCGATGTCGCCAAGATCGAAGAGATGATGCAGCGGATGGGGGCCGATTGACCGCGCCCGAGGCCGGGGCTGCGGAGCAAGATCCTCCGCGCCTCAGCATCGTCATCGTCTCGCGCCATCGCCGCGACCGGCTGAGCTTTTGCCTTGCCGCGCTGGAGCAACAGGATCACCCCGCCTTCGAGGTGATCCTCGTGGCCGATCCCGGCTCGGTCGATCTACGCCCAGATCTTGCGCTCAAACGCATCCCCTTTGACGAGGCGAATATCTCTGCGGCGCGCAATGCCGGGATCGCGGCGGCGGGGGCCGAGATCATCGCTTTCATCGACGATGACGCTTTGGCGCTGCCAAGCTGGGCGAGCCGTCTGGCCCGCGCCTTCACCGATCCCCGCGTCATCGCCGCGACCGGCTGGACGCGCGGCCCGGACGGGTTTCGCTGGCAGGCGCGGGGCGAGAGGATCGGTGCCGATGGGCTGGCCTTTGCGATTGCCGAAAGCGGGGCGCTTGGCGTCGCCAATGGCGCGCCGGTCAGCACGCTTGGCACCAATTGCGCCTTTCGCCGCGCCGCTTTGCGCGAGATCGGCGGCTTTGACCCGGCCTTTGCCTATCATCTCGACGAAAGCGACGTGAACCTGCGCCTCGCCCGGCGCTTTCCGCAAGCCCTGACCGCCGTCTTGTCCAGAGCCGAGGTGATCCATGGCGCGGCAGCGGGTCCGGTGCGGGCGCAAAGCGGCGTGCCCTCGGATCTGACCGCGATCGGCCGCTCAACCGCGATTTTCGTGGCGCGTCATGGCGGCGAGATGCCCGATCTTGCCGGACGCCAGCGCAAGCGGCTGTTGCGGCTGATGGTGGCGGGACGGCTCGATCCGCTTGGCGTCGCGCCGCTGCTCGCGGGGCTCGCGCGCGGGATCGAGGCGGGCCAAAACTGCCCGCCGCCTGCGCCGCCGGTAGCGATTGGGACTGACTCACATGAAACATTGCCGTTTCTGCCCTTTGGCCCCCGCATCCCTCGCCGCGTCGCGCCGCAGGTCTTCAGCGGCTGGCACTGGCAGGCGCGCGCCTTGCGCAGATCGGCCGCGCAGGCGGTGGCGGCGGGCGGGATCGCCGGGGTGATTCTGTGGTCGCCGGGGTTCTTGCCGCCGCGCCTTGGCCTTCATGCCGGTGGATGGTGGGAGCAGAAAGGCGGAATTTGGGCCGGTTTTGGCGAAAATCAGCCACTTTTCGCGGGCCGAAAGGCCGCAGAACGGGCGCTTGTCCGCCGGTTGTCGTCAGATGAGGGGTATCTCACTGAAAAAGCAGGCGGAACCAAATCTGACGAATACAACCAAACTTATCACTGACATGATGTAAAGTCGGTGTTATGGACGCAGAGACTGTCTGTTTTCGGGAAAGAAAACAGTATGAGGAGTGAGTTAAATGACGCGTAAGGTCACAAAAGCCATTTTCCCCGTTGCCGGGCTTGGGACGCGTTTCCTGCCTGCAACGAAGAGCATTCCCAAAGAGATCATGACTTTGGTTGACCGGCCTCTGATCCAATATGCGATCGACGAAGCGCGCGCCGCCGGTATCACCGAATTCATCTTCGTGACTTCGCGCGGCAAAGGCGCGCTAGAGGATTACTTCGATCACGCCCATGAGCTTGAGGCGACGCTGAAGAAATCGGGCAAGACCGAGCTTCTCGACATCCTGCGCTCGACCAATATGGAATCGGGCGCGATCGCCTATATCCGCCAGCACAAGGCGCTTGGCCTTGGCCATGCGGTCTGGTGCGCGCGCCGTCTGGTCGGCGACGAGCCCTTCGCCGTGATCCTGACCGATGACGTCATCATGGGCGAACCGCCTTGCCTGCAGCAGATGGTCGAAGCCTATCACGAGACCGGCGGCAGCATGGTCGCCACGATGGAAGTCGCGCCCGAGAAGACCAAGTCCTACGGCGTGCTCGATGTGGCCGAAGACATGGGTGCCATCGTGCGCGCCAAGGGCATGGTCGAAAAGCCGCAATCCGATCCGCCGTCGAACCTGGCCGTGATCGGCCGCTATATTCTTGCGCCGACGGTGATGAACAACCTCAACAAGCTGCGTCAGGGCTCGGGCGGGGAAATCCAGCTGACCGATGCGATTGCTGACGAGATCGAGGAAGGTCGCGATGTCTTCGGCCTGCGCTTCCGCGGTCAGCGCTTCGATTGCGGCTCGAAAGCGGGCTTCCTGCAGGCAACGGTCGCCTTCGGTCTGGCGCGCGAAGAGCTGCGCGACGAATTCGGCGATTACCTGACCGATCTGGCCGCGATCCGCAAAGCCGCCGAGTAATCATGGCTCCGAAGGTTCTGGTCACGGGGGGCGCGGGCTATATCGGCTCGCATGCCTGCAAGGCGCTGAAGGCGGCCGGCTTTGAGCCGGTCACCTTCGACAATCTGTGCACCGGCTGGCGCGAGGCCGTGAAGTTCGGTCCCTTCGAGCAGGGCGACCTGCTCGACCGAGCCCGCATCGACGAGGTTCTGGCCCTCCACCAACCGGTCGCGGTGATGCATTTCGCAGCCCTCAGCCAGGTCGGCGAATCGATGCGCGAGCCGGGGAAATACTGGCGCACCAATGTCGGCGGCTCGCTCAATCTGATCGAGGCGACCCTGGCGGCCGGGATTCGCGATTTCGTCTTCTCCTCGACCTGCGCCACTTACGGCGATCAGGACGGGGTGATGCTCGATGAAACCACCGCGCAGGCGCCGATCAATGCCTACGGCGCCTCCAAGCGCGCGATCGAGGATATGCTGAAGGATTTCGGCGCCTCCGACGGGCTGCGCTCGGTGATCTTTCGCTATTTCAACGTCGCGGGCGGCGATCCGGAGGCTGAGGTCGGCGAGTTCCATCAGCCCGAGACTCATCTCATCCCGCTGATCCTCGATGCGATCGAGGGCAAGCGCGGCGAGCTGACGATCTTTGGCACGGATTATCCGACAGAAGATGGCACCTGCATCCGCGACTATGTCCATGTCATGGATCTGGTCGAGGCCCATGTCCTTGGGCTCAAGCATCTGCAAGCGGACAAGGTCGCACCGGGGGTCGAGGTCTTTTGTCTCGGCACCGGCAACGGTTTTTCCGTGCGCGAAGTGATCAACCAGTCGCACCATATCACCAACCGCGAAGTGCCCTATCACGAGGGACCGCGCCGGGCGGGCGATGCGGTGAAGCTGGTTTCGGGCAGCGAAAAGGCGCGGGCCTTGCTGGGCTGGCAGCCAGAGCGCTCGACCATGGCGCAAATGGTGCGCGACGCCTGGCGTTGGCATCAGTCCGGTGGATATGCCCGCTGAGCCGGGGATCCTGCTCGACATCTCAAGGCTGGTCTCACGCCTTGGTGGCGGACCGCTGACCGGCATCGACCGGGTCGAGCTGGAATGGCTGCGCCATCTCCAAGGCAAACCGCATCTGCTGCTCTGCCGGGTGCCGCGAGGTCAGGCCTTGCTGCCCGCCACGGCGGGCGCGCTTTTGCTCGACTGGATCGAGGGTGCGGTCGCGGATCTGCCCGCGCCGGGGCTTCTCGATCGCTTGGCGGGCCGGACGGCGTTGAAGGATCGTGCCACCCGCGTCTTGGCGGCCCACGCGCTGCGGATCGAGCGCGGCTTTATTCGCAAGATTGCCGCGCAGGCGCTGCACGATCTTGGGGCAGAGGCAGCCTATCTCAATCTCGGCCACGCCAATTGGCGACGCGAGGTGTTCGCCGGGCTTCAGGGCCTGCGCCGCGTCGTGATGATCCATGACACGATCCCGCTCGACCACCCCGAATTCACCCGTCAGGGTCAGAGCGAGAAGTTTCGCGACCGTTTCGCCGTGGCGGCGGGCATGGCCGATCTGGTCCTCACCGTGTCCAAGGCCAGCGCCGCGCAAATTGCGCTGTGGCGCGGCAGGCTTGCGGTGCACGGGCGGGCGCCGATTGCGGTCACGCCGATTGGCGCCCGCCCGGTCCCTGCCGATTCTGCCGCCTTGCCGCCGGGTCTCGATCTGACGCGGCCGATGTTCATCGCGCTTGGCACGATCGAGCCGCGCAAGAACCATGCCGTCTTGCTGGATGCCTGGGCGCTTCTGGCCAAGCGCCTCCCTGTCGCGGATCTGCCGCGGCTGCTGATCATCGGGCGGCGCGGCTGGGAAAATCACGCGGTTTTCGCGCGTCTCGATCACTTGCCTGCGGGGGCGGCGGTGCAGGAATTCGGCGATCTCGGCGATGGGGAGGTCGCCGCGCTGATGGAGCGGGCCCATGCGCTTTTGATGCCCAGCCGGGCCGAGGGTTTTGGCCTGCCGCTGATCGAGGCCGCCCGCCTTGGCCTGCCGGTTCTCGCATCGCCCTTGCCCTCGACGCGCGAGCTTTTGGGCGATTGGGCGCGCTATCTGTCGCCCGATGAGCCAGAGGCTTGGGCCGAGGCCGTCGCGGCCATGGCGCAAACGCCGATCCAGCGGCTCGCGCCGCGCGAGATTCCCGATTGGCCAAGCCACTTTGATCAGGTCCAGCGCGCATTGCTGGATCTGCGTGACTAGTCTATCAAACTCACTGAGAGGTTGAGGCCGTGTCGCGCATATTCAGACAGATAAAGCGCAAAGTTAAACTCCGCACGCTCAGGCAATACCTGCTTGGGCGGGCTATTCGTCGCCATCGCCGTCTCAAATCCGTCTCGGACAACACCGCGAAAATCCGCAAGGGCCAGCTGCTCCTCTTCGTGACTCTGCGCAACGAGCGGGTGCGTCTGCCCTATTTCGTCGAATATTACCGCGAGATGGGAATTCAGCATTTTCTCGTTGTCGATAATGATTCCGACGATGGCAGCCGCGAGTTCATGGCCAGCCAGCCCGATGCCTCGGTCTGGGTGACCAAGGCCAGCTACAAGAATTCGCGCTTCGGCATGGATTGGATCAACTGGCTGTTGCACCGCTATGGGCGTGGCCATTGGTGCCTGACCGTCGATCCCGACGAGTTTCTGGTCTATCCGCATTGCGACACCCGACCGCTGCGCGCGCTCACGGATTGGATGGATGCCTCGGCGATCAAAAGCTTCTCGGCGATGCTGCTCGACATGTATCCCAAGGGGCCGATTGCCGCCGAGCCTTACCGCGAGGGGCGCAATCCGCTGGAAATCGCGCGCTGGTTCGACCCGGCCAATTACGCGATCCGCAAGAATGGCGAGTTCGGCAATCTCTGGATTCAGGGCGGTCCGCGCGCGCGCGCCTTCTTTGCCGATGAGCCCGAAAAGGGTCCGGCGCTGAACAAGATCCCGCTGGTGCGCTGGGAAAGAAGCTTTGTCTATGCCAGCTCGACCCATATGCTGCTGCCGCGCTCGCTCAATCTCGTCTATGATGAAAACGGCGGAGAAAAGGCCTCGGGCTGTCTGCTGCATATGAAATTCCTGTCGACCTTCGTCGAGAAATCGAGCGAAGAGCTCAACCGTCAGCAGCATTACGCCAATTCGCAGGAATACCGCGCCTATCAGGCCGGGTTGCAGGATCAGATTGACCTCTGGTGCGAGGAATCGCGCGAGTTCTATGACTGGCACCAGCTCGAAGATCTGGGCCTCATGTCCAAGGGGAACTGGGCATGAGCACAAGGGTCAAGCTTGGGATTGCGATGCTGTGCCATGACGGGCTGCATATCGCGGCGCGGATGGTGCGGATCTGGGCAAAGGGCGGTGCGGCGGTCTCGATCCATATCGACGCCCGGGCGCGCCAGTCCGAGGTCGATCAGATGCAGGCCGAGCTTTCGGATCTCAAGGAGGTCGTCTTCTGCCGGCGCAGGCCCTGCGAATGGGGCATGTTCGGGCTGGTCGAGGCAACGATTGACGCGACCGCGCTGCTGTTGGACCGCTTTGATCACGTCACCCATGTGATGCTGGTTTCGGGCTCTTGCCTGCCTTTGCGCCCGATTGCCGATCTGGTCGCCTATCTCTCGCGCAGGCCGCGGCGTGATTTCATCGAAAGCGTCACCGCCGAGGATGTCGGCTGGACCGTCGGCGGGCTGAATGAAGAGCGTTTCACCATGCGCTTTCCCTTCTCGTTCCGGCGCAATCGCAAGCTTTTTGACAGCTACGTCAATTTCCAACGCCGCTTCCGGCTGCGCCGCCGCATCCCCGAGGGGATCGTGCCGCATCTTGGCTCGCAATGGTGGTGCCTGACGCGCCAGACGCTCTCGGCCATCCTGACCGATCCGCGCCGGGCCGAGTTCGACAATTATTTCGCGCAGGTCTGGATCCCGGATGAGAGCTATTTCCAGACTTTGGCGCGGCGGCATTCGACCCAGATCGAAAGCCGCTCGCTGACGCTGGCGAAGTTCGACGGGCAGGGCAAACCCTATATTTTCTACGATGACCACAAGCAGATGCTCGAGGAATCGGGCTGTTTCGTGGCGCGCAAGATCTGGCCGCGCGCGCATGGGCTTTACAGCTATTTCCCGCGCCCGATTCTGGTCTGGCCCTCGGCGGCGGAACCGCAGCCCGCGCGCCTCGGGCGGCTGATCAACCGCGCGGTCGAGCGGCGCGATTTGGGCCGCGCCGGGCTTTACATGCAAAGCCGCTTCCCACTCAAGGACCGCGAAAACGGCAAGACCAGCCGCGTCTATGCGGTATTTCACGGCTTCAGCGACCTCTTCCCGGATTTCGAGAACTGGCTGGCGCTGCATGTGAATGCCGATGTGCATGGCCATCTTTTCGCGCGCGAAAAGGTCGAATTCGCGGGGCGGCGCGAGGTCGGGCCGGGGGCGCTTTCGACCAGTGCCGCGCTGCGCGATCTCGATCAGCGCGGCTTTCTGGCCAATCTCGTGCGCATCACCATGCGGCTTCAGGTCTTCCAGCACAGCCCGCGCGATGTGCAAACGCTGAACTGGTTCATGGCGACCGATCCGAATGCGCGGATCTTTGTCATCACCGGGGCTTGGGCGGTGCCCTTGCTGAACTCCGGGATGCCCTTTGACGACATCCGCCGGATCGCCGCCCAGTTGCAGCGCACCGAGGTCGAGCAGGTCGCGATTCTGCAATCGGTCTGGCTGAAGGCGCGCGTCCGGATGTGGGATCTTGCCGATTTCACCGCGCGTCCGATGGGCGGTCTGCAATCGGTGGTGCAGGCGCTGGACGGCAATCCCGAGGAGATCACCGAGCCTCTGGAAACCCGCGATCTCACCGGCATCGGGCGCTTCCTGCAACGGTTGCGCAATGCCGGTCTTAGCCCGCAAATGACCGGTGATTTCAACGTCGACGCGCCTCTCAAGAAGGATCTCCTCCAGTGACCCAGCCCCAGAGCTTCAAGCGCTTCGTCATTTTCGCCGAGATGCGGACCGGCTCGAACCTGCTCGAGGCGACGCTGAATGCGCTCAAGCGCGTCACCTGCTTTGGCGAGGCCTTCAATCCCTATATGATGGGCTGGCCCGACAAGGACGAGCTCAAGGGCATCTCGCGCGCCGAGCGTGACGCCGACCCTTCGGTGCTTTTGCGCGCGATTTTCGACAAGCCGAACCATCTGCCGGGTTTTCGCTATTTCCACGACCATGACCCGCGCGTCTTCGATGCGATCATGGAGGATCGCGAATGCGCCAAGATCATCCTGACCCGCAATCCCTTGGACAGCTATGTCTCGACCGTGCTCGCGCGCGAAACCAACCAGTGGAAGCTGAATGAGACCGAGACCCCGATCCCGGCGGCGGTTCGTTTCGACGGCGCCGATTTCCGCCAGATGGCCGGTGAGATCGAGGAATTCCAGCTCCGCGTTCAGACGCGGCTGCAAACCAGCGGGCAAAGCGCCTTTTGGCTCGGTTACGAGGATCTGCGCGACGCGGATGTGATGACCGGGCTTTTGCACTGGCTCGGCCGCACCGATCTCGACCGGGTCGAGCCCGCTTCGGATCAGGTGCCGCAAAATCCGCGTGAGCTGGCCGAAAAGGTCTCGAATTTCGACGAGATGCAGGCCGAGCTCGCCCGGCTTGATCCCTTCATGCTGCGCAAGATCCCGAATTTCGAGCCGCGCCGGGGCGCGACCGTGCCCGCCTTTCTGGCCGCCGAAGTCGGGGCCGGGCTGATCTATATGCCGATGCGCGGCTGCCCCTCGGATTCGGTTTCGGATTGGCTGGCCGCGCAGGCCGAACTTACGGGCGATTTCAACCAAAACAGCCTGCGCCAGTGGAAGCGCGCCCATCCCGGTCATCGCAGCTTTACCGTGCTGCGCCATCCGCTCAAGCGGAGCTGGTCGGCCTTCGAGGCGCTTTTGACCAGCAAAAACACCGAGTTGCGCCAGGCGATGCGCGATGTCTACCGCGTGGCTCTGCCGCCCGACGAGGCGCTGCTTGACCTCGACGACGGTCGGATGGTCGCGCTTTTCGCGGATTTCCTCGACTTCCTCAAACGTAACCTCAACGGCCAGACCTCACTGCCGGTCCATCCGGGTTGGGCCAGCCAATCCGAGATTCTGGCCGGTTTTGCGCGTTTCGGCAGCCCCGATCTCGTCGCGCGCGAGGATGATCTGGCCCGTGATCTTGGCTGGATTGGGGCTTCGGTCGGGCTCTCGGATCTGCCCGAATACCGTGCCGAGCCGATGCCGGATTTCCTAAACGACAAGCATCTGCGCAAGGCAGCGCGCGCCGCCTATCTGCGCGATTATGTGGCTTTCGGCTTCGAGTGATCAGCCCTGCGGCGTCATCGCCTTGCGCTGGCGCGTCCGCTCGATCCCGAGCTGGCGCTCGCGCAGGATAATGGCGATGCCCGCGCCGATGACAATAGCCGAGCCGACCAGCATGGTCAGCGTTGGCACCTCGCCAAAGCTGAGATAGCCGATCGCCAGCGCCAGAATGACCGAGGCATATTCAAAGGGCGCCACGACCGAGGCCGGGGCGAAGCGGTAAGATGAGGTCAAAAGGATCTGGCCCAACCCGCCCAGCAGCCCGGTGACGATCAGCAAAACCAGCGTGCCGGGCGCGGGCACGACCCAGCCGAAGGGCAGGGTGGTCAGCGCCAGAATCGACGAGGTCACCGAGAACCAGAAGACGATGACCGAGGTGCGTTCCTCGAGCACCAGCTTGCGGATGAAGATCTGCGCGAGCGCGCTGCAGGCCGCGCCAGAGAGCACCAGCACCGCGCCAAGCGTCTGCGCCGTGGTTAACCCTTCCGAGGTGACGCCAAGGCGCGGCAGCAGCACGATGACGACGCCGACCAGCCCGTTCAGGACCGAGATCAGGCGGAAGGCGCGCACATCCTCGCCCAGAAACATCGCGGCAAAGATCACGGTGAGCAGCGGTGCGGTATAGCCAAGCGCGGTCGCCTCGGGGAAGGGCAGGTAGCCAAGCGCGGCGAAGTTCAGCCCCATTGCGGTCGTGCCAATGAAGCCGCGATAAAAGTGGTTGATCGGGCGTTTCGTGCCCAGACCTGACGACAGCTCGTGCCGCCAGATCAGCCAGCCGAGGATGACCGGAATGGCGAAAAACGAGCGGAAAAACACCTGCTGGCCGGCCGGGATTTCATCGGCATTCAGCTTGATGATCGCCGCCATCACCGTGAAAACCACCACACTCAGGATCTTCAGCAGGATGCCGGTCGATGGATTCATCGTAATCTGTCCAAGGCCCAACGGGCCGCATCTGAAACGGCGAGATCTTCGTCATCAAGCAGCGACTCGGCGCTGGCCCGCAACTCTGGCCTCGCAGAGTTACCGATAGCATAGAGCACGTTTCTGACAAGTCGGTTCCGACCTATCCGTTTGATGGGGCTACCAGAAAATTGCTCTCGGAAGCTCGGGTCGTCAAGTTTGGCAAGTTCCGCGAGATCGGGCGCGCGGTGGGGGCCGTGATAGCGCAGCTCGCTGGCGTCTTGCGCGAATTTGTTCCAAGGGCAGGCGGCCAGGCAATCGTCGCAGCCATAGATCCGATTGCCGAGAAGCGGGCGCAGTTCCAGATCGACCGGGCCTTTGTGCTCGATCGTGAGATAGGAAATGCAGCGCCGCGCGTCGAGCTGATAGGGCGCGGGGAAAGCATCGGTCGGGCAGGCGGTCAGACAGGCGCGGCAATTGCCGCAATGGCTGGTCTCGGCCGCGTCTTTCGGCAGATCAATCGTGGTGAAGATCGAGCCGAGAAAGAACCAGCTGCCAAGGCGGCGCGACAGAAGATTGGTGTGCTTGCCCTGCCAGCCGAGCCCCGCCGCCTGCGCCAAGGGTTTTTCCATCACCGGGGCGGTATCGACGAAAACCTTGATCTCGGCGCCTTTGGCCTGATCGATCAGCCAGCGCCCGACCCGCTTTAAGCGTTTCTTGACGAGATCATGGTAGTCCTTGCCCTGCGCATAAACACTGATCGCGCCTTTGTCAGAGAGGCGCGTGACTTCCATGGGATCGTGATCGGGGGTGTAAAGCTCGGCCAGCATGATGACAGATTTCGCCTCTGGCCACAGTGCCGCGGGATTGGCGCGCCAATGGCTACGCTCGGCCATCCAGTCCATCTGGCCGTGGCGCTCTTCTTTGAGGAAATGGTCAAGACGCTCGGGCAAAGCGGGCACCGCGTCGGGGCGGCAGATGCCCATATCCGAAAAGCCCTCGGCCAGCGCGGCCGCACCCAGCCGCGCCTTGAGGGCCTCGGCCTCAGAAGTCGAGTTCGGCATAATGCGGCGCTGGCGGCACGCCCGGCAGGTGATCGGCGAGAAGGCTGCGGAAGGCCGGGCGCGATTTGATCGTCGCATACCATTCCTGCAGCGCGGCAGAGCGGTCCCAATCCACGTCCGAGATATAATCGAGGCAAGAGAAATGCGCGGCCGCAGTGAAATCCGCGAGCGACATCATATTGCCCGCGAGCCACCGGCGCGTCTCGAGCAGACCCGACATATAGTCGATATGCTCCTTGATCGCCTTGAGCCCTTCCTTGACCGCGCGCGAATCGGGATAGCCGAGCTTCATCACCTTCTTCCAGACCCGCTCATGCATGACCGGCTGGGTGACCTCGGCGTTGAATTTGTCGTCGAACCAAGCGCAGAGGCGACGGACCTCGTAGCGCTCGATCGGCGAGCGCGGCATCAGCGCGGGCACCGGAATGACCTCGTCGAGATATTCGACGATGGCCTGGCTTTCGGCCATCAACCGACCATCCATGCGCAGGACCGGCAGCTTTCCGGCGGGATTGCGGCGGTTGAGTTCGGAGCCGGGCTCCCAATAGCGGTCTTCGACCAGCTCGACCTCAACCCGTTTTTCGGCCAGCACCAAACGGACCTTGCGGCAATATGGCGAGAGCGCGACGTGATAAAGACGGATGGTGGAGGAAGGCGAGGGCGTGTTCATGCGGGAAAGGACCAAGGTTCGTTGGCTCGTTCTGCGTGATACGCCCGAGGGCCGCATGTTTCAACCGGATGGAGCCTCCGGCGGGGATATTTGGGCATGAAAGACGGGGCGGGTGCCAAAGACGGGCCGCTGCGCCGGTTAAGGGCGCAGGGGGCGGTCAGTTCAGGTGCAGGCAACCGTCGCGGCCGTCGGCGGCGATTGTCTCTGCGCCGCTGATGATTTGGCGCGAGCGGGGCGAATTCGGATCGGGTTTGCGGGTTTTGGGAGCGGGCAGGATCGAGGCGAGAGCCGCCGCTTGCCGCATCGTCAGCTTGTCCGGCGTGGTCTTGAAGTGATATTTCGCCGCCGCCGCTATCCCGAAGACGCCGGGGCCGAATTCGGCGACATTGAGATAGACCTCGACGATCCGGCGTTTCGACCAGACGAAGTTGAGCATCGGGGTATAAGCGGTTTCGAGGAATTTGCGCGGCCAGCTGCGGCCCTGCCAGAGATAGACGTTCTTCGCGGTCTGCTGAGTCAGGGTCGAGGCGCCGCGCGACGAGCCCGAGGCCACGACCTTGCGGATTTCCTGCATGTCAAAGCCCCAATGGGAGCAGAAATTGGCATCCTCTGCGGCGACCACGGCGCGCAACATATTGGGCGAGATCTCGGAGATCGGGGTCCAGGTATGCGGCGTGCCGGGATGGGCGCGGGTTTCGGTGAGAATGGTCCAGGTCGTCGGCGGATTTACGAAGGCGAAGAGAAAGACCAGCGCCAGCATCAGCGCAAAGCAGCGGAGCGCGAACCATTTGAGCCAGCGCATGGGGCGGCGCAGCAGCAACATCAGCGCCGGGCGCCGGGGCTGAGGGTCCCGGGGCTGGGGGTCGTTGTCATCTAAAAGCTCGGCATGGTGCGACATGGCCGGGTCGTGTCACGCCCATGCCGCATCCGTCAAGCATTTCCCAGAGAATTGCCTTGGAAATTGCGCTTATGACTGTGAAGGCTCGGGGGTTTGCGCTGTCGTGGCCGCCCCTGCCGTGCTGGAGGTTGCCGGGTTGACGGTTTGGGCGAGCGTGCCTCCGGCGAAGGCTTCGCGCAGTTTGGCCTCGTCCGCATCCGAGAGCGAGGATTGCAGAATGCGGCCCTTTTTGTGGAAGCTTTCCAGCCGGGCGAGCACCTTATCCGCAGTCATCTTGCGCAGGAGGATGAAGACCGCTGAGCCGCCGGGAACGATCGCCTTGCTGACATCTCGCATGAAATCGTCGTTGATGCCGATGTCACTGAACCGGCCCGCGATGGCGCCCGAGGCCGCGCCGACGGCGGCGCCGAGCAGCGGGTTGAGGAACAAAAGCCCGACCAGCGTGCCCCAGAAGCCGCCTCCAAGCGCGCCAGCAGCGGTCAGGTTGACCGCTTGGTGCAGTTTGATGTCGTTTTCCGAGCTGCGGGTGGCAACGACCACATCTTCGAGTTCGAGCAGATATTCCTGCTGCATTTTCACAAGTTCGGCGCGGAGCTCGAAACCAGAGGCTTCATCCTCAAAGGCGACGACGATCAGGTCAGACATTTGATCTTCCTTTCTCGGTGAGATTGCGTGCTCAACGCCCTCAACCCCGAAGCTGTTCCCCGGGCCGTGCGCGTTGACACCGGGACAGGCTGCCCCGGCGACGCGGCGGCGTCCTTGATCTGGACCCGTATCGCGCAGCAAAAAGGGCGGCACGGAGCCGCCCTTCGAAGTCTCATGTCGCAGGCCCTATTCGGCGGGAACCGCGCGGATGCTTTCAACCTCGGCGATCGGATGCTTGAGATGGGGCAGCATCTCGCGCGGGCAGACCTGGAGGAAGTTGGCCTTTTCCTCGGCCCAGTTTTGCAAGATCTCCGCCGCGCGGCGCGAGCCGGTTTCTTTCTGATGCTGCTCGATCAGGGTTTTCAGCTCGGTCTCCCAGAAGGCTTGGGTGACCGGGCAGAGCACCAGAGATTCGGGGTTGATATATTGATCGGCAAGGCGCTCGGGATCGTAGAGATAGGCCATGCCGCCGGTCATCCCTGCGCCGAAGTTCGCGCCGATCCGGCCAAGGATCACGGCAACGCCGCCGGTCATATATTCGCAACCATTGGTGCCGCAGCCCTCGATCACCACCTTCGCGCCCGAGTTCCGGACCGCGAACCGCTCGCCCGCGCGGCCGGCGGCGAAAAGATAGCCGTCGGTTGCGCCGTAAAGCACGGTATTGCCGATGATCGTGTTATCCGCCGCGACCAGAGGGCTGCCCATTTGCGGGCGTACCACGATCATGCCGCCCGAAAGGCCCTTGCCGACATAGTCATTGGCATCGCCCGAGACTTCGATCTTCAGCCCCGGCGCCGCAAAGGCGCCAAGCGACTGGCCTGCCGAGCCGGTCAAACGCACCGTCAGATGGTCGGGCTGCAGCTTGTTGCGCATCCCGAATTTCTGCACGATCATCGACGTGGTCCGCGTCCCGACCGTGCGCTGGGTGTTGCGCACGGCATAGGAAAGCTGCATTTTCTCGCCTTCCGAGAAAAAGCGCTCGGCGTCGCGGATGATTTCGGCGTCGAGCGTATCGGGCACCGCATTGCGCGGCTTCGAGCGGTCGTAAACGATCTTCTCGGCGCCATCGACGGTGATCAGCAGCGGGTTGAGGTCGAGATCATCCAGCCCCTTGTCGCCGCGGCTGACCTGCTCGAGCAGATCGGCGCGACCGATCACCTCATCGAGGCTGCGCGCCCCGATGCTGGCGAGGATCTCGCGCACTTCGGTCGCATAGAAGGTGATCAGGTTCACGACCTTGTCCGCCGAGCCCGTGAACATCGCGCGCAGCTTTTCATCCTGCGTGCAGACGCCCACGGGGCAGGTGTTCGACTGGCACTGACGCACCATGATGCAGCCCATCGCGATCAAGGCGGCGGTGCCGATGCCGTATTCCTCAGCTCCCATCATCGCGGCCATGACGATGTCGCGCCCGGTGCGCAGGCCGCCATCGGTGCGCAGGGTCACGCGGTCGCGCAGCTTGTTCATCGCCAGAACCTGATGCGCCTCGGTCAGACCCATCTCCCAGGGCAGGCCCGCGAATTTGATCGAGGTCGCGGGCGAGGCGCCGGTGCCGCCGTTATGGCCCGACACCAGGATGACATCGGCCTTGGCCTTGGCCACGCCCGCCGCAATCGTGCCGACCCCCGACGAGGCCACCAGCTTCACCGTAATCTTGGCGCGCGGGTTGATCTGCTTGAGGTCATAGATCAGCTGCGCCAGATCCTCGATCGAATAGATATCGTGATGCGGCGGCGGCGAGATCAGCGTCACGCCCTTGGTCGAGTGACGCAGGCGCGCGATCAGATCGGTCACTTTCATGCCCGGCAGCTGGCCGCCCTCGCCGGGTTTCGCCCCCTGCGCGACCTTGATTTCCAGCTCTTCGCAGGCGTTCAGATATTCCGCCGTCACACCGAAGCGGCCCGAGGCGACCTGTTTGATCTTGGCGCAGGGATTGTCGCCATTCGGAAGCGGCACGGAATGCGCCGGATCCTCGCCGCCTTCGCCGCTGTCGGATTTCGCGCCGATGCGGTTCATCGCGATGTTCAGCGTCATATGCGCCTCGGGCGAAATCGCCCCCAGCGACATGCCCGGCGTCACGAAGCGTTTGCGGATCGAGGTGATTGATTCGACCTCCTCGATCGGGACGGCTTTGCCAAGCGGCTTGATGTCCAGCAGATCGCGGATATGGATCGGAGGATTGGCCCGCATGGTTGCGGAAAACTGCTTCCAGACATCGTAAGACGCCTTCTCACAGGCGATCTGGAGAAGCTTCATCGTATTGGCTTCCCAAGCGTGTTTCTCGCCCGAGCGGCGCGACTTGTAGAAGCCACCGACCGGCAGCAGCTCGACATGATCGACATCGAAGCCGCGGTCATGGGCCTCGATCAGCTTGGCTTGCAGCCCGTGGAGCCCGATGCCCGAGATGCGCGACTGCATCCCCGGGAAATACTCGGCCACCATGGCGCGCGAGAGACCGACCGCCTCGAAGTTCAGACCGCCGCGATAGGAGGAAACCACCGAGATCCCCATTTTCGCCATGATCTTCAGCAGGCCGCCATCCACCGCCTCGCGGTAGCGGGTCATGATGTCGATCAGGCTGCCCTCCAGCAGGCCGCGCTCGATCCGATCCGAGAGCGTGTCCTGTGCCAGATAGGGGTTCACCGTGGTCGCGCCGCAGCCGATCAGCACCGCGACATCATGGGGATCGATGCATTCCGACGAGCGCACGTTCAGCGAGCAGAAGGTGCGCAGGCCCTTGCGGGTCAGCCAGCTGTGGATCGCCGAGGTCGCCAGAATCATCGGGACACTGACGCGGGTTTCCGAGAGGCCCTCATCGGTCAGGATGATATGGCCAGCACCCGAGCGCACCGCATCTTCGGATTCGGCGCGGATGCGGGCCAGAGCCTCGCCCAGAGCATCGGGGCCGCCGTCGAGCGGGAAGGTGCAGTCGATCGTCGTCGCCTGATCCGAGAACATCCGCGTCAGCTCGGCGAATTCGCCATTCGCGAGGAACGGGCTTTCGAGCATGGTGATCTCGGTCTGCGACGAGCTTTCGTCGAGCACGTTCTTGAGGTTGCCAAAGCGCGTGCGCAGGCTCATCACCCGCGCTTCGCGCAGGCTGTCGATCGGCGGGTTCGTGACCTGGCTGAAGTTCTGGCGGAAGTAATGCGAGAGCGGGCGATGCTGGCGCGACAGAACTGCGGGCGGCGTGTCATCGCCCATCGAGGCCAAGGATTCCTTGCCGTCCTCGGCCATCGGCGCCAGAATCTGCTCGATCACCTCGATGGTGAAACCGGCCGCGATCTGGCGACGGCGCAGCGCCTCGCCGGTGAATTCCGGGGCCTCGGGCAATTGCGCCATCAGCTCGGAGGGCTGGACGACCTTCTCGACCCAATCGCCGAAGGGCTGGCTCGCGGCGAGGCGGTCCTTGATGTCGCGGTCGTGGTAAAGATCGCCGTTCACCATATCGACGGCAATCATCTGGCCCGGCCCAAGCGCGCCTTTCTCGATCAGCCGGGTCTCGTCAACCGGGACCATGCCGATTTCCGAACCCGCGATCAGCAGGCCATCCTCGGTCACGACATAGCGCATCGGACGCAGCCCGTTGCGGTCAAGCCCGCCGCAGACCCAGCGCCCATCGGTCATGGCAAGCGCCGCCGGGCCGTCCCATGGCTCCATCACCGAGTTGCAATAGGCATACATATCTGCCCAGGCTTTCGGCATGTCGGTGGTGGCCTTCGACCAGGCCTCGGGGACCAGCATCGTCTTGGTCATCGGCGCCGAGCGGCCCGAGCGCACCAGAACTTCGAAAACCGCATCGAGCGCCGCCGAATCCGACGACCCTGCCGGAACGATCGGCTTGATCTCTTCGGCCATGGCGCCAAAGGCATTCGAGGCCATGCGGATTTCGTGCGATTTCAACCAGTTGAGGTTGCCCTTCAGCGTGTTGATCTCGCCGTTATGGGCCAGCATCCGGAAGGGCTGGGCCAGCCACCATTGCGGGAAGGTATTGGTCGAATAGCGCTGGTGATAGATCGCGAAGGCGCTTTCAAAACGCTCATCCTTGAGATCGGGATAGAATTCCGCGACCTGCTCGGCCAGCATCATGCCCTTGTAGATGATCGAACGGCACGAGAGCGAGCACAGGTAAAGACCCGCGATCTGCGAGGCGACGGCGGCGCGCTCGATCCGGCGGCGGATGATATAAAGATCGCGCTCGAAATCTTCCTGATCCATGCCCTTTTCATTGCGGATCAGGATTTGCTCGATCTCGGGGCGGGTGGCATTGGCCTTTTCGCCCAAGACCGAGGTGTTCACCGGCACATGGCGCCAGCCATAGATGTAATGGCCCATCCGCAGGACTTCGGTCTCGACGATGGTCCGGCAGCGTTCCTGAGCCGAAAAATCGGTGCGCGGCAGAAAGATCTGGCCAACCGCGATCAGCTTTTCCTTGTCGGGCTGATGGCCGGTGCGGCGAACCTGATCGTAGAAGAACGGGACCGGGATCTGGACATGGATGCCCGCGCCGTCGCCGGTCTTGCCATCGGCATCGACCGCGCCGCGGTGCCAGACCGCTTTCAGCGCATTGATGCCGTTTTCGACGACCTGACGGCTGGCTTGGCCGTTGATCGAGACCACAAGGCCGACGCCACAAGAGGAATGCTCATCCTCGGACCGATACAGCGAGTTTTCCGCCATCCAAGCGCGGCGGGCTTCTTCCTGGGCTTCCCAGTTTTGGTCGAAATCACTCATGTTTTTTCCCTCGGGGACTGAGGTGGGAAGGATCAGGACGGCGCGCCGATGCGCGCGGTCGGGGTGGAATAGGCCCTCACCATCTGCAAATCGCAGTCATAGGCGGGCTGGGTTTCGCCGAAACCGGGCTGGCCGGGGAACGCAAAGTGGACCGGGCTGTCATTGGTGTTCTGGGACCGTCCGGTCCAGTCCTCCGAGCTTTCGACGCCGCCGTAGAAACGGCCCTGCGCGCGGCTGATGAACTGGTTGCCCGAGCGGTGAATCAGCAGGTCGCCGGTTTCGCTATAGGTCTTGAGATCGAATTCGGTTTCCTCAAGCGGCACGCTGCCGATGGTCACCTTCTTGCCGGTCAGCTTGTCATGGCCGACATGGTGGAGCCGCTCGCCGGTGCTCGATTCCGTCCAGAAATCGAAATCGTCAAAGCCGGTTTCGAGCAGTGTCGCGAAGGAGGCCGGATCCTTGGCCTCTGACGACAGCATGTCGGTGACGCCCGAGCGCAGATCGGTGCTTTCGAGCCAGCGCGTTTCCTTGTCGATCCGCGATTCGAAGGTCGCGCCATTCGGGTCGAAATACATCACCCGTTGATCGCCGGGATTGTCGCTCGAGCAGCGGTAATATTGCGCCACCGTGCAGCTGCGGTTCTGGATCGTCATCTCGAGCTTGCAGCTCTCGGGCGGGGTGAAATTGCCCGCGCCCGCTGGCAGGGCGGGCAGCACCAGCAGCGCCGCCGTCAGAGCAAAGCCTGCGCGCGACAACCCAGCCGAGACCGGCGTGTTCTGCGAGATTAAGGAAATGGAGGCCTTTTTCATGGCGATCTCTCCCTATTCGGCGGCGACGCGGCTGGTCGAGCCCAGATATTCGACGATGCTGTCGGCGGCCTCGCGACCGTCGCGGATCGCCCAGACGACCAGACTTGCGCCGCGCACGATATCGCCGACGGCATAGACGCCGGGCAGGCTGGTGCGGTGGGTCTGGAAATGGGCCTTGATCGTGCCCCAGCGGGTCACTTCCAACCCGTCGACGCCCCAGAGCCGCGGAATCTCCTCGGGCTCAAAGCCAAGCGCCTTGATGACCAGCTCGGCCGGTTCGTGGTAATCGGCGCCGGGGATCAGCTCGGGCGATTGGCGGCCGGTGACATCGGGCGCGCCCAGGCGCATCTTTTGGACCCGGACCGCCGCAACGCCGTAAAGCCCGTCGACATCGCGTTCTTCCGCAGTGGCGGCCTCGCCGGTGACATGGCCTTCAAAGGCGCCGGGCGCGGTCATCCAGATGAATTCGACGCCCTCTTCCTCGGCATTTTGCACCTCACGTTGCGAGCCGGGCATATTGGCGCGGTCGCGGCGATAGAGGCATTTCACCGACTGCGCGCCCTGACGGATCGCCGTGCGCACGCAATCCATCGCGGTGTCGCCGCCGCCGATGACGACGACGCGCTTGCCCTTGGCATTGAGCTCGCCATCCTCGAAATCCGGGACCTCATCGCCAAGATCGACGCGGTTCGAGGCGGTCAGATAATCGAGCGCGCGCACGATGCCGCGCGCATTGGCATTGTCGATATCGAGATCGCGCGTCTTGTAGACGCCGGTCGCGATCAGCACCGCATCATGGCGGCCCCGGATCGCGTCAAAGCTGATATCCTCGCCGATATTGGTGTTCAGCACGAATTCGACGCCGCCATCGGCCAAAAGCTTGTTGCGCCGCTCGACGACGTCCTTTTCCAGCTTGAAGCCCGGAATGCCATAGATCAGCAGGCCGCCGGCGCGGTCGTGGCGATCATAGACCGTGACCTGATAGCCCAGACGGCGCAGCCGGTCGGCGGCGGCCAGACCGCCCGGGCCCGCACCGATGATGCCGATCGACTCGGGGCGCTCTTCGCGGGGCGTGATCGCGCGGACCCAGCCTTCCTCCCAAGCGGTGTCGGTGATGTATTTCTCGATCGCGCCGATGGTGACCGTGCCATGGCCCGATTGCTCGATGACGCAATTGCCCTCGCACAGCCGGTCCTGCGGGCAGATGCGGCCGCAGATCTCGGGGAAGGTGTTGGTCTCTTGGCTGAGCAGATAGGCTTCTTCGGTGCGGCCCTCGGCGGTCAGGCGCAGCCAATCGGGGATATTGTTGTGCAGCGGGCAATGCGACTGGCAATAGGGCACGCCGCATTGGCTGCACCGGCTGGCCTGTTCGGTCGCCTTGGCTGCCGCAAATTCGCGATAGATCTCGTGGAAATCCTGAGAGCGGTCCGCAGCCTCACGCTTTTCGGGCATCTGCCGCCCGACGGTGACGAACTTGAGCATCCTTTGCGTGGCCATGGCTTCGCATTCCTTTTGGCAGACGTTGCTGCAAAAGGGATAAAACGAAGGGCTTTGAATAAAAAGTCAGACAGACTGACCTAATTTACGTTTTCTTGCAGCCAGAAGTTGAATGAGGCCTGGAATGAGCAAAAATTAGGTCAGTATGCATTACCCATGAATGGAAAGGGCCAGCAAAGCCACGGCGCCGACGATGATTCGCCACCAGGCGAACAGGGCGTAGCCATGCGCCGAGACATAGTTCAGCAGGCCTTTGACGACGATCACCGCCGCGATGAAGGCGCAGATGAAGCCGATCACGATATTCGACACAGCCGCTTCGGTCAGCACGTCGCGGTTTTTCATCAGGTCGAAGACGAAGGCGCCGAGCATGGTCGGCATCGACAGGAAGAAGCTGAACTCGGCCGCGGAACGCTTGTCCGCGCCAAAAGCCAGCGCGCCCACGATGGTCGAGCCCGAGCGCGACACGCCCGGAATCATCGCAAGGCATTGGATCACGCCGATGGCCAAGGCCATGGGCAGGGGGAAATCCTCGGCCCGGTGATACTTCGGGTTCTTTGCATATTTGTCGACGAGCAGAAGCACGATGCCGCCGAGGATCAGCATCGAGGCAATCAGCTTCGGCGTCTCAAAAAGCACGTTCTTGATCGTGTCATGGGCAATCACCCCGATGATCACCGCCGGAATGAAGGCCAGCGTCACCGCATAGATGAAATGACGCGCTTTGGGGTCATGGGGGGCTGCGGAAAAAATCTGCCACAGCCGCCCGGCATAGACGCCGAGGATGGCGAGGATGGCGCCAAGCTGGATCAACACCTCGAAGGCGCGACCGGGAGAATCAAAGCCAAGGAAATGGCCTGCCAGCAGGATATGGCCCGTTGACGAAACGGGGATGAACTCGGTCAACCCCTCGAGCAGGCCCAGGATGGCCGCGACAATCGTATTGTGATCCATCAGTTCCGACGCAGATTTTTGGCGGTGTCAGCGATTGCGGCATATTGGCCCGAGGGCCGGAAGCGCCACAGATATTCGGGGATGACGGCCATCGCGCCGGTCGGCTCGATGCCAAAAACCTCGAACCCTTGGGTGCCCTCGGCCTGACGGTTGTGGCGGCGCAGGGTCCGGGCCTGATCGCGGGTCAAGATGCGGTTGCTGATGAGCCCGCCGGTGACGCCCGAGCCGATGTCGAGCAGGCTGCCGGTCAAGCCCGCGATCCAGCCGGGCAGGCCGATGATCGCGCGACGCCGACCGGTCACGTCCAGAACCTGGCGCGCAATCTGGCGCATGGTCAGCACATCGGGGCCCGCGAGCTCATAGATGCCCGCAGGCACCTCGCCATTTGCGGCCTTGGCTGCAGCCTTGGCGACATCCATGACATAGACCGGCTGCATCTCGCTGTTCGCGCCGGGCACGAACAGGAACGGCCACAGGCGCGAGAGCGCACCGATCCGGTTATAGAAGGTGTCGTCCGAGCCGAAGATCGCGGCAGGACGCAGGATGATGGCATCGGGGCGCTGCTCCAGCACCGCGACCTCACCCCGGCCTTTCGACGCGAGATAGTCGCTGTCCGCTTTGAAATCGGCGCCAAGTGCCGAGATATGGACGAGCTCTTTGATCTTCAGCTCGGCAGAAATCCGAGCGATCCGGGCCGCCGCTTCCTCATGGATGGCGTCGAAGGTGTTTTTCCCTTCGCGCAGCGCGATGCCCACGCAGTTCACCACGGCATCGGCATCGGTCATGCTGGCGCGCACCGAAAGGTCGTCGCGCACGTTGCACAGGACCGGGTCGATCTGGCCGGGCACGCCATAGGTGCGGACGGCAATCGCCTCATTCGGGCGGCGGACGGCGACGCGGATGCGCCAGCCCTGAGAGGCCAGGACCCGTGCGATTTGCCGGCCAAGGAAACCGGACCCGCCATAGATCGTGACAAGCTTAGCTGCAGACATCCCGCGCTCCTTCGGTAGGTGCCTTCGGTAGATAGATGTTCGTTCAATAGACAAGCGGGATCACGACGGCAAGCCGAGCGCAATCCAAGCCTCAAGGATCCTAGCCTTGGGGCGGTAAATTTTCCGCCAAAAAGCGCCGGGAAATTGCTCGAATGCCGTGCAGATTTTTGGTGCGGGCCGTCTCGCTAACTTTTATTGTCCATTTAGTCTGTTGACGCAGGGCAAAGAGAGTCCACAATGGCAAGGCTGCAGCAGATTTGGCTTGCAAGCAGCTAAGGAGCCGGATCTTTCCGGACGGCGACGCCCAAAGAAAGATGGTCGGAAAGCTGGTGTGGTAGGCGGTGGAAGACGTTAAGGGGTTGCGGCTGATTGCAGGGTCAGACGACACCATCTTTCGAATCTCGCATCTGCGGCCGGTTCCCGTGCTTCTCATGATTGGATTGACCGAGGTTCCAAAGGCGCTGGGTCTGGCGACAATCCGCCCTCTTCCCGTCCCGCCGGTTCTTTCGGCAAGATAGCGCACCAATCTGCAGGAGGTGCGATGCTCGTCGATCCGAATAATCCCTTTTTCGACCGGCTTTGGGTCCGGGTGCTTTGCGTGGCCGCGCCGCTCGCATGGGCGGGCGTCGAGCTTTCGAATGCCGCGACGGTCTGGGCCGTGCTTTTCGCGGCGGCCGGGGTCTATCTTTTCTGGGCGCTTTTTGTGGTGCGAAAACGCCGGGATTAGGCTTCGGCACGATCTCGTAAAGATTTTGCGAAAATTCGTATCGAGCCCCGTTGACACCCCCCGTCGCTCCCTTTAGATCACCGCTCACAGCAATTGCCCAGGTGGCGGAATTGGTAGACGCGCACGGTTCAGGTCCGTGTGCCGCAAGGCGTGGAGGTTCGAGTCCTCTTCTGGGCACCAGTTGCTGCAAGGCGAAAACCCCGTAGTCGTAAGACTGCGGGGTTTTGCGCTTTCTGGGGTTTCGCTTCGCGTTGCAGGAGTCGCGAAAGCCCTCAGTCTTCAATCATAACATTGATTTTTATGAATAATAATTGACGCCTGCGTTCGACCGACGTGGGGCGGTCATGGCCCGTTCGCTGGCTCGCCTGCCGTGATTGGTGAGCCCGCGACGGGGAAAGCAGCGACTGGCGTTAGCCAATGCTGAGGTTTTTGCGCGCGGTCCTTGGTCTTTTCGATCTGGCGGCTTCTCTCTTGGGCGAGGCTTTCTAGATCGCAGCGCCGCCTTGTCCCGAGAAAACACCTTTCACGGAAAAAAAACATCAAAGTCGCGCAATTTTTTCATGCTGAAGGACGCGATTCTGCGGCTGCACGGTGCTGCGCTGCGCCTGCAACTTTCTTGCGCGATCTGGGAAGCCCGACGATTTGGCAATTTACGGATTTTGTCTGCCGTGGTTAACATGATTGTGAAGACTGCCGCCCGTCATCTCGACTGAAGACACGTGGATGACAGATCAGGCAGCGGAGGGCTCGAGCTGAGACAGAACCGCGCTGAAGAGGGATCACCGAGAACGCCGGGCCGCGACAGTGCCCGATCGGCCATGTTCCTGCCCGCAGGACGGCGCCGGTTCTCGCGCCTTCAGCGCCAGTTCGCAGCTTCGATGCCAGACTTCCAGAGTTTCGGTTCCGTCCAAGCCTGCCGCCCCGGGGCGCGGCCCGGTGGGCAGAACCACATTCCATTCGCCAGCAGGCAGGAGGAGGCCTGGTTCCGATCGTGGATCGGACCAGACGCTGGTGGATCTGTCGGGAGGGGTGACCCGTGGCCCGGTCCCGGCACGAAACGATCCGGACGGCGACGCGTCCGGGTCAAAGCACAGACAAGAACATGGATAGGGAGCTAGGGACGATATGGCTACGTCAGCAGCAGATGTCGACCGTTCCCGGCCGATGACCGGAGAGGAAAAGAAAGTCATCCTCGCCTCATCGCTCGGGACTGTTTTCGAGTGGTACGATTTTTATCTTTATGGCTCGCTCGCCGCGATCATCGGCGCGCAGTTCTTTACCGCCTTCCCCGAGGCGACGCGCAACGTCTTCGCGCTTTTGGCCTTTGCCGCGGGCTTTATCGTGCGCCCGCTTGGCGCGCTGGTCTTTGGCTCGCTCGGAGACCTCGTCGGGCGGAAATACACCTTCCTGATGACCATTCTGATCATGGGGATCTCGACCTTCATCGTCGGCCTTCTGCCCGGCTATGAAAGCTGGGGCGTTGCCGCACCGATCATCCTGATCGCGCTGCGCATGTTGCAGGGTCTGGCGCTTGGTGGCGAATATGGTGGGGCGGCGACCTATGTGGCCGAACACGCGCCCGCGCACCGGCGTGGCTATTATACCAGCTGGATCCAGACGACGGCGACCTTGGGGCTTCTGCTCTCGCTCGTCATCATCCTGATCGTGCAATCCTATGTGAACGGCAATTATCCGACCGTGCCGCAGTTCCAGAACGGCGAGCCGCTGCTTGGGCCGGATGGCGCGCAGGTCATGCTCGAGCCCTTCCGGGCCTGGGGCTGGCGCATTCCGTTCTTGGTCTCGGTGATCCTGCTCGCGGTCTCGCTTTATATTCGTCTGCAAATGGAAGAGAGCCCGGCCTTCAAGAAGATGAAGGAAGAAGGCGCGACCTCGAAAGCGCCTTTGCGTGAGGCGTTCGGCCAGTGGAAGAATGCCAAGATCGCGCTGATCGCGCTCTTCGGTCTGACCGCGGGGCAGGCGGTGGTCTGGTATTCGGGCCAGTTCTACGCGCTCTTCTTCATCAACAACGTCGTCAAGGTGGACAGCTTCACCTCGAACGTGCTGATCGCCTGGGCGCTGATCCTTGGCACGGCGGGCTTTGTCTTCTTCGGCAGCCTCTCGGACCGGATCGGGCGCAAGCCGATCATTCTGGGCGGTTGCCTTCTCGCGGCGCTGACCTTCTTCCCGGTCTTCCACGAGCTGACCAAGACCGCCAACCCGGCTCTGGCCAATGCGCAGGACAACACCACCGTGGTGGTCACCGCCGATCCGGCGACCTGCTCGTTCCAGTTCAATCCGACCGGCGCGTCGAAATTCACCTCGAGCTGCGACATCGCCAAGGCCCTGTTGGCGAAATCTTCGGTCAACTACACGACCGAGAAAGCGCCTGCGGGCACTGTCGCGACGGTTCGCGTGGGCGAGCAGACCATCACCGCCTATGAGGGCACGCTCACCGGCGACGAGGCGAAAGCCGCGAAAGCCGCCTTCGAGACCCAGGTGAATGATGCGCTGAAAGCCTCGGGCTATCCGTTGGTCGCGACCGAAAACACCACCATCGCGAAGGCGTCGAACTTCTTTGACATCTTCACCGCGCAGAAGCTGAAGATGGTCGTTCTGCTGACCTATCTCATCATTCTGGTGACGATGGTCTACGGCCCGATGGCGGCGGCTCTGGTCGAGCTTTTCCCGACCCGCATCCGCTATTCCGGCATGTCGCTGCCCTATCACATCGGCAACGGCTGGTTCGGTGGCCTGCTGCCCGCGACCGCTTTCGCGATCTCGGCGCAAGAGGGCAATATCTATGCGGGGCTGTGGTATGCGGTCGTCATCGCCGCTGCGACCGTGGTCATCGGGCTGATCTTCGTGCCCTCGGATGGGCACAAGCGCAGCCTTTTCGCCGATGATCCGGGCCATGACCTGCACAAGACCGGCTATGGCAATGCGCCCGCCTCGCGCTGAACCTTGAGAGGCTGAAACCATTGGCGAGCCGCGCGACCCCGCGCGGCTCGCTGCGTTTCGGCGGCATTCCACCTCTGGGCGAAAGCGGGGGTGGTCATGGGGGGCGGAATGGGATTACAGCTTGACCAAAACGTTAACGCAGGGCCCCGGCATGAGCATTACTCTCCATCAAAACGACCTGCCGGATCATCTGGATCTTGGATCCGTGGTCGCGATCGATACCGAGACGATGGGCCTTGATCCGCGCCGTGACCGGCTGTGCCTTGTCCAGCTTTCGGCCGGAGACGGTTCGGCCCATTTGGTCCAGATCGCGCGCGGTCAGCGTGAGGCTCCGAATCTGGTGCGGCTGTTGCAAGATCCTGCCGTGCTCAAGCTCTTCCACTTCGGGCGCTTCGATATTGCCGCGCTGGAAAATGCATTTGGCGTCCGCACCGCTCCGGTCTGGTGCACCAAGATCGCCTCGAAGCTGATCCGAACCTATACCGACCGGCAGGGGCTGAAATATCTGCTGTCCGAGCTTTGCGGCATCGACATTTCCAAGCAGCAGCAGACCAGCGATTGGGGCGCGGCCCTGCTCAGCGATGCGCAGCGCGACTATGCCGCCTCGGATGTGCTTTACCTTCACGGCCTGAAAGCCGAACTTGAAAAGCGGCTCGAGCGTGAGGGCCGCAGCGCCTTGGCGCAATCCTGCTTTGATTTCCTGCCCACCCGCGCCCATCTCGATCTTCTGGGCTGGGGGGATGAAAAAGACATCTTCCACCATTAGATAGCGGCCATGAACGCATATCTCGAAACCGCCCGCCGTGTGATCCGAACCGAGGCCGATGGCCTTGCCGCGCTGATCGACAGTCTCGACGACAGTTTCTCGGCCGCGGTCGAGACGATTCTGGCCGCGCGCGGCCGGGTCATTGTCTCTGGCATGGGGAAATCCGGCCATATCGGGCGCAAGCTCGCTGCGACGCTGGCCTCGACCGGCACGCCCGCGCAATTCGTCCATCCCGCAGAAGCCAGCCACGGCGATCTTGGCATGGTCACGCAAGATGACGTGGCGCTGGTCTTGTCGAACTCTGGCGAAACGCCCGAGATCGCCGATATCGTCGCCCATACCCGCCGCTTCTCGATCCCGCTGATCGGGGTGGCGAGCCGCCCCGAATCGACGCTGCTGCGCCAGTCCGATGTCGCGCTGGTCCTGCCGCGCGCGCCCGAGGCCTGCGGCGAGGGGATCGTGCCCACGACCTCGACCACGATGACGCTGGCTCTGGGCGATGCTTTGGCGATTGCGCTGATGGAGCATCGCCAGTTCACGCCCGAGCATTTCCGCACCTTCCACCCCGGCGGCAAGCTGGGCGCGCGGCTGTCGAAAGTCGGCGATCTCATGCATCAGGAAATCCCGCTTGTGCGCGAGGATGCGCCAATGTCCGAGGCGCTTTTGACGATCAGCCAGAAGGGCTTTGGCGTCACTGGCGTCACCGACGAGGCGGGCGCGCTGACCGGGATCATCACCGACGGCGACCTTCGCCGCCATATGGACGGGCTTTTGTCGCGCAATGCGGCCGAGGTCATGACCCGCGATCCGCGCACCATCGGTCCCGAGGCTTTGGCCGAGACCGCGCTGGCGCAGATGCAGGCGCGCAAGATCACCAGCCTCTTTGCCGTGGCCGAGGGCAAGCCCGTGGGCATTCTGCATATCCATGATTTCCTGAGAACCGGGATGGTCTGAGCCATGTTCCGCTCGCGCGTCGTCGCTTTTTTGCGCATCTTGCTTCCGCTGGCGGCGCTGGCGGTGCTCTCGACGCTGTTTCTCTTCAGCGAGCGGCGCGATGTCGGCAGTCTTCTGCCCTATGCCGATGTGACCCCCGAAAACATCAACCAGCGCCCGGCGGTCACCGCGCCGACCTATGCCGGTGTGGCGACCGATGGCACGCGGATCGAGATGACGGCAGCGACCGCAACACCCGGCGCCACGGCCGAGAGCCTGACCACGGCGAGCAAGGTCGATCTGACCTTGAAGGATCTGACCGGCGGCATCGCGCATCTGGTCGCGGGCGCGGGCGAGATGGAGGGCGAGACCATCCGCCTGAGCGATCACGCCAAGCTGACGACCTCGACCGGCTGGGAACTGACCTCGGATAAATTCGTGGCCGAGACCCAGCAGGGCAGCCTCGTCTCGGATGTGCCGGTCGAGGCCGTCGCACCTTTCGGCACGCTGACCGCCAATTCGATGGAACTGCGCACTCTGCCCGATGGTTCGGGTCAGCACGTTCTTGATTTGAAAGGCGACGTGCGAATGATATATCAGCCGTGAGCCGAGGGTGGATGCGCCCGCCCGGCGATCTCAGAGGATGTCCGATGCCCCGACCGCTTCGCCTGGCCCGTCGAACCACCGCCTGTGCGGCCGCGCTTTTCCTTTCTGTGGGCCTGCTCGCGCCGGTCGCGGCGCAGAATACGGCCTTTGGCACCAAATCCGACACCAAGGCTCCGGTCGAGGTCAACGCGGACAATCTCGCGGTTGATCAGAAAAGCGGCCGTGCCGTCTGGACCGGCAATGTTGTGATCGTGCAGGGGCCGATGCGGCTTTCGGCCGATAAGGTGACCGCGATTTTCACCCAAGGCGATCAACGCAAGATCCAGGCCTTCGAGGCGCGCGGCAATGTCACCATGGTCAATGGCGCCGATGCCGCCGAGGCGCAGGCTGCCGATTACACCGTGGGGTCAGGCAATGTCGTGCTGACCGGCAACGTGCTTCTGACCCAAGGGCCGAGTGTGCTCTCGGGCGAAAAGGTCACCGTCGATCTCGCCACCGGCACCGCCAATGTTTCGGGCCGGGTGCGCTCGGTTCTGCAGCCGGGCACGAAGTGATGGCGATGACGCAAGAGGCACAACCCGCGCCCGCCGAGGTTCTGGGCAAGGGTCTCGAAGTGCGGGGCCTGCGCAAGTCCTACAGCAATCGCCCGGTGATCCGCGACGTTTCGCTCTCGCTGGCGCAGGGCGAAGTCGCGGCGCTTTTGGGGCCGAACGGCTCGGGCAAAACCACCTGTTTCTATTGCGTTGCCGGGCTGATCGCGCCCGATGCCGGTCATGTGCTGATCGAGGGCGTCGAAGCGACCGGCCTGCCGATGTATCGCCGCGCCCAGTTGGGAATCGGCTATCTGCCACAGGAAATGTCGATTTTCCGTGGCCTGACCGTCGAGCAAAACATCACCGCCGTGCTCGAAGTCGTGTGCCGCGATGCCCATGACCGCCGCGACCGGCTCGAGGAGCTTTTGGGCGAGTTCTCCATTGGCCATCTGCGCAAGGCCTCGGCCATGGCGCTGTCCGGCGGCGAGCGGCGCCGGGTCGAGATCGCGCGCTGTCTGGCCGCCAATCCGCGCTTTTTGCTGCTCGACGAGCCCTTTGCCGGCGTCGATCCGATCGCGGTCGGAGAGATTCGCGGATTGGTCCATGACCTCAAGAGCCGGGGCATCGGTGTCCTGATCACCGACCACAATGTCCGCGAGACTCTGGGGATCGTGGACCGCGCCTATATCCTGCATGACGGCCATGTCCTGCGCTCGGGCACCGCGGCGGAAATCGTCGAGGATCCGCAGGTTCGCCGAGTCTATCTCGGGGAAGGTTTCAAGATGGGCTGAGCCCATTTTACCAATATTTTCACAGCCCTGTCAGACCCGTTGACAGATGCGATTTGCTGCCACCAAATAGGTATATGGCGCGGACGAATAGGCGTCTCGCGTCACCCAACGGACCGGCGTCGTCCGGCTTGGCACGCCGCAGTGGGGCAACCGAAAGGACAGACCAACATGCGCTATCAAATCAGTGGAAAGCAAATGGATGTCGGCGATGCGCTCGCCACTCACGTCGAAACCGAATTCGAAGCGACGTTCGAGAAATATCAGCAGCGCCCCACCGACGCGACACTGGTCTTTTCAAAGAATGCGCATGAATTTGTTTGCGATGCCGTGATTCACCTTTCCACCGGATTGACCGCGCAAGCGCAGGGCAAAGCTTCGGAGGTCTATGCCGCCTTCGATCAATGCCGCGAGCGTATGGACAAGCAGCTCAGACGCTACAAACGGCGGCTGAAAGACCATTATCGCGAGCGGGAGGAGCCGGTTGCCTTTGGTCCGGCCGACCTGTATGTGCTCGCCTCTGATGATGATCAGTGGGAAGTGCAGAACGACGGTCCTCCGCAGCCGATGATCATTGCCGAAATGGAAGCCCGCGTACCGACGCTTTCGGTAGGTGAGGCGGTCATGCAGATGGAACTGGCCGGGAAGCCGCTTTTGGTTTTCCGCAACGAAAAACATGGGGGCGTGAACGTGGTCTATAGCCGTGAAGACGGCAATGTAGGCTGGATCGACCCCCGCGGTCTTGGGTGACTCTCACCAAGGCTGATTGCCGATCATTCATCCCGGTTGCTTTTGGCAGCCGGGATTGGGATAATTAGACATGCAGATTGCCGATATCCTTTCGCTCGGAGCCGTTAAGGTCCTGGCTCAGACCACCTCGAAAAAACGCCTGTTCCAAGAGATTTCCGAGCTCGCCCGGTCTGTCTATGGGGTGGATGTCGCCCAGACACTGGATGCGCTGCAGGAACGCGAAAGCCTCGGCCCGACCGGTGTTGGCCATGGCGTCGCCTTGCCGCATGCGCGGCTGCATGGGCTCGACCGGGTGGTTGGGCTGTTCCTGCGTCTCGAAAAGCCCTTGGATTTCGATGCGGTCGATCGCCAGCCGGTCGATCTGATCTTTGCCCTGCTCGCGCCCAAAAGCACCGGGGTCGATCACCTCAAGGCACTGGCGCTGGTCTCGCGGACGCTGCGCGATCAGGATCTGCGCAACAAATTGCGCGCCAATGAAGATCCGGTCGCGCTGCATGCCTTGCTGGCCGCCGCACCGGGGATCAAGGCTGCATAAAAGCTGCAAACTGGCCGGAATTCGCGTATCATTTCGGTCAGAAAGACCAGGAGGGCGTGGAAGATGAGCAATCACGACGAAACGCAAGAACGGGAAGCCGGATCAAGCCGGCTCGCGCATTTCGTTCAACATGAACGCGAGGGTGGGGTGCATCCGGCGGTCAAGGAGCTGCATCAGCGGCCCGCGCCTCGCGCAGAGGAGTCGAACCGGCGCGCGGTCGAATATGCCCGGATCGAGCGCGGCCGTCAGGTCTGACCGCCGCGCTGACCTTCGGGGCATCGACCCCATGCGATGAAAAAACCGGCCGGGCAGTGCGCTATGGCCGGTTTTCTTTTGCCTGAACGGCGCCGGATCAGGCGCGGACGAGCTTTTCGTAAGTGTCCGAGATCTGGCGCGCGATCGGGCCGATCTTGAAGGCCCAGTCACCGATCTGCGCGACCGGGGTCACTTCGGCGGCGGTGCCGGTCAGCCAGCATTCCTCGAAAGAGGCCAGCTCTTCGGGGCGGATGCGGCGCTCATGGACGGTGATACCTGCATCTCTCAAGAGGCCGATGACGGTCTGGCGGGTGATGCCGTTCAGGAAGCGGTCGGCCAGCGGCGTGTGAACCTCGCCGTCCTTGGTGAAGAAGATATTCGCGCCGGTCGCCTCGGCGACATAGCCTTCCCAATCCATGAAGAGCGCATCCGAGCAGCCTTTTTTCTCGGCGGCATGTTTCGACATGGTGCAGATCATGTAAAGACCGGCAGCCTTGGCCGCGACCGGGATCGTCTGCGGGTCAGGACGCTTCCAGGTCGCGACATCGAGCTTGGCGCCGTCCCATTTCGCATCGCCGTAATAAGCGCCCCATTCCCAAGCGGCGACGGCCATGCGCACCGGGTTGCCCTTGGCCGAGACGCCCATTTCCGGACCCGAGCCGCGCCACATCACCGCGCGGACATAGGCATTTTCAAAGCCATTCGCCTTCAGAACCGCCTCTTTCGCCGCGTCGATTTCCTCGGCGGTATAGGGCGAGGGCATATCCAGCAGACGCGCCGATTCGATCAGGCGCAGCGAGTGCTCATGGCCCTTGAAGATCTTGCCATTATAGCAGCGCTCGCCTTCAAAGACAGAGCTCGCATAATGCAGGGCATGGGTCAGGATATGCACCTGGGCATCGCGCCAATCCACCAGCGCGCCGTCCATCCAGATCTTGCCATCGCGATCGTCATATGAGCCTGCCATCTTTCCCTCCGGCGACTGATTTTCTAAAGTTGCCATCTCTTCGGTAAAAAATGGCGAAAGTTGCGTAATCTGCCCTATCGCTAATCTTTCGTGATTGGAAAGTCAACAATTCTGACGTAATAATCAGGCCAAGCAGATCAGAACGGCGAAGAGAGGATCTTCATGCAGGACAAGGCACCGGGGGCGGGGATCAACAGCGAGACCCTTCTGTTCCTGACGGATGAGCAGATCCGGCGCGGCATCGAGGCGATGTATTTCTCTTACCGCGCCTTTACCTCGGACCCGGATCAGATCCTGTCGGAAATCGACTATGGCCGCGCTCATCATCGCGCGCTTTACTTCATCAACCGCGAGCCCGGGCTTACGGTGACGGCGCTCCTCGATGTGCTGCAAGTGACCAAGCAGTCGCTGAACCGCGTGTTGCGCAGTCTGATCGAGGACGGTCTGGTCGAAAGCCGGGTTGGGCGGCGCGACCGGCGCGAGCGGTTGCTGCATCTGACCGAGAAGGGCACCGCGCTTGAGCGGCGTCTGTCCGAGCCGCAGCGCAGCCGGATGCGCAATGCTTATCGCACTGCGGGGCCGCAAGCGGTGGCGGGATTTCGTCAGGTCATGGAAGCGATGATGGACCGCGACACCCTTCGCCAGTATCGTGCCTTGAAGCCTGAGGACGAAGCGTAAGAAATTGACCGAAGCCCATATTCTGGTCGTCGATGACGACGAACGCATCCGCTCGCTGCTCCGCCGATTCCTGATGCGCAGCGGCTATCTGGTCACGACAGCGCGCGATGCCGAACACGCGCGGCGCTTGCTGGCGGGGCTCGATTTCGATCTCATCGTGCTGGATGTGATGATGCCCGGTGAGGACGGGTTCTCGCTGACCCGCGATCTGCGCAAACGGATGACGACGCCGATCCTTCTGCTGACAGCGAAGGGCGAGACCGGCGACCGGATCACCGGGCTTGAAAGCGGCGCCGATGACTACCTGCCCAAGCCCTTCGAGCCGCGCGAGCTGTTGCTGCGCATTGCCGCGATCCTGCGCCGGATGCCCGCGACAGAGGCGCGGGGGCCGAAGTTCCTGACGCTTGGCGGGTTGCGCTATGATGTCGACAAGGGCGATCTCTGGCAGGGGGAGGTTCCGGTGCGTCTGACCGGGACCGAGCAGGTGCTGATGCGTCGCCTTGCCGATACGCCGGGCGCGCCGGTGAGCCGGACCGATCTCATCGAAGAGCTTGGCCGCAGCCCCTCGGAGGAGGCGGGCGACAATTCCGAGCGCGCCATTGATGTTCAGATCACCCGCCTGCGCCGCAAGATCGAGCCCGACCCGCGCGAGCCGCGCTTTCTGCAAACCGTGCGCGGTCTGGGCTATATGCTGGTGCCCGATTAAGGCCGGGCGTCATTTGGCGGGCGCGGCGCCGTCCCCATCTGCGTCATAGCGCGGCAAAGCGAAGACCGTGTCGAAGCCCCAGGTGAACAGGTAGGTATAGACGAGGAAGAAGGCGATCAGCGCGAGTTCCATCTGGATCGCGGCAAGAACGCCGACGCTATACCAGACCATGTAAAGCGGGACGGTCGCCACCAGCAGGCCCGCCTCGAAGCCGAGCGCATGGAGCGTGCGGATCTTGACCGTGCGCGCCGCGATGCGGCGCCTGCGCTCCCATGCCTCGAAGAGCGTGTTGTAAAGATAATTCCAGCTGACCGCGATGGCCGAGACTGCGATGGCCAGCGGCAGGGATTGGCTCGCGCCGCTGCCGCTGAGCCACATCAGCAGGAAGGTCGAGAGCGTGATCGCGGTGATCTCGAAAATGACGACATAGACCAGCCGACGCCGTCCAGGGGGAAGTTGAAACATCTGGGCCTCCGAAGCCGATGGGCAGCCGCTTTGGCTGTCCCTCATGCGCCGGTCCGCCCCGGAAATCTGCGAAGCGGGCAAATCTGCCCGGATAGGCCGCGGTTTCCGCCTATGGGCCAAGGGGTAACGCGCAACGGCGCGAAGCTCAAGAGCCGGGGCAGGCGGGCTGGCAGCCCAAGGGGCAAATGAAAACGGCGGCCCCGGGGGACCGCCGTTTCTCATCATGACATGTGCCTCAGGCCAGGCGGCCGTGGCAATGTTTGAACTTCTCGCCCGAGCCGCAGGGGCAGGGGTCGTTGCGCGACGGGTTGCCCCAAGTGGTCGGATCTTCGGCATCAAAGCCCGGGATGCGGCCCGCAACCTCGGCGACCTCGGCATCCTCATGCTCGGCATGCATGGATTGCTCGGTCTGCTGCTGCTGCTGAAGATAGTCGCGCATCATCTGCTCGCGCTCGGCCTCGGTCAGCGGGCGGATGCGGGCAAGCTGCTGCGTCACTTCCGAGCGCAGCCCGTCGAGCAGGCGCTCGAACAGCTGGAAGCCCTCGGTCTTGTATTCCGACAGCGGATCGCGCTGCGCATAGCCACGGAAGCCCACGACCGAGCGCAGATGTTCGAGCGTCACCAGATGTTCGCGCCATTTCGCGTCGATCTGCTGAAGCAGAACCTGCTTTTCGATCTGGTTCATGTTTTCCGCGCCGAACTGCTCGACCTTCTGGGCCATATAGGCGTCGGTCGCGTCCTGAATGCGCTCGCGGATGGTGTCCTGATTGGAGCCCTCTTCGGCGGCCCATTCATCGACCGGCAGCTCCATGTTCAGCTGCTCGATCACGGCTTGCTTCAGCCCGGCCACGTCCCATTGCTCGGCATAGGCCTTGGCGGGCATATGCTGCTCGACCAGATCGGCGATGACCTGTTCGCGCATATCGGCGGTGATCTCGGCGACCTCTTCCGATTCCATGATCTCGCGGCGCTGCGCAAAGACGGCTTTGCGCTGGTCGTTCATCACGTCGTCGTATTTCAAAAGCTGCTTGCGGATGTCGAAGTTGCGGCCTTCGACCTTCGCCTGCGCGCGTTCGAGCGATTTGTTGACCCAAGGGTGAACGATCGCCTCGCCCTCTTTCATGCCAAGCGTCGAGAGCACTTTCTCGAGCCGTTCGGAGCCGAAGATGCGCATGAGATCGTCTTCCAGCGACAGGAAGAACAGCGAGCGGCCCGGGTCGCCCTGACGGCCCGAACGACCGCGCAGCTGATTGTCGATGCGGCGGCTTTCGTGACGCTCGGTCGCCAGAACGAAGAGACCACCGGCCTCTTGCACTTCTTTCTTGGCGGCGGCGACCTCGGCCTCGACCTGAGCGCGGATCTCGTCGGGATGCGCCTCGGGGGTCTTGGCGAGCTCTTCCATCACCCGCATCTCGACGTTGCCGCCAAGCTGGATGTCGGTGCCGCGACCGGCCATGTTGGTCGCAATGGTTACGGCGCCCATCTTGCCGGCTTCGGCGACGATATAGGCCTCGCGCTCATGCTCGCGTGCGTTCAGCACGTTATGCGGAATGTTCGCTTTGGTCAGCATTTGCGAGAGCATTTCCGACTTCTCGATCGAGGTCGTGCCAACAAGGATCGGCTGACCCTTGGCATTGGCTTCCCGGATCGTTTCCAGCACGGCGGCGTATTTCTCGCCCGCGGTGCGGTAGACGCGGTCATGTTCATCGCGGCGCTGGACCGGACGGTTGGTCGGAACTTCGACGACGCCGAGCTTATAGATCTCGGCGAATTCCTCTGCCTCGGTCGCGGCGGTGCCGGTCATGCCGCCCAGCTTGTCGTAAAGGCGGAAATAGTTCTGGAAGGTCACGCTGGCGAGCGTCACGTTCTCGGGCTGGATCGCCACGCCTTCCTTGGCCTCAATCGCCTGATGCAGACCATCCGAGAGACGGCGACCCGCCATCATCCGGCCGGTGAATTCGTCGATCAGGACGATTTCGTTGTCGCGGACGATGTAATGCTGATCGCGCTGGAACAGCTTATGCGCCCGCAGCGCCTGGTTGACGTGGTGGACGATCGTGGTCGATTCCGGATCGTAGAGCGTCTGATCCGCCGGCAACACGCCCGCATCGCGCAGGCGGTTTTCGAGAAACTCGTTGCCTTCCTCGGTGAAGGTGGCGTTGCGGGTCTTTTCGTCGAGCTTGTAATGCTCTTCCGACAGCTCGGGGATGAATTTGTCGAGCGTGATGTAAAGCTCGGAGCGGTCCTGCGAGGGGCCCGAGATGATCAGCGGCGTCCGCGCTTCGTCGATCAGGATCGAATCGACCTCATCGACGATGGCGAAGAAATGATCGCGCTGGGTCATCTGATCGACCGAGCTTTTCATATTGTCGCGCAGATAGTCGAAGCCAAGCTCGTTGTTCGTCGCATAGGTCACGTCGGCCTGATAGGCGGCGCGCTTTTCTTCGTCCTGCTGGAACGGATAGACGACGCCCGTGGTCATGCCGAGCTGGGCAAAAACCTTGCTCATCCAGCCCGCGTCCCGCTTGGCCAGATAGTCGTTGACGGTGACGATATGGACGCCCTTGCCCGCCAGCGCATTAAGATAGGCCGGGAAGGTCGCGACGAGGGTTTTGCCCTCACCGGTCTTCATTTCGGCGATATTGCCTTGATGGAGGAAGATCCCGCCCATCAGCTGCGTGTCGAAAGCCCGCAGGCCAAGCGCGCGGCGCGCGGCCTCGCGGCAGTTCGCAAAAGCCTCGGGCAGAAGCTTGTCGAGCGACTCTCCGGACTGGGCGCGACCCTGCAATTCGCGGGTTTTGCCGATCAGGTCCTCGTCAGACATCGCCTGGAATTTCGGTTCCAATGCGTTGACCTGAGCGACGAGCGGACGGGATGCTTTCACCTTGCGGTCGTTGGGCGTGCCAAAGACCTTTTTCGCCAGAGTTCCGAAGCCGAGCATATGAGCCTTCAAAATTCGTGTATCGGGGAAGCGCTAGCCCTTACGGCCACTTGCCCGAACCATTCGTCCTGCCCTATTTACAGGACGGAATAACGGCGGGGGCGCGCATTATCGGTTGCGCCGGATGTATGCCTCGACCGTCCATCTGTCAACGCTTGCGCCGGTTTCCTCCGCGGATTCGGCCTGTCCCGCAAAGGGGAAATGCATGCTCAAACCCATTCTGGCCGTTGCTTTTCTTGCAGCGACGCCGGTATTTGCCCAAAATGCCGAGGTCTCTGCCGATACGGTCGTCGCGACCGTGAATGGCGATGCGATCACGCTTGGCCAAATGATCGCGATGAGAGAAGGGATGAGCGAGGAGGCGACCGCCAATTTGCCCAATACCGCTTTGTGGGACCTGATGCTTGACCAGATGATCCGCCAGACCGCCGTCGGGCAGGAAAAGGCCAATGATCTGACCCTGCGTGACAAGGCCGTGCTGGAGCTCGACCGGCGCGCCTATCTGGCGGGCGCGGTGCTGGAAAAGGTCGCGGCCAGCGATCCGACCGATGCCGAGCTGAAGGCCGTCTATGAAAAGGCCTTCGGCAGCCAGACCGCCCCCAAGACCGAATATCACGCGGCTCATATCCTTGTGAAAACCGAGGATGAGGCCAAGGCAATCGAGGATGAGCTGGCCAAGGGCGGCGATTTCGGCAAGATCGCGCAGGAAAAATCGACCGATACCGCCTCGGGGCCCAATCTGGGCGAGCTGGGCTGGTTCCAGCCCGAGCAGATGGTCCAGCCTTTCGCCGATGCGGTGAAAACGCTGAAGCCGGGCGAGGTCTCGCAGCCGGTTCAGACCCAGTTCGGCTGGCATGTCATCAAGCTGATCGAGACGCGCGATGTCTCGGCTCCGAAATTCGATGAGGTCAAGGAGCAGCTCGCCGTTCAGGTCCGCCGCGACCGCGTCGAGGCCGCGATCCAGAAAGCGGTGGAAGCCGCGAAAATCGAGAAGACGCCGAATATCAACGCCGATCTGCTGTCGAAAACCGATCTTCTGGGGAAGTGAACCATGGCCAAAAGTGAAAAGAAGTCGAAGAAGCCGTCGGATGCGGACAAGGTCAAGACGCTGAAGAAAAAGCTGAAAAAGCTGCAAAGTGCCCATGACGAGGTTGTGGCTCAGGCGACGCCTTCGGGCGCCGCTTCGTCTGCTGCGGCCAAGATCCCGACCGCCAAGGCGAAGATCATTTCGCCGCTGGCGCCGGTGACCTTCCCGGCGCTGCCGGTGATCGAGGGCGCCGAATTCGCCGCAGGGGCGGCGGGCGTCAAATACAAGGGCCGGACCGATGTCATGCTGGTCCGTCTTGCGCCGGGCACGGCGATTGCGGGTGGCTTCACCAAATCCTCGACCCGCGCGGCCAGCGTGCTCGACTGTCAGGCCAAGCTTGCGGGCAAGCAGGACGACAGCACCGGGGCCGCGATCATCGTGAACTCGGGCAATGCCAATGCCTTCACCGGCGCCGCCGGGCAGGCCTCGGTCGATGCGGTGACGGGCGCGGTGGCCGACAAGCTTGGGATGCCGCGCAGCCGCGTCTTCTCGTCCTCGACCGGCGTGATCGGCGAGCCGCTGCCGCATGACCGCATCACGGCGATCGTGGGCGCGCTGGCGGGCAAGCTCGACGCCGAGGGGATCGACGAGGCCGCCGAGGCGATCATGACCACCGACACCTTCCCGAAAGGTGCTGCGGCCGAGATCGAGGGCGAGGGCGGTCCGATCCGGATCGCGGGCATTGCCAAGGGCTCGGGGATGATCGCGCCGGATATGGCGACGATGCTGGTCTATATCTTCACCGATGCGAAAATCGCGCCGGATGCGCTGCAAAAGATCGTCTCGCGTCTGCTTGACCAGACCTTCAACGCGATCACCGTGGACAGCGACACCTCGACCTCGGATGCGCTGATCGTCGCGGCGACCGGCAAGTCACCGGCAGCTGCGATCACCGATATGCGCGGCAAGGTCGCGCGCGATTTCACCAAGGCGCTGAAGGCGGTCATGCTCGATCTCGCACAGCAGGTGGTGCGCGACGGCGAGGGCGCGACGAAATTCGTCGAGGTCAAGGTCACCGGTGCGGCGACCAAGCTCGATGCGCATAAGGTGGCGATGGCGATTGCCAATTCGCCGCTCGTCAAGACCGCGATCGCGGGCGAGGATGCCAACTGGGGCCGCGTTGTTATGGCGGTCGGCAAATCGGGCGCGCAGGCGGATCGTGATAAGCTGACCATCCGCTTCGGCGACATGGTTCTGGCCGAGAAGGGCTGGCGCTCGCCGGACTATGACGAGGCCAAGGCCAGCGCCTATATGAAGCGGCCCGAGTTGCAGATCGGCGTCGATCTGGGTCTCGGCTCGGCGGCGAAGACGGTCTGGACCTGCGATCTCACCCATCGCTACATCGACATCAACGCGGATTATCGTTCGTGAGGATCCTGCTTGTCGCGGCCGTCGCGCTGATCGACGCGGACGGCCGGGTGCTGCTGGCCCAGAGACCGGAGGGCAAATCGCTCGCCGGGCTCTGGGAATTTCCCGGCGGCAAGGTCGATCCCGGAGAGACGCCCGAACAGGCGCTGATCCGCGAGCTTCAGGAAGAGCTCGGCATCGACACCTGGGCCTCGTGCCTCGCGCCGCTGACCTTCGCCAGCCACACCTATGAGGACTTCCACCTGCTCATGCCGCTTTACGCCTGTCGGCGCTGGGAGGGCATTGCGCAGCCGCGCGAAGGGCAGAAACTGGCATGGGTGCGTGGACAGGATCTCACGGATTACGAGATGCCGCCCGCGGATGTGCCGCTGATCCCCATTCTGCGAGAGTGGCTTTAACGTAACATTTCGCGCCGCTCTTGTACTTTAGTTGCGCAACCAGAGAAAGAAACGCATTCTTCCTTAACATCTCTGCGGAAATATGAAGAAATTGAGGCAATGGAGATGGAGGAGAATGGACATGATTCGCACGATCACAATCGGCAGCTGTATTTCAGTCCAAGGGCTTTTCGAGCGTCAGGTTTCCAATGGAAACATCGTCGTTCGGGTTGGCACAAAGACCTATGAGGGCAAGCCGGTCGCCTGATTCTCGCAAGACAGTGAGATGAGCATGGATCGGGGGCGCAGCCGCAAAGGCCGCGCCCCTTTTCTATGCGCTCGGGCGGGGCATCCAGACGCCGTGATATAGGCATGAAAAAGGGCGCCCGGAGGCGCCCTTTTGTCGGTCCTGAGACGGGAATCACAGCTGACGCTGGACTTCCTCGCGCTCGAAGATCTCGATGACATCGCCTTTGCGAACGTCGTCGTAATTCTCGAAGGCCATGCCGCATTCCTGACCGGATTGCACTTCCTTGACCTCGTCCTTGAAGCGCTTGAGCGTCTTGAGCGTGCCTTCGTGGATAACCACGTTGTCGCGCAGAAGACGCACACCGGCCGAGCGGCGCGCAATGCCTTCGGTGACCAGACAGCCAGCGACATTGCCGACGCCCGAGACGCGGAAGACTTCGCGGATCTGCGCATAGCCGATGAAATGCTCGCGCACCTCGGCCGACAGCAGACCCGAGGCCGCTTTTTTCACATCATCGACGAGATCGTAGATGATCGAATAATAGCGGATCTCGACGCCCTTCTGGTTCGCAGCATTGCGAGCCGGAGCATTGGCGCGGACGTTGAAGCCGATCACCGGAGCGCCCGAAGCCTCGGCCAGACCGATATCCGATTCGGTGATTGCGCCGACGCCCGAATGCAGGACGCGCACACGCACCTCGTCGTTGCCGATCTTTTCCAGCGCCTGGACGATCGCCTCGGCAGAACCCTGCACATCGGCTTTGACCAGAACCGGAAGCTCGGCCACGTTCTGATCGGCTTTGGCCTTGGCCATCAGCTGGTCGAGCGTGATCGCGGCACCGGCGGCAGCGCGTTTGTCTTTGGTCTGCTGGATGCGATAATCCGCAATCTCGCGCGCCTGCGCCTCGGTTTCGACAACGTTGAGCACGTCGCCTGCTTCCGGGGTGCCGTTCAGGCCAAGAACCTCGACCGGAACCGAAGGACCGGCTTCGTCAATGCGATCGCCTTTGTCGTTGATGAGCGCGCGGACCTTGCCCCACTGCTCGCCGACCACAAAGATATCCCCGCGCTTGAGCGAGCCGTTCTGAACGAGCACCGTTGCCACCGGGCCGCGACCAACGTCGAGCTGGGCTTCGATCACCGCGCCCAGAGCCGGACGGTCCGGGTTGGCTTTGAGTTCGAGGATTTCGGCCTGAAGCGAGATCGCCTCAAGCAGTTCGTCAAGACCAAGGCCGGTTTTGGCCGAAATCTCGACATCCTGAACGTCGCCCGACATTTCTTCGACGACAATGCCGTGCTGAAGCAGGTCGGTGCGGACTTTCTGCGGGTTGGCCGCAGGTTTGTCGATTTTGTTGATCGCGACGATCATCGGCACATTGGCGGCTTTGGCGTGGTTAATCGCCTCGACCGTCTGGGGCATGACCGCGTCATCGGCGGCAACGACCAGCACGACGATATCCGTCACCTGAGCACCACGAGCGCGCATCGAGGTGAAGGCGGCGTGGCCGGGGGTGTCGAGGAAGGTCAGCAGAGCGCCGTTCTTCGCCGTCACCTGATAGGCGCCGATATGCTGCGTGATGCCGCCCGCTTCGCCCGAAACGACGTTGGCGTTGCGGATCGCATCGAGCAGCGAGGTCTTGCCGTGGTCGACGTGGCCCATGATCGTGATGATCGGCGGACGCGACTGCAGATCCTCTTCGCGGTCTGCGGCCTGTTCGATGACCTGTTCGACGTCCGAATCCGAAACGCGAATCGCCTTATGGCCGAATTCTTGAATCACGAGCTCGGCGGTGTCGGCGTCGATGGTTTGGTTTGCCGTCACCATCATGCCCATTTTCATGAGCGATTTGATGACATCGGGCGTACGCTCGGCCATCCGGTTCGCCAGTTCCGAAACCACGATGGCTTCGGGCAGCTGAACGTCACGAACCTGCTTTTCAGCTTTGGTCATGCCGCCCATCGCCTTTTGGCGGGCTTTTTCCTGCTTGCGCTTCATCGCCGCGAGCGAGCGCTGGCGACCGCCTTCACCGTCACCCAGAGCCTGGGTCAGCGACAGCTTGCCGGTGCGGCGGCTGTCGTCACGGCCTGCGCCCGGATTGCGGTTGTTGGCATTGCGGGCATCGCGGTCTTCGCTGCCGCGGTCACGCTCGGTCTTGGCGCGCGGACCGGTCGAGGAAACCCCTTTGGTCTCGGCGCGCGCAGCTGCGGCTTCGGCTGCCGCGCGGTCTGCGGGCGTGGTGCGAACAGGCTCGGCGACCGGCTTGGCACGGGTTTCTTCGCGCTTTTGGGCACGAACCTCGGCTTCGCGGGCGCGGCGAGCGTCCTCTTCTTCCTTCAGGCGCAGAGCTTCGACGCGCTCGCGCTCTTCGCGCTCTTTGGCTTCGAGCTCGGCACGGCGACGCTCGCGCTCTTCTTCGCGGGCCTTTTCATCGGCGATGCGCTGTGCGGCCTCTTCGACCTCACGCTGCTTGGCCGCGCGCAGAGCGGCCAGACGGCGCTCCATCTCGGCATCCGAAATCCCCGCCGGGCGTTTCGAAGGATCGCCCGAGATAGGACCACCCGAGCCAGAACGGGACGAGCCGCCTGCCGCACCGGGTTTGCCCGGCACGACAACGCGCTTGCGCTTGGTTTCGACAACCACATTATGGGTCCGGCCGTGGCTGAAGCTCTGCTTCACACTACCCGAACGGCCAGCGCCGCCACCAAGACCCAGGGGTTTCTTTCCGTCAGTATCGCTCATTCCGATCTTCATTCCTTCCCGGCAGAAGTCCCGCCGTCATGCCCGCGCAGACCTGAAAGTCTGCTTGCGTCCCTGATCACGTTTTTGGTCAGGCCCCCCGGCGCAAGCGCGCTGTGTATGACATGATCGCGGCCAAAGGACAAACCCAATTCTGATGCAGTCAGGCAGCCAAACCAGCGCCCGCCTTCGGGCGTCCACAGCTTTCCTTTGCCGCGGTCTGACCCGTCTGAAGCTTGTAGAAGAACTTTCGCCCGCCCTGTGGCCAGCCAGTCCTTCACCTTTTCGAAACCCGCGACCGCATTGCCTGCTTTTCTGGCGAGAGAGACCTGTTCAACGACGCGCTTTGCGAGTCCTGTCTCGATCATGTCCAGAAGATCGTCGGGAGCGGTGACCGGAGCTTTCGCGCCTCGCGAGAAGAGCCCCTTGGCCATCGCCTTCATTAATATACTACGATCGGCCGTGACCCAGAAGCCCCGGCCGGGCAATTTTTCTGCAAGATCGGGAACGACTTCTCCATCGGGGTCCGCGACGAAGCGGATCAGCCCAGTTTTGGGCTGCACCTCTGCGGTGACGATGCAGCGCCGTTCGGGCGTCTCGCGGTCCTTGATACGGCCCCCGCGTGTCATTCAGTCTCCCGGGGCGTTACACCCCGGCCTCCTCATCTGCGTCGCCTTCGGTCGCGGCATCAGCCTCGACTTCGGCTTCGGATTCGGTCGGATCGACCCAGCCCAGCATGACGCGCGCGGTCATGACCATGGTTTGCGCATCATCAAGGCTGACACCGAAGGGCTCGAGAACGCCTTCATCTTTCTTGCGTTGACCGTTTTCGGTCGTCCAGCCGCCAGCGATTTCCCAATCCGCAAGGGTCGCGAAATCTTCGAGCGTCTTGACGTCGTCCTTGGCCAGCGCCTCCACCATCTGGGGAGTGAGGCCTTCGAATTCAATCAGGCTGTCTTCCGCACCCAAAGCACGGGCGGCATCCAGCGCGGCTTTGTTGGCCGCTTCGATATGTTCGCGCGCACGGGTCTGAAGCTCGGAGGCGGTGGATTCGTCCACGCCCTCGATTGCCAGCAGCTCGTCAAGATCGACATAGGCGACCTCGTCAAGGTTGGTGAAGCCTTCGGCGACGAGAAGCTGTGCGAAGAACTCATCAAGGTCAAGCGCTTGCACGAACAGCTGCGTGCGGGCGTTGAACTCGGCCTGACGGCGTTTGGATTCTTCTTCCTCGGTCAGAATGTCGATGTCGAGACCGGTGAGCTGGCTGGCCAGACGCACGTTCTGACCGCGACGGCCAATGGCCAGCGACAGCTGCTCATCGGGGACCACAACCTCGATCCGGGTCGCATCCTCGTCAAAGACGACTTTCGCGACTTCGGCAGGCTGGAGCGCGTTCACAAGGAAGGTGGCCTGATCGTCCGACCACGGAATGATGTCGATCTTTTCACCCTGCAGCTCGCCGACAACCGCCTGCACGCGCGAGCCGCGCATCCCGACGCAAGCGCCGACCGGGTCGATCGAGTTGTCATAGGAAATCACGGCGATCTTGGCGCGCGACCCCGGATCGCGGGCGCAGGCCTTGATCTCGATCACGCCGTCATAGATCTCCGGCACTTCCATCTTGAAGAGCTCGGCCATGAACTGCGGATCGGTGCGCGACAGGAAGATCTGCGGCCCACGGGTCTCGCGACGCACGTCTTTCACATAGGCGCGAATGCGGTCGTTCGGGCGATAGCTTTCGCGGCCGATCTTTTCGTTGCGGCGCAGGATGGCTTCGCCACGGCCCACGTCGACAATGATATTGCCGTATTCTTCGCGCTTGACGACGCCGTTGATGATCGTGCCGGCGCGGTCGCGGAATTCTTCGTATTGGCGGTCACGTTCGGCTTCGCGCACGCGCTGCAAAATGACCTGTTTGGCCGATTGCGCGGCGATGCGGCCCAGCTCGACCGGGGGCACCTGCTCTTGGAAAACGTCGCCGACCTGCGGGCCACCGACAAAGCTGTCCAGTCTTTCGCCGTCGCGGGTCCAATAGCTTTCGAGGCTTTTCTGCTTCTCGAAATAGGGTTTGGCTTGCACGACGGTAAGCTGGGCTTGGTAGTTTTCCAGCAGATCGTCCTCGACCACGGTGCGGACGCGGGTGAAAGTGGCATTGCCGTTCTTGCGGTCGATGCGGACGCGGATGTCCATCTCCGAGCCGTAGCGCGATTTGGCGGCGCGCGCGAGGCTGTCCTCCATCGCCTCGATCACCAGATCGGGCTCGATCATCTTCTCGCGGGCGACGGCTTCGGCCGTCTGCAGCAGTTCAAGCTGGTTGGCAGAGGTGATTGCCATTGCTCACTCCTTCGCGTCGCCGGCTTCGCCGGGATCGGTTTCGATGTCGTCGAAAGCGGCTTCGTCGAGATTGTCGATCTCGACCCCCGCTTCTTTTTTCTGGCGCAGCATCTCAGCGATCAGCTCATCCGTCAGGAGAAGCTTGGCATCGCTGAGCAGGTCGAAGTTCAGCCCGATCGTGCCTTCTTCGACATTGATCAGCACTTCCTCACCCTCGACGCCCGCAAGCATGCCCTTGAAGCGCTTGCGCCCGTCGATGGGCTGATTCGTTTCGATCCGAACCTCATAGCCTTCGAAGGTTTCGAAGTCTTTGAGCCGGGTCAGCGGCCGGTCGATGCCCGGGCTCGAAACCTCGAGATGATAGGGGTCTTCGAGCGGGTCCTCGACATCCAGCGTCGCGCTGACCGCCGTGGAAATATCCGCGCAGTCGTCAACGTTGATCCCCCCTTCGGGGCGGTCGGCCATGATCTGCAGCGTGGCCGTCTTGCCGCCTTGCAGGCGAACGCGAACGAGCTCGAAGCCGAGATCCTCGATGACCGGCTGGATGATTTCGGCCAGACGCCGGTCGATGGCTGTCTTGGCGACGAGATCGGACATGTCACCTCCAAAATAAAAAACGGGCCCTTGCGGCCCGTGCGTCTTCCCGGTTGGGCAGGGGGTGGAAGCCTGCGCCGCTGTGTTGACGAGGATATAGGCGAGGTTTTCGCGAAATGCAAGGAAAAGCGCAAATTCGGCCTAAGGGCATGAAATCGGCGCGGCTTGCATTAGCGCCAACTGTCCATGATTCGCACCAGCTCGCTGACGATTCGCGGCTCGGAGAGGGCATGTCCCGAGGCGGGCACCAGCCGCAGATCGCAATTCGACCAGCCCTTCGCCAGCTCCCAGGCCGAGGCGGGCGGGCAGACCATATCATAGCGGCCCTGCACGATCACCGTCGGGATATCGGCGATGCGGGCGCGGTCACGCAGAAGCTGGCCCTCGTCGAGAAAGCAGCCATGTGCGAAGTAATGGCATTCGAGCCGGGCGAAGGCGCGGGCATATTCGGGCGGCGCATTGCCGGGGCTGAGAATATCGAGCGCGGCCAGCGAGTTCTCCCAAGTGACCCAGGGCTGGGCAAAGCGCAGCTCGCGGGCGCGGTCGTCGCAAAAGAGGCGGCGGTGATAGGCCGCGATCAGATCATCTTGCTCGCTTTCGGGGATCGGCGCGATGAACTGCGCCCAACGGTCGGGAAAGAACTGCGCGGCGCCGCCACCATAAAACCAGTTGAGCTCCCGCTTGGTCCCCAGAAAGACCCCACGCAGAACCAGTGCCGCAACTGCCTCGGGGTGGGTCTCGGCATAGGCCAGCGCCAGCGTCGCGCCCCAGCTGCCGCCAAAAAGGATCGCGCGCTCGATGCCAAGCTCGGCCCGGATCTTTTCGATGTCGGCGATGAGATGCTGCGTCGTATTGGCGTAGATTTCCGCATGCGGCTGCGAGCGTCCGCAGCCGCGCTGGTCAAACAGCACCGTGCGGTAATGCGCGGGGTCGAAAAACCGCCGCATGAACGGGCTGCACCCGCCGCCCGGCCCGCCGTGAAGCACGATGACTGCGGGCCCGTCGGGGTTGCCGCATTGCTCGAGATAAAGCTCATGCCCCTCGCCAACTGCGATCATCCGCCGGTCATAGGGTTCGACCTGCGGGTGCAATTTCCCCTGCGAGGGAAAGCCTCCGATTTGCCCTGCCAATCTGTCCATGGCACGACTATAGAACGCCAAGCGCACTTGCCACAACAAGGACCGCAAGATGAACCCGTCCGAGATTAACAGCAGCATCGACCCGGCTGAGGTCGCCAAATTCCAGGCGATGGCCCGGGATTGGTGGGATCCGCAGGGCAAGTTCAAGCCGCTGCATATGCTCAATCCGACGCGGCTCGACTATGTCGTGACCCAGATCGCCACCGAATTCACGCTGGACCGCCGGATGCCGCGCCCCTTCGAGGGGCTGCGCGTATTGGATATCGGTTGCGGCGGCGGGCTGATTTCGGAACCTTTGGCGCGGCTCGGTGCCAGCGTAACCGGGGCGGATGCCGCGCCGGGCAATATCGCGGTGGCCTCGCTTCACGCCGAAGAGCAGGGGCTCGACATCGAATATCTCAATGTCACCGCCGAATCCCTGCTGGCCGAGGGCCGCCAGTTCGATGTGGTGGTGGCGCTCGAAATCGTCGAGCATGTCGCCGATCCGGCGGCCTTCATCCAGACCTGCCACGACCTTCTGCGTCCGGGCGGCATGGCGGTGATCTCGACGCTGAATCGGACCGCGAAAAGCTTTGGCGCGGCGATTATCGGCGCGGAATGGGTGATGCGCTGGCTGCCCAAGGGCACGCATGACTGGCGCCGCTTCATCACCCCGGACGAGCTGTCGGGCATGTCGGAAGGCGCGGGTCTGGTGCCGGTCGATCGCACCGGCATGGTCTTCAATCCGCTCGGCTGGAGCTGGTCGCTCTCGGCGCGCGATCTTTCGGTGAACTATGCGCTGACGGCTTTGCGCGCTGCGTAAGGGCTCGGCCTGACGCCCGCTCAGGGCGTTTGTTCAGGGCGTTTGCGCCTCCTCAAGCCGTTTGCGCAACATGCGCAACACGGGCAGCGTGGCGCGGATCTGATCGGCTCCGACATCGCGCACGACATCGGCGATCTGCGGCATCAGCGCGGTCAGCGCCGCATCGCGCGCGGCGCGGCCCGCCGGGCTGATCGACACAAGCTTGCGCCGCGCATCGTCCCAATCAGGCCGGATGTGGATATGCCCGGCCCATTCCAGCTTCGACAGTGTATTGGTCATCGCGCCGCGGGTGACGTGAAACGCTTCGGCCAGCTCGGCTGGGGTGCGCTCGACATTGAGATGGGCGAGCAGGTTCAAAACCGAGAAATGCGAAATCCGCATCCCTCCCGGCAAAGCGCGCGAGACCAGCTCGCGGGCGAGTTGGTCGGCGATGAAAACCTCAGAGAACAGGCTTGCGGCCAACGCATCGGTGGATGCGGCGCTGGAAGAGACGGCACGGGATTTCGTGTCGGAAGAATCGGTCATGGGCCTGTAAAATCGCGGTCATGCGTAAGGGAGGGAACACGCGACCGTGCCCCATCCACTGCCCCGAGGTCAAGGGTAACGAGCGTCACACCCGGCTCGGTGCCGCCATCGGCGAGAACTTCGCCCCAGGGCGCGACCGCCAGCGAATGGCCCCAGGTCCGGCGCGGGCGGGCATTTTCGCTATGCGGCGTCGGATGGGTGCCGCATTGGGCGGGGGCCAGCACGAAACAGCCGGTCTCGATCGCGCGGGCGCGCAGCAGCACCTCCCAATGGGCGGCGCCGGTCGTGTCGTTGAAGGCGGCAGGCACGGTCAGAATGCGCGCGCCCGCCTGAGCCAGCTTGCGGTAGAGATAGGCGAAACGCACATCATAGCAGACCGAAAGGCCAAGCGGCGCCGGACCATTGACCACAACCGCCTGACTGCCGGGGCGGAAGCCTGCCGATTCGCGGTAGGATTCGACCTCGGAAATCGTGACATCGAACATGTGGATCTTGTCATATCGCGCCGCGATCTGGCCATCGGGCGCGATCAGGAAGCTGCGGTTGAGCGCACGGTGATCGCTCGGATCCTCGGCGCGCAGCGAGAGCGAGCCGATCAGCAGCCAGATTCCGAGCTCTGCCGCAAGCGCGCGCAAAGCGGCGAGCGTCGGATCTTCGCTTTCGTGCCGCAGTACCTGCTCTTTCCAGGCGCTGTCGGGGCTGAGGAGATTGGTCGCCTCGGGCGTCAGGACGAACTCGGCCCCGGCTGCTGCGGCCTCGCGGATCAGCCCGGCGGTCACGGGCAGGTTCAGCGCGGGATCGTCGCTGACACAGAGCTGAACCAGCCCGACCTTCAAAACCTCTGACGCCATCTTCGCCTCGCGCTGTCATGCCTGATGTTCCGCCCGCTGCAGTGGGATCGCAGCGGCCCGGCGGGCATGGTGCGTTTTTGGCGGGCTTTCGGCAAGCCTGCAGGCGGGTCAGAGACCGATCAGCGCGTTCAGTTGCCCCCGCATCTCCAGCGCCTGCAGACGGTCATTGCCGCCAATCGATTCGCTGTTGATGAAGATCTGGGGCACGGTATGGCGGCCATTTGCCCGTTCGGTCATCGCGGCGCGCGCATCCGGGTCGCCGGTCACGTTGATTTCGGTGAAAGGCACGCCCTTGGCGGTCAACAGCGCCTTGGCGCGGTGGCAGAAAGGGCAGGTGTCGGTGAGATAGATCTCGATCTTGGCCATGACGGGTTCCTTGAACAGTCTTGCACTCTATTTAGGCATCCTTGAGCGCCCGTGCCAGAACCGCGACGGATACCGGACCGGACTCATGCGCGCGCAGACATTCTGCCGCCGCGCTTAGTGTCGCGCCCGAGGCCATGACATCGTCGATGAGCAGGATCGGGCGGCCGCGCAGCAAGGCGCGATGGCGGGCGGGCACGGTGAAGGTGCCCGCCTGATTGGCGAAACGCTCGCTAAAATTGCGGCGATCTTGCGGCGGCGCGTGACGGCTGCGCGCCAGAAGCGTGGGGACATGCCTTAGCTGGTGCTGGCGCGCCACCCGTTCGGCCAGAAGCGCGGCCTGATTGTATTTGCGTTTGGCCAGACGGCGCAGATGCAGCGGCACGGGCACCACCAGCATCCCCTCGGCCACGAGCGGCGCGGCGGCCTCGGCCAGCCAGTCGCCCAGATTGGGCGCCATATCCAGCCGGTCGCCATGTTTGAGCATCATGACCAGCCGTTTGCCGGTGCCATGATAGCCAAGTGCGGCCCGCCCTTGCTGCCACGGACGCGCATAGGACAGGCAATCGTCACAGGACAGCGCCAGATTTTCCTCGGGCGCCCCAGTGCTGGGCAAGGGCACGCCGCAGCGATCACAGGCGGTGCCTGTGATGAATTGGGTGTCGCGCCAGCACACCGGGCAGAGCGCCCCGTCGCTGATCACGCTATCGCCGCAGCCCATGCATTGGGGCGGAAAGACGAGCTGCAATGCGCCTTTCATCAGGTCGCGAAGCGCCTTAAGATATGCCGCCATGACCTCCTGCCAGATCCCCCCCCAAATCAATCCTGCCTCGCAAGCCCCGGCCAGCCAGCTGGTTGACCGCAGCGCGCTCGCGCAGCGCCGCGCCCGTGCCTTGCAGGCTGAGCCCGTCGATTTCCTGCACCGCGTCGCCCTTGACGAGATGCAGGATAGGCTCGCAGAGGTTAATAGGCCGTTTAAGGACATGGCGATTGTCACGGGTTTTCCCGATTTTTGGCGCGCGGTCATGCCCGAAGCCAAGGTCGTCGAGGACTGCCCCGTGCTGGATCTTCAGCCAGCCAGCCATGATCTCGTGCTGCACGCGATGGCGCTCCACTGGGCCGAGGACCCGGTCGGTCAGTTGGTGCAAGCGGCACGCGCGCTGCGCCCTGACGGCCTTTTGCTGGTGGCGACGCTTGGCGGCGAGACCCTGAGCGAGCTGCGTGACAGCCTGACACGCGCCGAGGTCGAGGTGACCTCTGGTCTCTCTCCGCGCGTGCTGCCGATGGGCGAGATCCGCGATCTGGGTGCGCTTTTGCCGCGCGCCGGGCTGGCTTTGCCGGTGGCTGATCACCTGAGACAATCGGTCAGCTATCGCAATTTCTTCCATCTTGCCAAAGATCTGCGGGGTATGGGCGAGACCAATGCCCTTGCCGCCCGCCTGCGCCAGCCGACGCGCCGCGATGTTTTGCTGCGCGCCGCCGAGATCTATGCCCAAGACCATGCCGACCCGGCCAATCCCGACAGAGTGCTTGCGACCTTCGATCTGATTTTTCTGACCGGATGGGCGCCCTCGGACAACCAGCAAAAGCCATTGCGGCCCGGCTCGGCGAAAATGTCGCTGTCCGAGGCTCTGGCCAGCAAGAGGAAAGACGCGTGACAGCCCGTCCCCAGAATGCCCCCGCCGATCACCCGGTCTTGCCGAAGCCGAAGATCGGGGTCCTGATCGCCAATCTTGGCACGCCCGATGCGACCGATTACTGGTCGATGCGCCGCTATCTCAAGGAATTCCTGTCCGACAAGCGGGTGATCGACTATCCGGCGTGGAAATGGCAGCCGATCCTGCAAGGCATCATCCTGACCAAACGGCCCTTCACCTCGGGCGCGAATTACCGCTCGATCTGGAACAACGAGGCCAATGAAAGCCCGATGATGACGATCACCAAGGCGCAGGTCTCGGCGATCGCCGAGCGCTGCGCCAATCGCTGGGGCAATCGGGTGATGGTCGAGTTCTGCATGCGCTACGGCAATCCCTCGACCCCGGATGTGGTCGAGAGCATGGTCAAGGCGGGTTGCGAGAAGATCCTCTTCCTGCCGCTCTATCCGCAATATGCGGGGGCGACCACGGCGACGGCGAATGACCAGTTCTTCCGCGCGCTGATGACCCAGAAATGGCAGCCCGCCGCGCGCACCGTCTCGGCCTATTTCGACCGGCCCGATTATATCGAGGCGCTGGCGCGTTCGGTCGAGCGCAAGCTTGGCGGGGTGATCCCCAAGCGGCTGGTGGTGAGCTATCACGGCATGCCCAAGCGCTATCTGCTCGAAGGCGACCCCTATTATTGCCAGTGCCAGAAGACCTCGCGTCTTCTGCAAGCGCGTCTGGGCTGGGCGGATGGCGTCATCGACACGACCTTCCAATCGGTCTTTGGGCGCGAGGAATGGCTCAAGCCCTATACGGTCGAGCATGTCGCCGAGCTCGCGCGGCAGGGCATCACCGATATCGCGATCATGTCTCCGGCTTTCGCGGCCGATTGCGTCGAGACGCTCGAAGAGATCCAAGGCGAGATCCAGCATGCCTTCCAGGACGCGGGCGGCAAGAGCTTCACCTATATTCCCTGCCTGAACGATGATCCCGGTCATATGGATATGCTGACCGCGCTGATTGCGGAAAACCTCGGCGGCTGGATCTGACGACGCGGCCCTGCGGCTGAGAAAAAGCCCCGAAGCTTGACTGGCTTCGGGGCTTTTTCATGTCCGGTTGGCCTGCGCGCAGTCAAACGCGCAGCAAAAAGGCCCCTTGCGGGGCCTTGTCGTCAGCGCAAAATGGTCTGGGCTCAGAGCTGGTGCTCAGAGAACCACGACCTGAGTGCCGACCTTGGTCAGGCCGAAGAGCTGCTTGATGTGCTCGTTATACATGCCGATGCAGCCGTTCGAGGATTTGCGGCCGATCTTGCGCGTGTCATGGGTGCCGTGGATGCGGTAATACTGCCAGCTCAGCCACAGAGCATGGGTGCCCATCGGGTTCAGCGGATCGCCCGCCGGGACGAAATCCGGCCATTCCGGGTTGGCTTTCTTCATCGAGGGCGTCGGCGCCCAGGTCGGACCTTCGACCTTCTTGATGATCTCGGTGCGGCCGGTGCGGGTCAGCTCGGGCGAGACCGGAACCGAGGTCGGGAACAGGCGGTAGGTCTGGCCGTCTTCCGACCAGAAATGCAGCGCGCGCGAGGTCAGATCGACCAGAATCGCGCCATTGGTCAGGTTCTGGAAATGCGGCTGCCAGTCCTGCATCGTGAAGCTGGAGATATTGTGGCGCGAGTCTTTGGTCGTGTCATATTGCACAAGGCCCGCATCCGGGGTCGCGCCGGTCGGGCCGACCTGCTGCAACGTCTGGCCGGTATAGGCATCGACCGCCTGCGCAAAGGCCGGAGCTGCAAGGCTCGAAGCGGCACCGACCGCGACAGCCGAGGTCAGGAAGTTGCGACGCGACAGCGCCGACCGGGTAGGGGTGGACATGTTTCGCTCCTGGTTCCGCGGGCCGTCTGGGCGGCCTTCTCGCGCAAGGGTTGCCTGAATTCACTCAGCCCTTAATCCGCGGCGCAGAGTCGTGCAATTCAAACTGGCGTCATTGCCACATCCTTCTGATGCTCTGTGTCCTTCACGCAATCTTTGGTTTGATTGCGGCAAGGCGCTTCGTTATGGCTGGCGCAAACTACATCAGGGACAGTCTTCAATGCTGAATCTTCGAATTCTGGCGCTCATGTCGGCTCTGGCGCTCTCGGCCTGTATGCCTGCCGCAGGGCCCCAGCTCGGGCCGGACGGCAAACCGATTCCGGTGGCCTACACGATCACCCCCAAAGAGGCGGCAGCGATTCCGACCCGCGTGATCGGCCAAGTGGCCACCCTGCGCGCCAATGTTGGCGCCGGCCCGCTGACGATCAACCCGCAGCTGAACGCCGCCGCCGTCGCCCATGCGCGCGACATGTCGGCGCAAAACCGCGCCTGGCATTTCGGCTCGGACGGCTCGTCGCCGCTTGACCGCGTCCAGCGTCAGGGCTTCATGGGCCATCTCGTCGGCGAGAATATCTCGGAAACCTATGAAAACGAGATCGCCACGCTGAACGCCTGGATGCAGGAACGCGACACCCGCGACATCATCATGGATCCTTCCGCGACCCAGCTTGGGATCGGCTGGTATCAAGAGCCGGGCGGGAAAATCTGGTGGGTGCTGCTCACCGGACGCTGATCTCTGGATCTGATCCGCTTTTCGGCCCGTCGCAGTCTCTGCGGCGGGTCTTTTCATGAGGAACGCCCGTGAGAAACGCCCGATGAGCTCACTGATCCGGCGCGACGCCGTCCGTGCCATCCTGCTGACCCCCGAGGACGAGGTGCTGCTGATGCGGGTGCGCTGGGACAAGCGCCGCTTCTGGATCACGCCGGGCGGCGGGATCGAGCCGGGCGAAAGCCGCGAGGCGGCTCTGTGCCGCGAGCTTGCCGAAGAGCTTGGTCTGAGCGGGGTCGTCCCGGGGCCGCAGCTTTGGCGGCGCGAGCATGAGCTCGGTCATGCGGGGCGTCGCTGGCGCCAATGCGAGGATTATTTTCTGATCGAGACGCCCCGCTTCACGCCGGTCCTGCGCGATCTGCGCGAGGCCCAGACCGTCGAGGCTTTCCGCTGGTGGCCGCTGCCCGAACTGGCGCGCAGCATCGAGCCGGTGACGCCCGTCGCGTTGGCGGCCATCGTCAAGGATTACCGCCGCCATGGCGCGCCGGACCCGCTGCCGCCGACCGAGGTCGTGATCGGTTGAGCGCGGCGCGCCCTGCGAAGGCCGCGCCATGAAAAAGCCCCGGCGACAACCGGGGCTTTGATGCGTGTTCTGGATCCTTGCGCTGCTCAGGGCAGGATGAAGACCGGGACGCCAGTGGTGCCGTTGCCATTGCGCGCCAGCATCGCATAGATCTCTTCGATTTCCTGATCGTTCACCGCGATGCAGCCCGCCGTCCAATCCGGACGGTTCGCCGCGCGGCCATAGGGGCCGAGGCCGTGGATCATGATATCGCCGCCGGGACGCAGCCCCATCATCTGGGCGCGGGCGCGGTCGTCATTGTTCGGATAAGAGATCCCGACCGAGAGGTGGTAGAGGCTGTTCGGGTTGAACCGGTTGATGAAATAGAGCCCTTCCGGGGTCTTGCCATCGCCCTCGAACTGTTTGGCGCCAACGGGCTGGCTGCCAAGGTCAATCTTGTAGTTCTTGATGACCTTCTGGCCGCTGACGAGATACATCTCGCGCTGGCCTTTTTTCACGACGATCTGGGTGACCGGCGGACCGTCATAGCTTTTGAATTTGGTCGGCTCGGGTTTGGCCCCGCCGCAGCTGGCCACAAGGCCAACGAGAAAAAGCGCCGAAACGGCACGGAAAAGTCGATTTAGCACTGCCCCAACCCGCATCTTGCGTTTTTGTGATTGAGGCAGGAAATACCATAAACTTTAAGATTTCGCTAGCGACGAGCGAATTCCGCGACAGTTTCGACATGGGCGGACCAGCGGAACTGATCGACCACATAGAGCCGGCGCAACTGATAGCCCCCTTCGGCCAGAATCCGCGCATCCCTTGCAAAAGTCACGGGGTCGCAACTGACCCAGGCCAGCCGCTGAACGCCCGAGCGCGCCAGTTCGACGGCTTGCGGTTCCGCCCCAGCGCGCGGCGGGTCGATCACAATCGCGTCATAAGGAGCCAGCTCATCGGGCTGCAGCGGGCGTTTGGCGAGATCGCGGACATGGCTGGCGACTCGCTTGAGGGTTGCCGTCTTGCGCCAGGCCGAATCGAGCGCGGCGAGCGGCGCGGCCAGCCCTTCGAAGGCATCGACCTCGGCCTGCTCGGCCAGAGGCAGGGTGAAGGTGCCGCAGCCCGCGAAAAGATCGGCGATCCGGCCGGCATCCTTCAGGATGTCGCGCACCGCAGTCACCAGCGCGGCCTCGCCCTCGCGGGTCGCTTGCAGAAAGCCACCCGGCGGCGGCACGACCTGCGCGCGGCCCATGGTGAGCGCGGGCGGACGGCGGGTGATCGGCTCTCCGTCCCAGTCGAGCCGCGCAAGATCGCCGCTCTCGCTCAGGGCCGAGAGCGCCGCGAAGAGGCCGGGCTCCATCGGCTTGCCGCCCTTCACCGCCAGATCGAGCCCCTGCGGCGTCTCGGTCACCGCGATCGAAAGCTCGGCCTGACGCGAGCCGCCAGCCGTCACCAACTCGCGCAGGAAGGGCAGGGCGGCCTGAATGGCGGGGCGCAAGACAAGGCAATCCTGCAAATCGACGATGACATCCGAGGCGCGGGCGTGAAACCCCACGAGCGCGCCCTTCTTGGTGCGCTTGCCCGACAGCACCGCGCGACGGCGCGAGCGGATGGGCGAGGTCGAGATGCCCGAGACCTCGGCCACGATGCCCTGCGCCGCGAGCGCGGAAGTCACCAGCCCGGCCTTCCAGCCGGCAACGAAGCCGTCGCTCGCATGCATGAGCGCGCAGCCGCCGCAGGCGCGGTAATGCGGGCAGGCGGAGCGGATGCGCTCGGGTGAGGGGGTCACGATCTTCGGATCGGCAATGCGGCCCTCGACGGGCGCGCCCGCGATCACCTCGCCGGGCAGGACGCGCGCGGCCAGAGCGCGCTGACCTGCGGCATCGAAGGCAACGCCATCGCCACGCCGCCCCAACCGCTCGACGGTCCAGTCCCGGATTGTGTCTTCGCTCACTCTGCCGCCTCGGTTGCTTCGTCGTCATCGACGCCAAGGAAGCCGCCCGACTGGCGGCTCCAATAGCGCGCATAGGTGCCGTTCAGCGCGAGCAGCTCGGCATGGGTGCCTTCCTCGACGATGCGGCCCGCTTCGAGAACGACGATGCGGTCCAGCTCGGCGATGGTCGAGAGGCGGTGGGCAATCGCGAGCACGGTCTTGCCGCGCATGACGCGGTTGAGCGCTTCCTGGATCTGCGCTTCGACCTCGCTGTCGAGTGCGCTGGTCGCCTCATCCAGCACCAGAATCGGCGAATCCTTGAGGAAAGCGCGGGCGAGAGCAACGCGCTGGCGCTGCCCGCCCGAGAGCTTCACGCCGCGCTCTCCCAGATGCGCCTCATAGCCCTTGCGGCCCATATGGTCTTGCAGCGTCAGGATGAATTCATGCGCCTCGGCGGCCTTGGCGGCGGCGATCATCTCGTCGTCGCTGGCATCGGGGCGGCCGTAAAGGATGTTGTCGCGCGCCGAGCGGTTGAACATCGCGGTTTCCTGCGTGACCATCGCGATATTGCGGCGCAGGCTTTCCTGCGTCACCTCGCGCAGATCGGTGCCGTCGATGCGCAGCGCGCCTTTCTCGACATCGTAAAGCCGCAAGAGCAGCGCGACGAGCGTCGATTTCCCCGCGCCAGAGGCGCCGACGATGCCGATTTTCTCGCCGGGGCGAATGCGCAGATCGACGTCGTCGATGCCGCCGATCTCGCGGCCATAGGCGAAGCTGACATGGTCGAAATCGATCTGACCCTTGACCCGGCCCAGCACCTGCGCGCCGGGCTTGTCGGTCAGCGCATGGGGTGGCGAGAGCGTGTTCATGCCGTCCTCGACCTCGCCGATCGAGCCCCAGACCCCCATCAGCGCCATGCTGACCCAGCCGGTCATCTGGCTCAGACGCATCGAGATCGCGCCCGCCGCGGCAATATCGCCCGCCGTCGCCAGCCCGTCGCGCCACAGCATGAAGCTGCCGCCGATCAGCACGACCGGCAAGGCGCCCGCGACAAGCATCAGCGAAAAGCGGAACCAGGTGCTGACGCGGCCAAAGTCCAGCGCGCGCTCGCGAAAGCCGACCATGGCGCCAAGCGCGGCGCGGTCTTCATATTCGTCATGGGCAAACAGCTTGACCGTCTTGATATTGGTGATCGTATCGACGACCTGCCCGGTTACCATGGCGCGCGCCGAGGCGCGTTTGGCCGAGCGCGAGCGGATCTTCGGCAAGAAGAAGCGGATCAGCGCGAAATAGCTGAACAGCCAGACGATCATCGCCACCGCGCCCCAGCCGTCCACCGTCACGAGGAAAGCCGCCGAGCCGAGGATCGAGGCCAGCGCGAAGGCCACCACGTTCACGAATTCGGTCGCGACATCGGTGACCGCGCGGGCGGTCTGGGTCTGTTTCTGGGCGATGCGGCCCGCGAAATCATTGTCGAAGAAGGTGACCGAATGGCCCATGGTCCAGCGGTGCAGCCGCGAGAGCACGAGCGGGAAGAGGTTCGGCCCGATGATGACGCTCGATGAGGCGGTCGAGAGGCCGAAGATCGCCGGGCGGATCACAAGGAAGAACAGGATGAAGCCGACGATCAGGCCGAAATGCTCGCCCAGAATGGTCTCGGGCGTGCCGCCGACGACCGCATCAACGACACGGCCCAGAAGCACGGCCGAGACGATATCAGCAATGCCGCCAAGCGCCGAGGTAATCGCCGCAACCGTCAGCCCGCCCCATGCGCCGGACAAGCACCAGCGGAAGAAGGCGAGCAGGGTCCGGGGCGGCGGGCCTTCAGCGGGACGGAAGGCATCGATCATCCGGGCGAAAAATGTATGCATCATCTTGAAACCTCAGCTCAGGCCGCTTTGTTCCGTCGCCTGCCTTGCAATCCGGATCAGATCGGCCTTGGGTATCGCGAACCCGTTGTCTATCCATGCCTTTTCGGCAGCTTGCAACCCCCGGCCCAGAGCGGCGCCCTGCAGCTCTGGCATGAGATCCTTGGCCGAGAGCGGCAGGGTCTCGGCGGCGGCGGCGGTGATTTCGGCGTGCCAATCTGCAGGCAGTGCCGCGCCGCGCCCCTGACGGATCAGCGCCAGATCCAGCGCGAGATCGTAACCCAGACGGTAGGCCGCTTCCGGCAGGGGCAGGGGGGGCGCCTCGCTCAGATGCTTTTGCCGGGCGCTTTCCTCGCGCGAGAGGCGAAGCGCCTCGGTCGTGTTAGGCGCGCGCAGAAGCGCCAGACGGCGCGGCCATGCCGGGGCGATGCCAGCGGCGCGTTCAGCCGCAACCAGCGCGGCGAGATCGCCTGGATCGGCGCCGGGCAGGATCACCTCCAAAACTCCCGCCTGCGCCATCAGGGCGAGCGAGGGCGCAGGATCAGCCGCGCCCAGCAGCTTGCGCATTTCGGCCCCGATCCGCTCTTGCGAGATCTGCGCGAGGCCCGAAGCCAGATCGGCGCAGGCGGCGAGCGCCTCGCGGTCGGCCTGACCCGCGTCGCCATATTGGGCGAGAAAGCGGAAGAAGCGCAGGATGCGCAGGTAATCCTCGCGGATGCGATCGGGGGCGTGACCGACGAACCGCAAGCGACGCGCGGCCAGATCGGGCAGGCCGCCGACCGGGTCGATGACCGCGCCATCGGCGCGCGCGTAAAGCGCGTTCATGGTGAAGTCGCGGCGCTGCGCATCTTCGCTCAGGCTCGCGGTGAAGGCGACGATGGCGCGGCGGCCATCGGTCTCGACATCATGGCGGAAGGTCGTGACCTCGAAGGGCTTGCCGTTGGTAATCAGCGTGATCGTGCCATGCTCGATCCCGGTCGGAACCGCCTTGAGCCCCGCTGCCTGTCCAAGCTCGATGGTGCGGTCCGGGGGCGCGTCGGTCGAAATGTCCCAATCGGCAATCGCGAGCCCCAAGAGCCCATTGCGCACCGCGCCGCCGACGACATAGGCCTGATGCCCGCCCGCATTCAGGGCCAACAACACCCGTTGCAGATCGGGGTCCGAGGTGTCGATGCGCGGGGGGGCAATCGGCTCTGTCATGCGTTCAGTCGCCGGGCCAAGGAGTGCAGCACCCGTGCCGTTGCGCCCCAGATGAAATAGGGGCCGTAAGGCACGGTCTGATAGGCGCGCCAATCCTGCCGCCAGAGCCGCCGCTCGATCCGGTAATGATCGAGCCCCGCGATATGCGCGAACGGCACGGTGAAGACCTCTTCGACCTCACCTGCCTCGGGGGTCGGGGTGAAGGGGCCGTGGATCAGGCCCAGAACCGGGGTCATGGAAAAGCCGGTGACGGTGCGATGGGGCGGCAAAAGGCCCAGCACCTCGACCTGAGCCGGGTCGAGCCCGACCTCTTCGCGCGCCTCTCGCAAGGCGGCAGCGGTGGCATCGGCGTCTTCGGGATCGACCTTGCCGCCCGGCAGCGCGATCTGGCCGGGGTGGTGGCGCAGGCTCGACGAGCGTTTGGTCAGGATCAGCCGGCCGGTCTGGGCATCGAATGCGGCGAGCACCCCCGCCGCGCGCAACGGCGCATCCGGCACCGTCGCGGCGGGGGTGAAGTCGTAATCCGAAGACGGCTCTGCCGGAACATCAAGCGCCCGCAAGAGCCGGTCGCGCACCGGCAGATCCGTCATCTTAATGGGCAGCCCCCTGCTGGGGCGTGCCGTGGTCAACAGCGCCGCCATGCGGGGCGCTGTCTTTGGGGGGCAGCGGATTGCCCTCGGCGTCGATTGTCGCCTCAAAGCCAAGGCTTTTCGGGTCAAGCTCGTAATGCGCGCCGCAGAACTGGCAATCGGCGGTGACGATGCCCGCTTCGGTGGTCATATGGGTGATGTCTTTCTGCGAATAGATCGACATCGTGTTGCGGACCTTGTCCTCGGTGCAGGTGCAGCCGAATTTGACCGCCTGAGGGTCGAAGATGCGCGGCTCTTCTTCGTGGAACAGCCGCACGAGCAGATCGGTCGGTGCCACCGAAGGCCCGATCAGCTCCATCGTCTCGACCGTATCGAGCAGGAAGTTCGCCCGGTTCCAATCCTCGGATTCGACGCCTTGCAAGATGTCCGCCGACTGGATCAGCCCACCTTCACCACTGCCGCCCTCGCCCTCGGGCATGGGTTGCGCGGGCAGGGTTTGCAGCATCACGCCGCCCGCCCGCCAACGCGGCGCATCGCCCGCGATCTGCGAGAGGCCGTGTTCCAGCGAGAAACGCGTCGGCAATTGCTCGGACTGAGCGAAATAGGTCTGGGCACAGCTCGCCAGCGAGCCGCCCGCAAGCGGGGTCAGCCCCTGATAGGGGGTATTGCCCGGACCTTGGTCGATCAGCACCGCGAAATAGCCGTCGCCGATCTGCTCGAAAGCCGGAGCCGATTCGTCCAGACGCTCGGCGTCAAAGCTCGCCCAGGCGCGGATACGTGCGGGCTCGCCCTCGGCTTCGGGGGCATAGTAATCGGTCGCGAGGGTGCGAATGGCACCGCTGCCGCGCACTTGCAGGCTGAGCTTCCAGCGCAGTTTCATGGTCTGGCCGATCAGCGCGGTCAAAAGCGCAAGCTCGGCCACCAGACCGCCCACGGCGGTCGGATAGTGATGGCGCGACAAAATATGCTCGAGCGTGCCGTCGAGGCGCGCGATGCGGCCGCGCACACCGGAGCGGTCAAGCTGAAACGGCAGGATCGTATCGTCCCAGGCGATCTGGTTGATCTTGGTCATGGTCAGTCCTTCGGAAAAGCCGGCCTCTCGGAAGGCCGGGGCGACCTCGTTTGCGGGAGGTTGCAGGTTGGCCCCTATATAAGGCCGCTTGCGCAAATCCCAAGAGGTTGAGCACGGCTCTGTCCGCGCGGGCCTTGTCCGAGGTCTCTGTTGCCGAGGCGTCAGGGCGGGCTTGGCAGAAACGAGCCCCGCAGCGAGAGAATGTAGTCATGCAGCCGCGCCGTCGCAGGCGTCATCTGCGCATCCTCGCGGTGCAGGATATACCAGCTGCGCTGGATCGGCAGCCCGATCGCCGGGATCGAGATCAGCCGCCCCCAGCGCAGCTCATCTGTCACTGTATGCTGCGAAATCAGCGCGATCCCGAGACCGGCGATGACGGCCTGTTTGATCGTCTCATTCGTGCCCATCTCGATCACGCGGAAGGGCTGGCCATCGCCGATCCGGTCGAGAAAACGGGTCATCATAATGCGCGTGCCCGAGCCCTCTTCGCGGGCAAGGAAGGTCTCGGCGAGAAGCTCGTCGGGCATGGCGGGATCGGCGCCCGCAAGCGGATGATCGGGCGCGGCGATCAGGATATGGGGATGAGGCCCGAGGGGTTGGGCCACCACCGGCGGATTGCGCGGCGGCCGCCCCATGATCGCAAGATCGAGCGCGCGGGCGTTCAGCGCCGCGGTGATCGTATCGCGATTGCCAATGCGCAGGGTGACCTCGATATCGGGGAACTGACGGCGCAGCAGTGCAACCAGACCGGGGGCGAAATATTTGCCGGTCGAGACGACGCCCAGCACCGCGCTGCCACTTTGCCCGCTGCGCAAAGCCGCCACCCGCCGCGCGCAGCCGTCCAGCGCAATCGCGATCTGCGCCTCGGCCTCAAGCACGGCCTGACCCTCGGCGGTCGGCACGAAAACGCCATGCTCGCCCTTTTGCAGCAAGGGACTGCCCAGAAGATCCTCGAGCGAGCGGATCTGGCCGTGAATGGCCGGGGGGCTGAGACCGAGATCATGGGCGGCGGCGGTGAGAGTCCCCGTCGCGACCACGGCCCGCAGTGCGCGCAATTGCCGTAACGTCAGCGCATCGATCCTTGCCATTCAGATTATCCGAATACCGTTTCCGCATTTTTAAATGTTCGCGAAAAACGTGGCGTGTCAACCTCGACAGAAGTCATTGGTCTGGGAGGAGAGAATGACGGCGAGCGCAATCTATCTGACCCGTATCCCCATGCCGTTTCAAGCGGTGATGGAAGAGCTTGCATCAGCTGCGGCCGAAGTCGCTGTGCTGATCCGGCGCGGCGGGCATCCAGAGCGGTTGGAAGCCGAGGGCGCGGCGCTGGAAGAGCGGGCAGCGGCGCGGTTTCAGTCAGGACTACAGCGCGCCGGGGTGCGCTGGTATGCCTCGCTGGCCGAGCCCGAGACGCTGGCGCTGAATCCGGGCGGCTGCCTTGCGGTCGCGATGTCGCCGCTCGATGGCGCGGCGGGGTTGGAAACCAATCTCGCGCTGGGCACGATTTTCTCGATCTACCGGGCGACGGCGGATGCCGAAGGGACCTTCCTGCGCGCGGGCTCAGAGCTCCTGGCGGCGGGCTATGTGCTTTACGGGCCGTCGACCTCGCTGGTCGTGAGCTTTGGCGATGGCACCCAGCTTTATCGTCTGAACCCCGAAACCGGGCAGTTCGAGCTGATCCAATGCCGTCTGGCGCTGCCCGAGGAATCGGGAGATTTCGCGATCAACACCTCGAATTATCGCCATTGGGCGCGTCCGGTGCGGGCCTATGTCGATGATTGTCTGGCCGGGACGGACGGGCCGCGGGCGCAGAATTTCAACATGCGGTGGGTGGCCAACCTTGTCGCCGAGGCTCATCGCATCCTCATGCGCGGCGGGATCTATCTCTCGCCCGCCGACCGGCGCAAGGACAATGAACATGGCCGGCTCCATCTGCTGTTTGAATGCGCGCCGATTGCCTTTGTCATTGAACAGGCGGGTGGCCGGGCGACGGATGGCTGTGAATCGGTCCTGCGCGGCCAGGCCAGCCAGTTTCACGAGCGCACCCCCTTCGTCTTCGGTTCGTCCGAAATGGTCGACCGGGTCGCCACCTATCACGATCTGCCCGAGACCGAAGTCTCGGCGCTTTTCGGCAATCGCGGGCTTTTCCGCGCCTGACGGACGACGATGAGTAAGAAACATCCGATCATTTCGGTCACCGGCTCGTCGGGCTCGGGGACGACCACGATCAAGAATACATTCGACCAGATCTTCCGGCGCGAGGGCGTGCGCGCCGTCTCGATCGAGGGGGATGCCTTCCACCGCTATGACCGCGCGGCCATGCAAGCCGAGCTGGCGCGGCGCATGGAGGCGGGGGATTTCACCTTCAGCCATTTCTCGATCGACGCCAATGAACTTGGCCTGCTCGAAGAGGTCTTCCGCAGCTATGGCGCCGAGGGCCGGGGCCGGACGCGGCATTACATTCATGACGACAAGGAAGCCGAGAGCTGGGGCATCGAGCCGGGCGGGTTTACCCCTTGGGAAGAGCTCGCGCCGGATTCGGATCTGCTCTTTTACGAGGGGCTGCACGGCGCGGTGCGCAGCGAGGGGATCGATATTGCCGGGCAGGCCGATCTCAAGATCGGGGTGGTGCCGGTCATCAATCTGGAATGGATCCAGAAGATCCACCGCGACCGCGCCAGCCGGGGCTATTCGACCGAAGCCGTGACCGATACGATTCTGCGGAGGATGCATGACTATGTTCATGTCATCTGCCCGCAATTTGCCGAAACCGACATCAACTTCCAACGCGTGCCGGTGGTCGATACCTCGAACCCCTTCACCGCGCGCTGGATCCCGACGCCGGACGAAAGCCTCGTCGTCATCCGCTTCAGAAACCCGCGCGGCATCGACTTTCCCTATCTCACCCAGATGATTCAGGGCTCGTGGATGTCGCGCGCGAATTCGATCGTGATTCCGGGGCCGAAGATGGATCTGGCCATGCAATTGATCCTGACCCCGCTGGTGGCGCGGATGGTGGGCGAATCAAAGCGCGCCTGAGGCGCCGGATTTGGCGCGGTCTGTTGCTGACGTGGATGCGCGGTTTTGCACGGCTGTGCGAAACTCTGCGACCTAAGGAGGGGGAGCAGGGCGCGCTGCACGGACAGAACTGCGACGGCGGGGGACGAGAAAGCGGTCGCCGCTAGAATCGGATCGGCCTTTGGGATGAGCTTTCCTGTGGCGCGCAAGCCGGGGGCTTTCCGCCCCCGGACCCCCGGAGGATATTTTGGCATGAAAGACGCGCGACGGGGGCTGAAGGGGGGGCGATTGGTGGTCGCGCCGTGATTGGTCTTGGCGTCGGGGCGGGGCGAAAATTGCAAACTCTGGGCTGTGGTGGTTGCCGATGGTTGACCTCTGGGTGGTTTCGCCCATATCGGAGCCAGATATCCGGGAGCGCTTTGTCTGAGGGCGCAGGCCCGGTCTTGGAGGCCGTCGCAGAAAGGACCCGCCATGACATTTGACCGTCGGATCAAGATCGCCCCTTCGATCCTCTCTGCCGATTTTGCCGATTTCGGGCGCGAGATCCGCGCCATCGAGGATCAGGGCGCCGATTGGGTCCATGTCGATGTGATGGATGGCCATTTCGTGCCGAACCTGACCTTCGGCCCGCCCGCCGTGAAGGCGTTTCGCAAGCATGTGAAGACCTTCATGGATGTGCACCTGATGATCGCGCCGGTCGATCCCTTCATCGAGGCCTATGCCGAGGCCGGGGCGGATCTGATCACCGCCCATGTCGAGGCGGGGCCGCATATTCATCGCACCCTTCAGGCGATCCGGGCGACCGGCAAGAAGGCCGGGGTGGCGCTTAATCCCGGCACGCCGGCCGAGGCGATCGAGCATGTGCTCGATCTCGCCGATCTGGTCTGCGTGATGACCGTGAACCCGGGCTTTGGTGGGCAGAAGTTCATCGACATGACCGGCAAGGTTCGCAAGCTGCGCCAGATGATCGGCGACCGGCCTGTCCATATCGAGATCGACGGCGGCGTCGATCCGGTGACGGCGCCGCTGCTCGTGGCAGCGGGAGCGGATGTGCTGGTGGCGGGCTCGGCGGTGTTCCGCGGTGGCTCGGTCGCCAACCCCGAGGCCTACGGCGACAATATTCGGGCGATCCGTCAGGCCGCAGAAGGCGCGCTTGTCGGCGCGTGAGCCGGTGACGTCGCGCGGGGCCGAGGGATTGCGAGGTTGAGAGAGGGCGGATCCGGTGCGGATCTGCCCTTTTGCATGTGCAGGGGCTGGCCCTCGCCGTGTGGGGGAAGGGTGGTTTTCACGGCACCTTCGGGCGGATAGGCTTGGTCGGGATCAGATGCGAGATGACATGACCAAACGGGCAGAGCAGCCGAAGGTGACGGGACGCGGCGCGGCGGTTTATCGGGCTTTGACGGCGGTTGCCGGGGCGGTGTTGCGTCCGGTGGCGCTGGTCTCGGGGCGCGACTTTGCCGAGCGCATGGCTTTAGCGGGGCCGGTTGCGTCGGGCGGGATCTGGATCCATGGCGCGAGTGTCGGCGAGCTCACTTCAGCGCAAGTGCTGATCGAGGATCTGGCGCGCGATTTTCCGGTTCTCGTCACCGCGAACAGCCTGACCGGGCGGGCTTTGGCGCAAAGCTGGGGGCTGACGGCGCGGCTGGCGCCTTTGGACGTGCCGGGCGCGGTCGCGCGCTTTCTGGACGAGGCCCGGCCCCGGCTGGCGCTGACCATCGAGAATGAGATCTGGCCGAACCGCGCCAGTGCTTTGCGCGCACGCGGTGTGGCGCAGGTCGTGATCGGGGCGCGCATGTCGGCGCGCTCGGCGGCGCGCTGGGGCAAGCGGCCCGGGCTGATCGGTCCGGTTCTTGCGGGGATCGACCTTCTGTCGGCGCAAGACGGCGCCACCGAGGAGCGGCTGCTGGCGCTCGGTCTGCGCCTCGAGGCCTGCGCGCCGCGGCTCAACCTGAAGCTTCTGGCCCCGGCCCGGATCAAGCCCGGCGCGCCGGGGCCCTCTCGCGCGGTGACGCTGCTTGTCGCCTCGACCCATGAGGGCGAGGAGGAGCCGATCCTTGACGCCTATCTGGCGGCGCGCGCGGCGCGGCCCGATCTGCGTCTGATCTTGGCGCCGCGCCATCCTGTGCGTGGCGACGCGGTCGCGGCTCTGATGGCGGCGCGGGGGCTGCGCTTTGCGCGGCGCAGTCAGGGCGCCGGGCTTGAGGCCGAAGTGCTCTTGGCCGATACTTTGGGCGAAATGCCGCTCTGGTATGATGCGGCGCAGATCTGCCTGACCGGGGGCTCGTTCGTCGAAAAGGGCGGCCATACGCCCTGGGAGCCTGCCGCGCATCGCTGCGCCGTCCTCCATGGCCCGCATGTGGCGAATTTCGCGCAGGATTATGCGCTGCTCGATGCCGAAGGCGCGAGCCGGGCCGTCACCGCCGAGGGGCTTTGGGCGGTGCTGCTTGATCTGATCTCGAACCCGGACGAGGCCCGGCGCATGGGCGTTTCGGCTCATGACATTCTGATGCGCGAAGCCGGAGATCCTGCGCCGCTTCTGCATCAAATCCGCGGCTTGGTCGCGGACTCTCTTGCGCAGCGGCGCGGGAATTCCGATATCTGATTCCGAAAGGAATTTACCATGATCCGTTACAGTCTTCGCTGCGACCAAGGCCATGATTTCGATGGCTGGTTCCGTTCGTCCGAGGGGTTCGAGAGCCTGCGGACTGCGGGGCAGGTGTCCTGCGCGCTGTGCGGCTCGATCCGGGTCGAGAAGGCGCTGATGGCGCCGAATGTCGCCACCCGCGCGGCGACCGCGCCGGACCTGCAAAGCCCGCAGACCGAGCAGGAAAAGGCTTTGGCCGATCTGCGCCGTCAGGTCGAGGAAAATTCGGATTACGTTGGCATGTCCTTTGCCGCCGAAGCGCGCGCGATGCATGATGGCACAAAGCCCGAGCGAGCGATTCACGGCGAGGCCAAGCTCGAGGATGCGCGCAAGCTGCTCGAGGACGGTATCCCGGTCGCGCCGCTGCCCTTCACCCCGCGGCACCGCACGAACTAAGAGAGCTGCAGACGGGCCTGCGCGGGACCTGACGCTGTCGGGTGCCGTTTTCGCGTTTCTGCATCTAGGTAAGGCGGAGATCCCCTAAACGATAAGCATGTAGGTGAGGTGGAGATCCTCTAAACGACTGGACACCAAGCGCGAAAGGCACCGCAGACCGGTCGGGCCCATGATCGGGGGCCGCTGTCAAATCGAGATCGAAACCGTCAAGCGATTGAAGCGGCGAGTCTTTGGGAAAGGTTTGTGAGGTTGGAGGTGGGTACCGGAATCGAACCGGTCTTCACGGATTTGCAATCCGGTGCGTAACCTCTCCGCCAACCCACCACCGTGCTGCGTTTGCTAGGGGTTTCGGCTTGCGGGGTCAAGGGGGTTATCAAGTTGGAAGGCGACTTTCGCTCGGCACCCGTGCCTAGGGCGCGACCGGATGGGTCGGGCGTGGCTTGCCCGGCGCATCCACCGAAAACGCTGCGTTTATAAAAGCGATGCGGTGGTGCGCGCGGGCCTAGGCCGTCAGAAACCGCCTCAGCAGATGGGCGAAATCGGCGCGGGCGTCGAGATGGACCGAATGGCCCGCCGTGAGCTGGGCGAATTCCGAATTCGGGCGGCGCGCGGCCATTGCTTGCAGCTCGGTCGGATCGCAGATCCGGCTTTCGCTGCCCGAGACGACAAGCGCCGGACAATGGCTTTGCAGCCAGATCAGCCAATGATCGCCGTTGGTTGCCTGCTCGGAGATCAGGAATTCGGCGGGATCGAAGGACAGCGTCCAGCCTTCCTTTACCCGGCGGATCGACTTTTGCAGATAGGGCGCGAGGCGGGGACCAAGCTGCTCTTCCAAAGCTTCGCGCAGGCGGAACGTGCCGCTCCACCCGGCGACATAGGGCGCGGAATCATCGGCGATCTTGACCCCGATATCCTCGATCACCATTGCGCAAACCCGCTCGGGATGGCTGGCGGCAAGATGATAGGCGACGACCCCGCCGAAGGAATGGCCCAGAACCGGCACCGGGTCGGTGATCGAGAGATGCTCAAGCAGAGCGACCACATCCCCAACATAGGAGGCCATGTTATGAGGAGCTCCGTGGTCGGTTTCGCCAAAGCCGCGTTGATCGAGCGCGATCAGGCGCCAGTCGGGGCTCAGATCCGCAGCGAGCTCCTCGAAATCCGACGCGCCCATCCAGTGGCCATGCAGCGCGACCAGCGGCTTGCCCGCCCCGCCTGCATCGAGAAACGAGAAGACCACGCCGCCATGGTCGAAGCTGTGTCTGCGCATGTGTTCACCTTTCGGTCCAGATCGCTTTAGGCGACTTGCCCCAAGGAGCAATCTTGACGCGAAGTTTGCGCGATCCACCGCGGCGCATGAACGGACGAATCGTGAGGCGTGCTTTGGGTCGGATAGCGGCACTTTGGTCGGGACGGGCGGCAAATCGCTGATTGCGGGCCTTGGATCGGGGCGCTGCCAAGCATTTGCAGGCCCTCGGATTTCTGTCGCCGCGCCTTCTGGCCCGGGTTGCAACCCTTGGGCGCATGGCTTGCCCGAGGATCGCGCAACTCAGCCAAACGATTGACAGAGCCGCGCTCACACCGCCATTTAGCAGCAACAAATAGAGCTTATTGCCATGCTATCCGCTTATTCCAATCGTCTCGGGAGAGGTCCCCTCCGATGAACATGTCATTCAAACAGGACGCGCGGCTGGGCCGTCTCGATACGGTTCTGGGCCCCGAGTCGCTGGTCTTGCTGCGTTTCTTCGGCGCGGATTTCATGAACAATCTCTTTGACTACGAGGTTGAAGCGCTGTCGTCCGATCCGGGCGTCGATTTCGACGCGCTGCTGGGCACCCATGCCACGGTCACGGTCGATACCCGCTCTGGGCCGCGCCATTTCGACGGGATCGTCACCCGCGCGCGCTATGCCGGGGCCGAAGAGAACGGCTATCGCTTCAATCTGTCGCTGCGCCCGTGGTTCTGGCTGGCAGATCAGCGCTTCAACCAGAAGATCTTCCACAACAAGACCGTCGACAAGATCGTCAAAGAGGTGCTCGCGCCCTATGAGGGGGCGGGCAAGCCTGCGCTCGAACTGAAGCTCGAGGGCGATTATCCGGTGCTGGAATATACCGTCCAATACCGCGAAAGCGATTTTGCCTTCGCCAGCCGGATGATGGAGCGCTTCGGCATCTCGTATCACTTCGAGCACGAGTTCGGAAATCATCGCATGGTGCTGACCGACAGCGACACCAGCCTCAAGGACATCGTCGGCGGCAGCCGCAAGTTCAAGCCGGTCGATGGCCACCACCAGCCCGATGCCGAGCATTTCTGGGACCTTGCCCCCGATCGCAAGATCAAGACCGGCGCGGTCCGGCTGATCGACTACAACTTCAAGACGCCGCGCGCCGAGATGCTGGCCGAGCGGATGGGCAGTGCCAAACATGCGTTCGGCGCGCTGGAAAGCTATGAATATCCCGGCGTCTATCTCGACCGCGAAGAGGGCCGCAAGATCGCGCGCATCCGCAACGACCAGTTTCAGGGCGATGATCGCCGGACGCGGGCGGCGGGCGATTGCATCTCGCTTGGCTCGGGTATGATCGTCACCGTCGAGGCCGAGGGGATCTCGAACCTGGGCGAGCCGCGGCAGGTCTGTCTGGCCTCCCATCACAGCTTCGTCTCCGAAAGCTATGGCTCGGGCGGGTCGGAATCGAATGGCTATTCCTATTCGGGCTCTTACGTCCTGATGCCCGCCTCGGCGCCCTATGCGCCGCCGCGTCAAACCCCGGTTCCGGTGGTGCAGGGCCCGCAGACCGCCATTGTCGTCGGCGACGGCGAAATCGATTGCGATGAATATGGTCGGGTGTTGGTGCGCTTTCACTGGGATCTCGATGGCGCGATCTCGATGCGCTGCCGGGTCAGCCAGCAATGGGCCGGGGCGGGGCTCGGTCAGGTCGTCATCCCGCGCATCGGCATGGAGGTGATCGTCGATTTCATTGACGGCGATCCCGACAAGCCGCTGGTCACCGGCTGCGTGGTCAACGCTTCGAATGCCAATATCTACGGGCTTCCGGCCAACAAGACCCGTTCGGGCTTCAAGACCAAGACCCATATGGGCGGCGGGTCGAACGAGCTGATGTTCGAGGATGCCCAAGGCATCGAAGAGATCTTCCTTCATGCCGAGAAGGACATGAACCGCGTCATCGAGGACAACGAAAGCACACAGGTCAATCGCGGCGATCGCAAGGTGCGCATCGTGGCGGGCGACGAGAGCAAGAAGCTCGATGCGGGCAATCTGACCGAGGACATCGCGCTGGTGCGTGCGGTCACCGCGACCGCGATCAAAGAGACCGCGAAGGGCGGCGCGGGCGGGGCGGGGAATATCTCGTATTTCGCCAAGGACAATTTCGAGCTGACCGCCGAGCAATTCATCCGCCACAACGCGCATAACAACATCGAGCAGGACACCAAGAAAAGCTTCAGCCTGCGCGCGACCGACAACATCATCAACGATGCGGGCAAGGTCGCGACCCATAAGGCGGTCGAGCGCATCACGCTTGGCGTCGGCAAGGGCGAAACCCCGGATTCCGTGATCGAGATCACGCCTGAACAGATCGTGCTGCGCTGCGGGGCCACACAGGTCACGCTGACCAAGGAAATCCTCGATCAGATGGCGGGCATGATTCATCTCAACAAGGACGCCACCGCCTGATGTTTGTCTTCAATGAAGGTACTCTCGATCTTCCTGACAGCTGGAAAGATCAGACGATCAATGTGATCTCGAGCACGGCGGCGATGGAGCCGGGGCTGACGGTCTCGATCACCCGCGACACCCTGCCTTGGGGCATGGGCTTTTCCGAATATGTCGAGGATCAGATCAAGCAGATCGAGGATGCGCTCGACGAATTCAAGCTGATGGGGCGCAAGCCCGCGACGCTCAGCCGCGCAGCCGCCTATGAAATCGAATGCAGCTGGAAGGCCAAGCAGGGCCCGATCCACCAGATCATCACCACGATCCAGCTTGCCGACAACCGGGCCATGGTCATCACCGCTTCGGTGCCGGGCGCGATGACGCCCTCGCAGCAGACCGAAGTCCGCCGCATCGTCTCGACCTTGAACCTGCAGCCACGACGGAGCTGACAGCATGAGCGGAATGATCATCGGCGCGACCGCAGGGGCAGGCTTCTCGCATCGCGGAGCGGGCAACAGCGACGGCCGGGTCTTTCCCGACCAGACCGGACGCTCGGAATTCGAGGCGGGCTGGGACGATGCGCTGGACGTGGTCGAAAGCCAGGGCGTCCAGAATACGGTCATGGTGGGCTCGGTCGTGCTGCCGGGGCTGGTGGCAGGCGTGGGCGCCGCTGCCGGTGGTGCGACGCTTGGCGCGACCGGCGCGGCGGCGGCGGCTGCGGCGCTTCCGGCGGCGGTCGGCCTTGGCGCGGGGATTGTTGGCGGGGCCGTCGGCTCTTTCCTGGGCGAGGGCCTTGGCCATCTCGCGATGAGCACGATCGGCTCGGCCTTTGGCTATCAGCGCATGGTTGACAAGGGCGAGATGCCCGCGACCGTCGGCCATCCCATCGCCCATGTGAACAAATGGGCGGTTCTGGGCGCGATGGTTCTGGGCGCGGTCGCGGCGGTGGCTGTGGCCGCGATCATCATCGCCTCGGCAGGCACGGCGACGCTTCTCGTGGTCGCGGCGGCAGGTCTCGCGGCAGGCTTTGTCGGCGGGCTTGGCATGGGCTTTGCCTCGGCGGCCGGGCAATATGGCAAGAACAAGGGCTTGATCATGAAGGGATCGCCCAATGTCTATTTCCAGAACAAGCCGGTGGCGCGGGTCACTGATCTGGTGGCCTGCACCGAGCATGGCGGCCCGCAATTCGTCGCCGAGGGCGCGAAGACGGTCTTTGCCAACAACTGGCCGATCGCCCGCATCGGCCATATGACGACCTGCAGCGGCAAGATCAACGACGGCTGCAAGACCATCGCGATCGACCTCGACACCAGCGCGATCCGCATGGATATCGACGGCGGCTGGGCCGAGCGCGGCGTGCGCACCGGGCTTGCACTGCTCGATCTTCTGCCGATCCCGAAGGGCGGCAAGGGCGATCATCCGAACGGGCCGCATCCAAAGCCCAAGCCCGATGTGAACGGCCCGCCGAAGCCAAAGCCCCATCCCCATGACGAGGCTCCGCGCCCCAAGCCCGGCGAAGATGGTACGCCGCCGAAACCCAAGCCCGGTGGCGATCCCGACAAAGGCCCGAACCCGAAGCGCACCGAGGCCGAGGGCAATCAGGGCAAGCCCAACGAGAATTGCACGACCGGCGGCGACCCGGTCGATGTCGCGACCGGCCAAGTCTTCGAGACCCGCACCGATATCGCCATTCCGGGCACGATCCCGCTGGTTCTGAAGCGCAGCTATCGCCCCGGGGCCGAGGGCGTGCAGGGCCGCCATTGGGCGGGGACTTGGGCCCAGCATCTGCGGCTCAACGGCGAAGAGATCGCCTATCAGGACGAAGACGGGGTGCTGATCTCGTTTCATGCGCCCGAAGACGGGGTCGATGCTGGCAATATCCGCTTTCCGCATCTGACGCTTGCCGGCGAGCGCTCGGGCTCGCTTTACGTCTATGACCGCCACCGCCAGATCTTCTGGATCTTTGATCACAGCCGCAAGGCGCGGCGTCTGCTCTCGCGCATCGAGGATCGCAACGGCAACCGCATCGACTTGATCTACAACGAGAGCGGCCTGCACGAGCTGCGCCATTCTGATGGCTTCAGCCTCTCGGTCGAAAGCCGTGACATGGTGATCCGCCGCGCCGTGCTGAATGCGCCGGACAGCGCGGATTGCGGTTTCGTCTGGAGCTATACCGACCGCAATGTCCTGACCGAAGCGATCTCGGCCCAGACCGGGACACTGCGCTACAGCTATGACGCGCAAGAGCGCCTGACCGGCTGGGCCGATACCGGCCGAACCGAGGCGCATTACGAATACGGCCCCGATGGGCGGGTGGCGCGCAACTGGACGGCCTCGGGCCATCTCAACACCGAATTCGCCTATGATCTGGCCGCCAAGCGCACGGTGATGACCGATGCAAGCGGCGCTGTCACCTGTTACGACTGGAACGATCAGGGCCTCGTCTGGCGCAGCATCGACCCCTTGGGCGGCGAGTGGCTGACCGAATGGGGGCGCCATCTCAATGTGGTGTCGAACACCGATCCGCTCGGCAATGTCACGCGCTTCGACTATGACCGCTGGGGCGATCTGATCCGCATCACCGATCCCGAAGGCGCAAGCGAAAGCTGGAGCTATACGCTCTCGGGCCGCATCCAGTCCCACACCGACAAGGCCGGTCACAGCCATGTCTTCCGCTATGACACCAGCGGCAATCTGGGCTCGGTCGAGCAGCCCGACGGCAGTTTCATCCGCTTCCGCAGGCTCGAAACCGGGCAGGTTCTGCGCATCGATTATCCCGGCGGGCGGCAAGAGCGCTTCGCCTATGACATGTTGCAGCGCCCCCGGATGCTGCGCACGGCGGCCGGGTTCGAGCAGCATATGCGCTTTGACGGCGAGGGGCGGCTCGTGCGGTTTTCCGACGAGATCGGCGGGGAAACGCGCTGGGACCATCAACGCGGCCCGGACAATCCGCGCGGCAACATCCGCAGCGTGACGCTGGCGAATGGCATCACCGCAGAGGCCAGCTATGACAGCGAAGGCATGCTGGCCGAAGCGGTCAATGGCGAGGGCGCGCGGCGGCGCTATCGTTTCGGCGCCTTCGATCTTTGCGAAGAGATCATCGACGAAAACGGCCATAGCGTGAAGACCGAGCATGACGCGCTCTTGCGGCTGACCGCGCTCGTGAACCAGAAGGGCGAGCGCTACGAGATCGGCTATGACGCCTGCAGCCGCATCACCGCCGAGCGGGATTATGCGGGGCTGGTGACGCGCTATCACTACGATGCCGCCGGTCGGCTGGCGCAAAGCGTGCTGCCCGATGGCGCGATCCGGCGCTACACCCGCTCGGCCAGCGGGCGCATGATCGAAATGGTGGTCCAGCGCGGCGCAGAGCTGTCGAAAACCACCTTCGCCTATGATGCGCTTGGCCGGTTGATCCGCGCGGTCAGCGCCGAGGGTGCGATCGAATATAGCTATGACGCGATGGGCCGGATCATCCGCGAGTCTCAGAATGGCCGCGAGATCCTGTCCGATTACGCGGGCGAAGAGCCTGGCCGGACCGCGCGCCGGGGCGATGCCTTGCCCTTCGCCGCGCAATATAACCTTGCCGGGCAGCTCTCCGAGCTACAACTCGGCCAGCATGAGGCCTTGTCCTTTGCCTATGACCCGCGTGGGCTGGAGATCATGCGCAGCACGCAGGCGGGCTTTGCCTTGGCACAGGGCTATGATGCCGTTGGCCTCATGGTCGAGCAGATCGCAGGGCCGCTCTCGGCGCTGCCCGATGAGGTGCGGTTCGGCGTGCTGACCGGGGGGCGGCAGAACGAGCATATCACCCGTGCCGGGGCTTTGGCCCATCGCACCTATCTCTGGGACCGGGCGCAGCGCGCGATCTCGGTTAACGACCGCATCACCGGCGAAAAGCGCTTCGAACATGATCCGCGCGGGCAGGTCGTCAGCGTCTCGCGCCAGACCGCGCGGGGCGAGGGCGCGAGCCTCAGCCGCTTCGGCTATGACCCGAACCAGAACCTGACCGAGATCGCGACCGCGATGGGGCAGGAAAAACTGGTGCAGGACGCCGGTCGCGTCCGCCAGCGCGGCAAGATCTCCTATCGCCATGATGCGGCGGGCCGTGTCGTTGAAAAGCGTCTGGACGAGCCCGGTTTCCGCCCGAAAATCTGGCGCATGGGCTGGAACGGGCAGGGCCAGCTCGTGCGGCTGGAAACGCCCGAGGGCGCGGTTTGGCGTTATATCTATGACGCCGTGGGGCGCCGGGTTCAGCGGCTGAAGCTGATGGCGGGCGGGCGCGAGGACAAGGCCGCGCCGGGCTATATCCCCGAAGGCGGCGGGCGCGCCTATCATTGGGAAGGCACGCAGATCATCGCCGAGGCGCCGCTCGGCCCAGAGGGCGCCGATTGGGAGCACGCCGCGCATTGGCTCTACGAGCCGGGCTCGCACCGGCCAATGGCGCGCGCGGTGGGTGATGATCTGCACTATGTCGTCACCGACCATATCGGCACCCCGCGCGAGCTTTTCGCCGAAGACGGCGCGGCAGTGCTTTGGCGCCAAGAGCTCTCGCTTTGGGGCGAAGTCGAGCCGCTCGCCCCGCGTCCCACGGCCGCGAATGACGATCACGCCCCCGATCCGCTGCCGATCCGCTTTCAGGGGCAATGGGCGGATGAGGAAAGCGGGCTCTATTACAACAACCAGCGCTATTACGACCCCGATGCGACGCAATATCTGTCACCCGACCCGATAGGCCTTCTGGGCGGCATCCGCCCGCAAGGCTATGTCGCCGACCCGAACGGCTGGGTCGATCCTTTGGGGTTGAAAGGCTGCTCGGACAAATTGCGCGCCAATCTGATGGACGACATGGGAATGCCGCGCGGTACCCGCGCGCCCGGTTATCAGGCGCAGCACGTCATTCCGGGCGCGCTCGACAATCACCCGGCTTGGCGGATGGGCGGTCAAGACATCGACGGGGCAGGCAATGGCATGTTCCTGCCCGATCGCGGCGCAAACAGCGCCAGCAACGCGGATCGCGTCAGCCCACTCACGCGACATCAGGGCAGCCACAAAGGCTATAATGATGCCGTCGAGGCGGCCATGAACCGGATCGATCTGTCGCTTGGACCTCAGCATGTTGCGTCCGAGATCCAGCGCCTGCAAAATGTTCTGCGCCAGAATCAAATGAACGGCGTTCCGATCCGCAGTTCGGACTGGATTGGCAGCGTGACTCCCGGAGGCACCAAGACCGGGACCGCGCGGGCAAATGCCTATTGGAGCGATATTTTGACCAAGGCAGGGTTTTGACGGATATGGATGAGGGCTTCGTTCTCGCGCCGGTGCGGTTTTTCCTGAACCCAAATTTGCTCTCGGGTCGTGGGGGCGTCGCCGATTGCGAGGTCATCCGCGATCTTGAGCTTGCGATGCAGCTTGAGAACGATCAGGAGCTGCCGGCCGGCTATGCGATCTGGCGCGACGCGCTTGAAGGCGCAGTGTCCCCTTTCTATGCGACCCCTGAGGGGCAAGCCGGGCGGGCGCTCATCGAACCGGAGGGCGAAGAGGTTTGGGACGCACGCGGAGAGTTTCAGCGTGAGCTGAACAAGAAAAAGATCCGCAAGACGATCACGCCCTTTGAAGAGTTCTGGAATACCGTCGCTTATGGCATCCTCGAAACCCTGCAATCTGTGGCATTGGCGCGCTTTGTGTTGGGCAAAAAGGGCGAGCCGCTGCTGGAACGGGTTTTCGAGGCCTATCAAGCCGGGCTCTATCCCTGCGGCCTGCGCCGTGATGGCCAGCTGGTTGCTTTGGACCCAAGCGCGCTTGAGGGCTTTGATCCCGCGGTGGTGAAAGTCTCGTAACGGCGACTTTTGCTCACCCAGATCAGAGCCGGTCCTTGGAACACAGTTGCGGCGCGATGGATGCAAGGAAGGGAAGGTCGGCATCGGAGTGTAGGATGTAACCCTCATCTCCTTCCCGGCAAAATCGACGCTGGATGCATTGCGAGGAACGCCGTGATTTCTGAGAAGCTGCTTGAGCAGATGCGGGCGCTTGGCTTTGCGACGACCCGGCACGCGCCGGAGAAACTGTCGCTGAAGGATCTCGAAAACGATCGGCTGAAGTTTCTCGCCGATGATCCATTGACGAAGTTTCATTTCGTCCGCTTCCCCGATGAAAAGGTCGCGATCACCTCGGAGACCTTGAGCGGTGAGATTTTCGGGACCTGCGATTATGGGCCCTTGGTCGAAGCCAAGGACGGCAGCATTCGCGTGATTGCCGCCGAGGACGAGGAGGTTTTCGGCGCGCTGACGGCTTTCGTGAATTCGGATCTCGACAATTTCCTGCGCTGTTATTCTTGGTTCATCGCCAGCCTTTTCGAGCTGCGCGCGCAGTTTGATGATCTTGGGCCCGCGGCAATCCGGATCTCGGGCGCGTTTCTCGACCGCGTGCAGGGCCAAGACCCGGAGGCCGCCGCCGACGGCGCCTTCTGGCCGCAGATGGCCTTTCTGATCGAAGAGCTTCAGGTTCAGATCGTGACGCCCTCGGTCGAATACGCCCGCGCCGGACGGTTGTGGAAAGACTGATCCAGTCGAAAACGGCACTGGAAACCTCAAGGAGACAGCATGACGCCAGAGCTGGCCGCGCGGTTCGTCCTCTTGCGCGACAGGCTGCTCAGCGCCCCGCTTGGCCCGACCTTCGGCGAGATCGCAACGGGTAATCCGAGCGCGCATTCGGGATCGACGGCTTATGATGCGGTTTTGCGCGTGGCGGATGGTGGGATGTTCGGGCGGATTGACCTCTTCCCGCAGGCGGCGCTGGCAGGGCACGCCTATCGCTTGCGCGGTCTTGAGGATGCGGCGGAATGGGTCATCATCGGGCAGGTGCTTTACGTGCCGATCGTGATGTCGCGGAGCGGGTCTTCTACGGCGCTTGTGGGTGAGAATGATGCGCTTGAAGCCCTGGGCGATCTCGATGACCTTCTGGCCGCCTGCGTCGAGGCGTGCCGCTATGCGGCCCTTGCGCCAGAGCTCCCCCCGGACGATTGGCAGAGGTTTCTTGAGACCGTTTGACCCGCGCCACAGCCGGTCAGGACGCGATGCAACCGCAGGGCAGCAGCGTCATGGATGACGATTTCGTTCTTGCTCCGGTGCGATTTTTCCTGAGCCCAAATTTGCTCTCGGGTCACGGGGGCGTCGCCGATTGCGAGGTCATCAACGATCTTGAGCGCGCGATGCAGTTTGAGAACGATCAGGAGCTGCCGGCCGGCTATGCGATCTGGCGCGACGCGCTTGAGGGGGCAGTGTCCCCTTTCTATGCGACCCCTGAGGGTCAAGCCGGGCGCGCGCTCATCGAACCCGAAGGCGAAGAGGTTTGGGACGCGCGTGGAGAGTTCCAGCGCGAGCTGAACAAGAAAAAGATCCGCAAGACCATCACGCCCTTTGAGGCGTTCTGGGCCACGGTCGCTTATGACATCCTCGAAACCCTGCAATCTGTGGCATTGGCGCGCTTTGTGTTGGGCAAAAAGGGCGAGCCGCTGCTGGAACGGGTTTTCGCGGCCTATGAGGCTGGGCTCTATCCCTGCGGCCTGCGCCGCGATGGCCGCCCGGTCGCCTTGGACCCGAGCGCGCTGGCGGGCTTTGATCCGACCGCGCTGCGGGTGCGTTGACGCGCAAAGCGGCCCGTTCGGGCCTGCGCGCGGCAAAGCGGGCGGCGCCTTTGGGATCCGAGCGATCCGCCCTTGCGGAAGCTTGAACCGCCCCCTAGAAGGCACTCCGTATATCTTGGGCTACTGGGGGCAAGAAATGCCGCTTCTGGTGATGAAATTCGGCGGCACTTCTGTCGCTGATCTGGACCGTATCAAAAACGCCGCCCAAAAAGTGCAGCGTGAAGTTGATCGCGGTTACGACGTCATTGTTATCGTCAGCGCCATGTCTGGCAAGACAAATGAGTTGGTGGGCTGGGTCGAGCAGACCTCGCCCTTGTTCGATGCGCGTGAATATGACGCGGTCGTCGCCTCGGGTGAGAATATCACCGCGGGTCTGATGGCGCTGCGTTTGCAGGAAATGGGCGTTCCGGCGCGCAGCTGGCAGGGTTGGCAGGTGCCGATCCACACCACCGCGCAGCACTCTTCGGCGCGCTTCCTCGACATTCCGCGCACCAACCTTGACGCGAAATTCGCCGAGGGCATGAAGGTCGCCGTGGTCGCGGGCTTCCAGGGCCTCTCGCCCGAGGGCCGCATCACCACGCTTGGCCGGGGTGGCTCGGATACGACCGCCGTGGCCTTTGCCGCCGCCTTCGAGGCTGATCGCTGCGACATCTACACCGATGTCGATGGCATCTATACCACCGATCCCCGCATCACCTCGAAAGCGCGCAAGCTTGAAAAGATTGCCTTCGAGGAAATGCTCGAACTGGCCAGCCTTGGGGCGAAAGTGCTTCAGACCCGTTCGGTCGAGCTGGCAATGCGTTACAACGTCCGCCTGCGCGTGCTCTCGTCCTTCGAGGAAACCGACGAGATGTCGGGCACGCTGGTCTGCGATGAGGATGAAATCATGGAATCGAAAGTCGTAAGCGGCGTCGCCTATTCGCGCGAAGAAGCCAAGATCACGCTGGTCACTGTCGAGGATAAGCCGGGCATCTCGGCCGCGATCTTCGCGCCTCTGGCCGATGCTGGCGTGAACGTCGATATGATCGTCCAGAACATCTCGGAAAAGGATTATGACGATCACCCGGGTTCGGTGACCGACATGACCTTCTCTTGCCCGGTCAATCAGGTCGCCCGCGCCAAGAAGGCGATGGAAGAGGCGAAAGCCGCCGGCACCATCGCCTATGACGAGCTGGTCGTCGATTCCGAGGTCGCCAAGGTCTCGGTCGTCGGCATCGGCATGCGTTCGCACGCAGGCGTCGCGGCGCGGATGTTCAAGGCGCTGGCCGATGAGAACATCAACATCAAGGTCATCTCCACCTCGGAGATCAAGATTTCGGTGCTGATCGACCGCAAGTATATGGAACTTGCGGTGCAGGCGCTGCATGATGCATTTGATCTTGAAAAGGCCTGATCTCCGGGCCTGAACCACAGGCGAGGAAGTATGGCAGGACGCAGTGACAGCGACTCGCGCAAACTGCTCAGGCGGTTGCGCGAGACCCTTGCCGCGCCGGGCGGTGGTCAAGACCGCCTGGACGACATCACCACCCATATCGCCGATTCGATGGGCACCGAAGTGTGCTCGGTCTATCTGTTCCGCGATACCGATACGCTTGAGCTTTGCGCGACCGAGGGGCTGAAGTCCCAGTCGGTCCACAAGACCCGCCTGCGTCTGGGCGAGGGGCTGGTGGGCCGCGTCGCCAAAAGCGGACGCTCGATCAACACCGCCAATGCCCCCGCCGAACCCGGTTTCCGCTATATGCCCGAGACCGGCGAAGAGGTTTTCCCGAGCTTCCTTGGCGTGCCGATCCAGCGCGTGGGCGAGAAACTGGGCGTGCTGGTCGTCCAGTCGCGCGTGGCCGAGCCGTTTACTGAAGACGATATCTACGGGCTTGAGGTCGTGGCCATGGTTCTGGCCGAGATGGCCGAGCTTGGCGCTTTTCTCGATCAGGGCTCGGATGCGCCGCAGATGCAGCATCGCTTTGCCCAGATCTTCCGTGGCGCCTCGGGGCAGGAGGGCGCGGCTGAGGGTCGGGTCTGGCTGCATGAGCCGCGCGTCGTCATCACCAATCCCGTCGGCGATGATCCGCAGAAGGAACGCGCGCGGCTGAATGATGCCGTCGCCATGCTGCGCAGCAATGTCGATGCAATGCTCGCGGCCTCGGATGCGGCGGGCAAGGAATATACCGAGGTGATGGAGGCTTATCGCCTCTTCGCCCATTCCCGCAGCTGGCTGCGCCGGATGGAAGAGGACATAGACCTTGGCCTCTCCGCCGAAGCCGCCGTCGAGAAAGAGCAATCGCTCGCCCGCTCGCGGCTCGAAAGCGCGGCCGATCCCTATCTGCGTGACCGCCTGCATGATCTTGATGATCTCTCGAACCGGCTTTTGCGCATCCTGACTGGGCAGGGCAAGGATACCGGCGCGGAAATGCCGGAAAATCCGATCCTTGTCGCGCGCAATATCGGTCCAGCCGAGCTTCTGGACTATGGCCGCAAGCTCAAGGGCGTGGTGCTGGAAGAGGGCTCGGTCGGCAGTCATGCCACCGTGGTCGCGCGATCGTTAGCGATCCCGCTGGTCATCCATGCAGCCCGGATCACCTCTGAAGCGTTGAACGGCGACCCGATTCTGGTCGACGGAGATATGGGCACCGTGCATCTGCGCCCTGAAGAAACCATTGCCGCCGCCTTCCGCGACAAGGTGGCGATGCAGGCCGAGGCGCAAAAGCGCTATGCGGGCCTGCGCGATCTGCCCGCCGCCTCGCTGTGCGGCGAGACGGTGCAGCTTTACATGAATGCCGGGCTGATGGCCGATCTGCCGAGCTTGCAGAACTCGGGCGCGGAGGGGGTTGGCCTCTTCCGGACCGAGCTGCAATTCCTGACCCGGACCCATGTGCCGCGTCGGCGCGAGCTGGCGCAGCTTTACTCGCATGTGCTCGATTCCGCGCTGGGACGGCCGGTGATGTTTCGCACGCTCGACATCGGCTCGGACAAGGTCTTGCCCTATATGAAGCCGCAGGACGAACCCAATCCCGCGATGGGCTGGCGCGCGATCCGCGTCGGGCTCGATAAGACCGGCGTGCTGAAAATGCAGCTTCAGGCGCTGATCCGCGCCGCGGTGGGCCGCCCGCTTTACGTCATGTTCCCCTTCGTCGCCGAGATGAGCGAATTCGAGGATGCCTACCGCATCTTGATGGAATCGGTCGCGCGCGAGCAGCGCCTTGGCCACGGGATGCCGACCGATCTGCGCGTCGGCGCGATGATCGAGACGCCCTCGATGGCCTATGCGCCCAAGCGTTTCTTCGAGATGTGCGATTTCATCTCGATCGGCGGCAATGATCTCAAGCAGTTCTTCTTTGCCGCCGACCGCGAGAATGAGCGCGTGCGCCGCCGTTATGACACGCTGAGCGCGCCTTATCTGACCTTCCTCGAGCTGATCCTCGCGCGCTGTGCCGAGGCCGAGGTGCCGGTCTCGTTCTGCGGCGAGGATGCGGGTCGTCCGATTGAGGCGGTGACCTTCGCCGCGCTTGGCTTTCGGCGTCTCTCGATGCGTCCGGCCTCGATTGGCCCGGTCAAACACCTGATCCGGCGCGTCAACCTTCAGGCTCTGCGCGCCCAGATCGACGATGCGCGCGACCGCGGGATCTCGAACCTGCGCCCGGTGATCACCGATTGGCTCGCCCGCCAGTAATCGGCAACGCGGCCTGCGGGTTAACCAAGCACCACACAAGACCAAGAACAGCGCGACCCGCAAGGTTGCGCTGTTTTCACATGCGGATAGAGGTGGCAGATCGACGTGGTCATGCGAATGCAGGCGCGAGATCGCAATCTGGTCGTAAAGAGAGGGGGAAATGGCGGACCCGGAGCGATTCGAACGCCCGGCCCTCAGATTCGTAGTCTGATGCTCTATCCAGCTGAGCTACGGGTCCGCATGGCGCTGTGTCTAGTGCGTGGCGCTGGCGGGCGCAAGCGAATCCTGCAACATTTTGGTGACATTTCGCGCCCGGATACGCTTTTTCGGGAAGGGGGCGGCGCAGGCGAATGCGACAGCCGTGACGCCCCGAAAGGGTGGTCGCACAGGCGAATGCAGCACCAAAAGGATGCTGCGCGAAGTGTGGTTTGAGGGGGGAGGAAATGGCGGACCCGGAGCGATTCGAACGCCCGGCCCTCAGATTCGTAGTCTGATGCTCTATCCAGCTGAGCTACGGGTCCGCGATGGGCGTTATCTATGCGCCAGCTCCGGGGGCCGCAAGAGGAAAATTCCAGTTTCGGGAAAACTCTTGAGCCCGAGCCTGCGGGGCGGCGGTATCTCTTCTGACCGGGGCGGTCACAGCGTCAGCGCGGGCTCTTGCACCTGAATGCCCGCCAGCTCGCGTGGCAGCGCCAGCCGGAATTCCGTGCCTTCCTCGTCCGTGCGCAACAGTTCGAGCTTGCCGCCGTGGTTGCGCACAAGATCCGCTGCAATCGCAAGGCCAAGCCCGGTCCCGCCCTTGCGCGAGCCGCCCGAGAAGGGCTGGAACAGGAATTCGCGCGCCTTGGCAGGCAGGCCGGGGCCGGTGTCGCCGACGCGGATCCACCATTCGGCATCATCCTCGCCGCCGCTGATCTCGATCGTGCCGGGTTTGCGCGTGCCCTGGATCGCCTGACGGGCATTGCGCACGAGATTGCTCAGGACGCGGTTCAACTGGTCGCGGTCGGCGCGGATCATCACATTCGGCGCGACATCGGTCAGAAATTCGACCTCGGCCCCGTCCTCGGACGCGCCGCTGTTCATCGATTCGGCCTCGACCACCTCGCTCACCAGAGCTGCGAGATTGAACCGCGACAGAATCGGCGAGGGCTCTTCCGCCTTGCCGAAGGCGAGGGTGGTTTCGCACAGGTTGATGGCGCGCGTGATCGAATTCACCAGCTTCGGCGCGGCCCGGCGCACCGCCGGATCCTCGCTTGCCTCGAGCCGGTCGGCGAAAAGCTGGGCGGTGGTTAGAATGTTGCGCAGATCGTGGCTGATGCGCGCCACTGCCTGACCAAGCTGCGCGAGCCGCGCCTTTTGCTTGAGCGCAGAGGTCACCGTCTTTTGCATCGCCGCCAGCGCCACCTCGGCCTCGTTGAGTTCCGAGAGCCGCGCGGTCGGCGTGATGATCGAGCGCGCATCCTCGGGCGCATTGGCATAGGCTGTCATGTGATTGATGACGCGCCGGATCGGCACCAGCAGCATCCGTTGCGCCACGATATTCAGCAAGATCGCCGTAATGATCGCGAAAGCCGCCGAAATGAGCAGCATCCGCAGCCCGTAATCGATCATGTCATGGCGCAAAGTGGCGGTGTCCATCGTGATCTCGATGAGCTGGCCCGCTTGCTTCACCGGCGCACCAATAACCCGGATCACGCGATTCTCGGGCGTGGCGATCTGGACGATCGCGTCATGGATCGCCGTCCAGAACGGCTGTTCGCGCAAATCATAGGTCGCGGCGATCGGTCCGGGGATCGGCGAGGAGAGCACAAGCTGGCGGATGTCGTTGCGGCGCAAGACGACGTTGAAGACCTCGGCATTCTCGAGAAGCTCGGATTCAAGATCGCTCGCCAGCGATTCGTCGGTCGCCAGAAGCGCAAGGGACGCGATCTGCGCCCGCTCCAGCCGCGATTCGAGCGCATAGAGGCGGAAGTTCGAGATCGACGGGAACACGATGAGCAATTCGGCCAAAAGGACGAAAATGCCCGTCAGCAGCGCAAAGCGACCGGATAGGGTGTTCAGCGACATCTCAACCTTTATCATTCGCCGCGAGATCCGGCGGCGTGGTGTAGGACATATGCCCTTCACACGCGCAGTTCAAACAAGCGTGAGGGTGAGTTGGTTCCCTTAAACAGGGTATCATGCAAAGATCCGCCGAGAAAATGCCCGTAATGCCCGGTTTCAGTGGTTGACTCGGGTCCAAGGGCCGACTATCCAGCGAGCCTCGAATAGACCGGCGCTTGCTCGTGGGGTTGTCCCACATTGTCGCGCGCCTTGACCCCGGAGTTTGAACGATGTCGAAACGCACCTACCAGCCGTCGAACCTGGTTCGCGCCCGTCGTCACGGCTTCCGCGCGCGCATGGCAACCAAAGGTGGCCGTCGCGTGCTGAACGCTCGTCGCGCCAAGGGCCGTAAGAGCCTGTCGGCGTAATTCTTCGCCCTCGGGCGCAAGAAAGGCTTATGCCGATGCCGCCGCTGCCTCCCGCCGCTGACCGTCAGGTTGTGTCGTCGGGCTCTGGCACGGCGGCATCAGCTATTTCTGCTTGTGCTTCTGCCGAGGTGGCGATGGAAACCCTCAAGAACCGTCCCGATTTCCTGCGGGCGGCCTCGGCGCGCCGTCAGGGTGCGGCGGGCTTCTTGCTGCAGGCGCGGCGCCGTGCCCCCGAAGAGACGGGGAGCGCGGTCATTCGCGTGGGCTACACCTGCTCGAAAAAGATCGGCAATGCCGTGGCGCGCAACCGCGCCAAGCGCCGTCTGCGCGCACTCGCGCGTGAAATCATGCCGGGCCTTGCCAAATCGGGCTGGGATTATGTGCTGGTCGGGCGCCCGAATGCCACGGTCAGCCGCGATTTCGCCGATCTGCGCCGCGATCTCCACGAGGCGCTCACGCGGATCCATGCCCCGAAAAAGCCCGATTCCCGTGCTGCCGACTCGGCGCGGGGGGATTCGGCCAAAGGAAATTCGTCCCAGAGAAGCTCGACCCAGAGCGATGGGGCGCGCGAGGGATCGCGGGCATGAGCCCGCTCGCCCATGTGCTGGCCCTGCCGGTTCGGGCCTATCGGCTGGTCCTGAGCCCCTGGGTCGGCCATGCCTGCCGCTTCCAGCCGACCTGCTCGGCCTATGCGCTCGAGGCGCTCGACCGGCACGGCGGCCTCTATGGCGGCTGGCTGACCGCGCGGCGGATTTGCCGCTGTCATCCCTGGGGCGGGCAGGGCTATGACCCGGTGCCCGGCACGCCTGATCACGGCACGCCCGACGACAGCCAATCCGAGCCGACCACATCTGACAAGCGGAGCAAGCCATGAACGCGCCAGACCCGATCGACATCGACGACCGCGACGAGGTTTTGGCCGACGGCGCCGAGATCCATCCGCTGTTTTACGGCGCGCCCAGCTCGACCGAGTTTCGCAAGCTGCGCAAGCGTCTGGTCCGCGATGTCCGCGCCGCGATCGAGACCTATGACATGGTCCGTCCGGGCGACAAATGGCTGGTCTGTCTGTCGGGCGGCAAGGACAGCTATACGATGCTTGCCGTGCTCCATGAGCTGAAATGGCGCGGGCTTTTGCCGGTCGAGCTGTTGGCCTGCAATCTCGATCAGGGCCAACCGGGCTTTCCCGCGACCGTCCTGCCCGAGTTTCTGAGCGCGCGTCAGGTCGCCCATCGCATCGAATATCAGGACACCTATTCGGTGGTGAAGGCCAAGGTGCCGGAAGGTCAGACCATGTGCGCGCTGTGTTCGCGCCTGCGTCGCGGCAATCTCTACCGGATCGCGCGGGAAGAGGGTTGCTCTGCCGTGGTTCTCGGGCATCACCGCGACGATATTCTCGAGACATTTTTCATGAATCTCTTCCACGGCGGGCGTCTGGCCTCGATGCCGCCGAAGCTGCTGAACGAAGAGGGCGATCTGAACGTGCTGCGCCCGCTTGCCTTCATCGCCGAGGCCGATTGCGAGAAATTTGCCCGCGCGATGGATTATCCGATCATCCCCTGCACGCTTTGCGGCTCGCAGGAAGGGCTTCAGCGGATGCAGGTGAAGAAGCTGCTCAACGAGTGGGAAAGCCGGTCTCCGGGGCGGCGTCAGGTGATGTTCCGCGCGCTGATGAATGTGCGCCCGTCGCATCTGCCCGATCCGAAACTCTTCGATTTCACCGACCTCGACCCGGGTGAATTTACCAAGAGTGACGATTCTGTGCCGAAGCTGCGCGAACATTAACGGAACGACAACCCGGCTCGTGCAGATTCGTCCTGTAACGGATCTGATTCGGGGTTGGGAATGAAACGAATTCTGGCGCGGTTGATGGGCTTTGTCGGGCGGCGCGCCGCGCTTTTGGCCCCAGTTGAGACAGAGGCGGGGCTGCGGCCGGCCAAGCACCGTGGGCGCGAAATGCGCCAATGGCTTGAGGACCTCATGGACCTGCCCGAAGGGGCCTCGCTCGGGGCGCCAGCGGTTCCGCTTTATGCCGAAGAATATGTCGAGCTGTGGTTTCATCCCCACCGTTGCACCGATACCGGCGGCATCATCGGGCTAGAGCTTGAGCCGCGTTTGAACGATCCGGAAATCGGACTGCTCGGCGCGAACGACTACCTTCTCCATCTCGACGGACCGCAGCTTCTGGACCTGACCCGCACCGCGCTGTCCCAAGGGCTGACCGCGATGCGGCAATGGGACCGGGCCGCCGTCGGGGTCGATGCGCTCACCCTGCGTCTGCCCGATCAGCTTCTGGCCGAGCCCTTGCTCGCGGATCTGCTCCTGTGGGAGCTTGACCGTCAGGACGTGCCCCCGATGCGGCTTATTGTCTCGGTCGCGGGCGGGGCAGGCGGCGGGTCCGAGCGTGAGCGGCTTGGCGCGCTCCACCGACTGGCTGCGGCGGGTTGCGGCGTCGAGTTCGACGAATTCGGGATTGGCGGGGCTGGCGGCATCGCGACGGCTTTGGCGAAATCCCAACCGCAAGGCCTGCGTCGCCTGCGTCTGGGAGAGCCCTTCCTGCGCGACTGTGACCGCGACAGCGATAAGCAACGCATGATTTTGGCGGTTATGGCTCTGGCCGAGCATCTCGATCTTGAGGTTTCGGCCGCCGCGATCGCGGCTCCGGGTGAGCTTGCTTTCGTCACCCAGATCGGCGTCGCGCAGGTGCAAGGACCGGGCGTCGCCGCGGCTTTGCCGCTGGCCGCCGTCGCGGGCTATCTGATCGATCAGGACCGCAGGACGGTCCTTGCCACGCCTTTGCGTCGGGTCAGCTAAGCGCAGCCCCGGGGCCGCCAGCCTTGGTGCGGTGGAGGCCCTGAATTCGGCGGCGGGTGCATTTCGCTGGATCTTTCCTCGGAAATCGGCAAATTCCCTTGACCTTGGCCGGTCGGTTCTGTTGAAGCGGCGCGGTATGCGACGGAAGATGCTCGACGAAGGATGCGCCCTGGCATGAACAGCGACAACAACCGCAATCTGATCCTGGCCATGGTGCTTTCTGCGCTGGTCATGATCGTCTGGACCGTGTTCTTCGCGCCAGATACGCCGCCTCCGGCCGAAGCGCCCGCCGCGACCAGCCAGCAGGCCGGTGCCCCGGCGACGCCGGAGCTCGGGACCGCAGCGGCGGCAAGCTCGAACGATCCTTCGGCCTCTGCGCCGCGTGTCAGCATCGAATCGCCCTCGCTGAAGGGCTCGATCTCGCTGGCCGGTGGCCGTGTCGACGATCTTGAGCTGACCGGCTACCACGAGACGCTCGATCCGAACTCGCCCTATGTGCGCCTGCTTTCGCCGACGACCCAGCCGGGGCTCGCCTCGCAATCCTCGCCGGTTGCGGCAGGTGGCGCGCCCGCCGTCGTCGTCCAGAAACCCTATTACGCCGTTTACGGCTGGACCCCGGGACCGGGGACCGATCCGGCTTTGGTGCCGGGACCCGGCACGGTTTGGACGGTCGATGCGGGCACGTTGCTTGCGCCGGGCAAACCCGTCACGCTGAAATGGGACAACGGCGCGGGCCAGATCTTCCGCCGCACCTTCGAGCTTGACGACCGCTATCTCTTTACCGTCTCGCAATCGCTGGAAAACACCGGCACCGCGCCGTTCTCGGCGGCGCCTTATGGTATCCTTGCGCGTCACGGCAAACCTGACACTCAGAACTTCTTCGTGCTCCATGAAGGCGCTGTCGGCATGACCGATGGCCAGCTTCTCGAGATGAAATACAAGAAGATGACCGATCTCGACCCGGTGGCGGGTGAGGGCTCGGCCAAGGTCATCGAAGTCAAAGAAAACGGCTGGATCGGCTTTACCGACAAATACTGGATGACGACGCTTGCGCCGGCTCCGGGTTCGGCCTTCACCGCGGTCGTCAAATACGTCCCGGGCGCCGATATCTACCAGACCGAAGCGCGCATGCCGATGGTCACCGTCGCCCCCGGGCAGTCGGCCTCGAGCAACAGCTATCTCTTCGCGGGCGCCAAAGTCTGGGAGGTCATCCACGGCTATCAGGACGCCCCCGGCATCCAGCGTTTCGTCGATTCGATCGACTGGGGCTGGTTCTATTTCCTGACCAAACCGATCTTCCGCCTGCTCCATTGGATCCACGGCATGATCGGCAATATGGGCTGGGCGATCATTGGCCTGACCTTCGTGCTGAAGATCCTCGTCTTCCCGCTGGCGCGCAAATCCTACATCTCGATGGCGAAGATGAAGGAGCTCCAGCCGCAGATGGAGGCGATCAAGGAGCGCACCGGCGACGACCGGATGAAATATCAGAAAGAGGTCATGGCGCTCTATAAGAGCGAGAAGGTGAACCCGGCGGCGGGCTGCCTGCCGATGCTGATCCAGATCCCGATCTTCTTCTCGCTCTACAAGGTGATCTTCGTCACGATCGAGCTGCGTCATGCGCCGTGGATTGGCTGGATCCGTGACCTCTCGGCGCCCGATCCGTCGAGCCTTTGGAACCTCTTCGGTATGCTGCCTTGGGCCGCGCCGGGGCAGGGCTCGATGCTCCATTCCTTCTCGCTGCCGATCCTTGCGATCGTGCTCGGGATCTCGATGTGGCTGCAGCAGAAGCTCAACCCGACGCCCGCTGACCCGGCGCAGAAGATGATCTTCGCCTGGATGCCCTGGATTTTCATGCTGATGCTGGGCGGCTTCGCCTCGGGTCTGGTGCTTTACTGGATCACCAACAACACGATCACGATCATCCAGCAGTACACGATCATGTCGATGCACGGGCACCGCCCGGACCTCTTCGGCAACATCAAGTCGAGCCTGTCGAAATCCAAGCCCAAGGCCAGCCCCGGCGCTGGCAAAGGCAAGGGAAAATGAGCGCAAGGCTCTCGCTGATCCGCCGCCACCCGATCAAATCGATCGGGGGCGAGCGGCTCGAGACAGTCGCGCTTCAGCCGTCGCGCCCATTGCCGGGAGACCGGTTGTGGGCGCTTCTGCATCAAGGGGGCGAGCGTCATGCGGGCGCGGTTCCCGAACGCTGGCTGCCGAAAAGCTGTTTTCTGCAAGGTGCGAAATGCGCGAGCTTGCAGGCGGTTCAAGGCGGCTGGGGCCAGCCCGAGCCGGGGCGCAAGATCACGCTCTCGCATCCCGACCGGCCCGATCTGAGCTTTGATCCTGAAACCGAGGGGCAGCGCCTGATCGACTGGATCCTGCCGCTCTGGCCCGAGGCCTTTCCCGCGCCGACACGTCTCGTACGCGCGCCGGTGGCGTTTGCCGATGCGAGCCAGCCCTATGTTTCGATCCTGTCGCTGTCGACATTGGCCGCGCTTGAGGCAAAGCTGGGGCAGAGCTTTGGGGTCGAGCGCTGGCGCGGCAATCTCTGGATCGAGGGCTGGGCGCCGGAAGAAGAGCGCAGTCTGATCGGGCAGGTCCTGACGATCGGCGAGGTCGAGTTGCGCGTGGTCGAGCCGATCACCCGTTGCCCGGCCACATCCGCGAGCGCTCTGTCCGGCCTGATCGATATCGACATGCCTGCGACGCTTGAACACGTTTTCGGCCACCGCGATTTCGGCGTCTATGCCCAGGTCGTGACCGGTGGCACAATCCATTGCGGCGATGAGGTGCGATGATGCGAGTTTCTTTCCCCCTTGCCGCGGATCCTGAGGCCGAGGCCGCTGAGGCCGCGCGGCTTCTGTTTGCGGGCCCCGTCGATTTCGTCAAAGGCGTCGTCGCAATGGATGGCCTGCCACCGGCGGACCGTCCCGAGGTCTGCTTTGCAGGCCGCTCGAATGTCGGGAAATCCAGCCTGATCAATGCGCTGACCGGCCGGAAAGGGCTGGCGCGCGCCTCGAACACGCCGGGCCGGACGCAAGAGATCAACTATTTCGCGCTTGGCGAGCAGGCCTATCTCGTCGACCTTCCCGGCTATGGCTTTGCCAAGGCACCGGTGGCGGTGGTCGCGAAATGGCAGGCGCTGCTGAAGAACTATCTCGCGGGCCGGGCGACCCTGCGACGCGCTTTTGCGCTGATCGACTCACGCCATGGCGTCAAAGAGGTCGATCACGAGATCATGAAGCTGCTCGACCGCTCGGCCGTGCCCTTTCAGGTCGTGCTGACCAAGACCGACAAGATCGGCCGCGAGGCTTTGGCCAAAGTCATCCAGCAGGTCGAGGATGAGCTGCAAAAGCACCCCGCCGCCTATCCCGAGCTGGTCGTGACCTCCTCGGACAAGGGCGAGGGGATTGCCACGCTGCGCGCCATTATCGCGGGCCTCGACTGAAGCCTGCGACCCAAGCCTGCAACCCGTGCGCGCAAGGCTCTGGACGGGGGGCTGCTCTCGTCCTAGGGTCCGGTCCGACGAGCAGGGGCTGAGAATGAGAAAGCAAGAGATGAACCGAGACTGGTCCGCGACCGCCCGCACCCTTTCCGAAGCGCTTCCCTATATGCAGCGCTATTCGGGTGCGGTGGTCGTCGTGAAATTCGGCGGCAATGCCATGGGCGATGATGAGGCCATGGCCGAATTCGCCCGCGACATCGTGCTGATGAAACAGGTCGGCATTCACCCTGTCGTCTGCCATGGCGGCGGGCCGATGATTAATGAAATGCTCGACAAGCTGGGCATCGAATCGCATTTCGTGCGCGGCAAGCGCGTCACCACCAAAGACACGGTCGAGGTGGTCGAGATGGTGCTGTCGGGCCTGGTCAACAAGCGCATCGTGCAGGCGATCAACGACGCGGGCGGGCGCGCGGTCGGGATCTCGGGCAAGGACGACGACCTTATGGTCTGCGAGGCCGACAATCCCGAGCTCGGCTATGTCGGCAAGCCGGTCGAGATGAACGTCCAGATCATCCGCGATCTCTACAAGGCCGGGCTGATCCCGGTGATCGCCCCGGTCGCGACCGGCATGGCCGATAACGAGACCTTCAACGTCAATGGCGACACGGCTGCGGGCGCGATTGCCGGGGCGCTGAAAGCCGACCGTCTGCTGCTCTTGACCGATGTCGCGGGCGTCAAGGATGCCTCGGGCGAGGTCCTGACCTCGATGCATCCTGATCAAGTCCGCGCGATGATCGCCGATGGCACGATTGCTGGCGGCATGATCCCCAAGACCGAAACCGCGCTCAAGGCGCTGGATGAGGGCGTGCGCGCGGTGGTTATTCTTGATGGCCGGGTGCCGAATGCCTCGCTGCTGGAGCTCTTTACCGAGCATGGCGCGGGCAGTCTGATCCGCTCGACGCCGCCGCGGGTCAAGCCGCGCGGATTGCGTCAGGGCGCCAGCGAACTTTAAGGCGCGTCCAGAGTTTTCCTTCTACTTGAGACAGAGCTTGCCGCATCCTCTGAAGCTGTGGCAGGCTTTGGGATACATCATTACGAGCGGGCAGGGGCTTTCATGACTCCAATTGGATACCGTCGACTCATACTGACACGCCATGCGAAATCCTCTTGGGATGACCCGGCGCAACCGGATCACGACCGTCCGCTGAATGACCGTGGTCGTCGTTCGGCGCGCGAGCTTGGCGATTGGCTCGCCAGCCGCGGCTATGAGCCCGAAGAGGTGCTGTGTTCGACCTCGACCCGCACGCGCGAGACCTGGGACGCGGTCTTTGCCGCGCCGCTTGAGGTGCGTCCGAATGTGCGCGACGAGGCCGGTCTTTACCATGCCAGCCCCGACCAGATGCTGGCGCTTTTGCGCACGGCCCAAGCGCCGACCGTGATGATTGTCGGCCATAATCCGGGCATTGCCGAGCTGGCCGAGATGTTGCCGGCACGGCCGCCGCTGGATCCCGAATTCCGCCGCTATCCCACCGCCGCGACCTTGGTGCTGGATTTCCAGATTGATGGTTGGAACGAGGTGCAGGCGGGGCAGGGCTCGGTTCTGGATTTCGTGCGCTTCGACGGGCGCAGCTGACGCAAAGGCCCGCCAATTGCGGGCCTCGCGAAGGGGGCCGACACCGGCCTTGGCTCTTGCGCCTTTTCCCCGGCTAGCCCGCCGGGGAGGCGTCACAAGCGGTCGCGTCTATTCCCACCAGCGATCGATGGTCGCGATATCCTCATCCGACCAACCGAAGTGATGGGCGAATTCGTGGACGACGACATTCGACACCAGCGCGCCAAGCGTCACATTTCCGCGACTGGCCCATTCGTCGATGATCGCGCGGCGAAAGAGCCAGACGGTATCGGGAAAGGATTGCGGCTCGCTCGGGGCTTTTTCGGTCAGCGGAATGCCATCGTAAAGCCCGGTCAGTTCGAGCGGGTCGTGAATGTCGAGCTCTTCGAGAAACTCATCGCGCGCGATCTCGTCGACCCGCAGAATCACGCTTTGCGCATGGCCCGCGAACTCGGCCGGAAAGCCCGCGATCACCTCGCGCGCCATGGCTTCGAGGGCGGCAAGGTCCGGCGCTTTTGCTTCGCTCCAGTCGGTCATAGTTTTCTCCCGCATTTTCCCCTTGATATGGACAAAATCGGTCGGTTGTGAAAGAGCGAAGCAGACAGGAGTTCACCATGACCACCACCCGTTTTGCCCCTTCGCCCACCGGCCACATCCATGTTGGCAACCTGCGCACGGCGCTGATGAACTATCTCATCGCGCGCAAGACGGGCGGAACCTTCATTCTGCGTCTGGATGATACCGACCGCGAGCGCAGCAAAGAAGAATATGCCGATGGCATCAAGCGCGACCTCGACTGGCTCGGGCTGCATTGGGACCGGCTGGAGCGCCAGTCCGACCGTTTCGACCGTTACGGCGAAGTGGCCGAGCAGCTCCGTGACGGCAAGCGTCTTTATGAGGTCTTCGAGACCCCGACCGAGCTTGATCTGAAGCGCAAGAAGCAGCTCAACATGGGCAAACCGCCGGTTTACGACCGCGCCGGGCTTGCGCTGTCGGCCGAGGACAAAGAGAAGCTGCGCGCCGAGGGCCGCACCGGTTATTGGCGCTTCCTGCTCGATCATGAACGCATCGAATGGCATGACGGCATTCTCGGCGATATCTCGATTGATGCCGCCAGCGTCTCGGATCCGGTGCTGATCCGCGCCGATGGCCAGATCCTTTACACGTTCGCTTCGGTCGTCGATGACGTCGATATGGGCGTGACCGACATCGTGCGTGGCGCGGACCATGTCACCAATACCGCGACCCAGATCCAGATCATCCGCGCGATCGGCGGCATCCCGCCGCGCTTCGCCCATCACAGCCTCTTGACCGGCGCGCAGGGCGAAGAGCTGTCGAAACGTCTCGGCGCGCTCTCGATCCGCGACATGCGTGAAAGCGGCATCGCCCCCGAGGCGCTGCTGTCGATGATGGCGCGTCTGGGCTCGTCCCAGCCGATGGAGCTGCGGATGTCGCTCGAAGAGCTGGCGGACGGGTTCGATCTCAAGCAATTCGGCGCTTCGCCGACGAAATTCGACCCCGAAGAGTTGCTGCCGCTGACGCGCGAAGCGAACCAGCGCCGGCCCTTGTCGGAAGTGGCCGAGCGGATCAAGGCGCTTGGCGTGCCGGACGATCTGGCCGAGCGTTTCTGGCGCGTCGCCTCGCAAAACATCACCAAGCTCGACGATCTCGGCGCGTGGTGGACGATCTTCCATCAGGGCGCCGAGCCCGAGATCGACCCCGAGGATGCCGATTTCATTGCCGAGGCGATGAAGCTGCTGCCGCCGCCGCCCTATACCGATACGAGCTGGGGCGAGTTCACTGCAGCCGTCAAGGAAGCGACCGGGCGCAAGGGCAAGGGGCTCTTCATGCCGCTGCGCAAGGCGCTGACCGGGCAGGCGCATGGTCCGGACATGTCGGACGTCATGCCGCTCTTGCAGGTGGTCAAAGCAAAGGCGTAACGGAAAGGGGCGGAGACGCCCCTTTTTCTTTGTTTTCAATATTTTGCGCGGCGTCTGGAAAAAATACCGAGATTCATGATTTCGACGCTTGACGCCCCCCGCCTCCACCAATAAAACCCGCTTCACCCGTGGCGGAGTAGCTCAGCTGGTTAGAGCAGAGGAATCATAATCCTTGTGTCGGGGGTTCAAATCCCTCCTCCGCTACCATGGTTCCCCCCGAATGTTTACGAGACATTCGCGGGGCGTCGATCAGGGCCCGTAGATGGCCCGTTACGATCACCTCCATTTGTCCCGCTGCTGTTTCTGAAACTGTCACGCTTTCAATGAGCTTGCGCAGCGTGCTGGCAAAGCTTGCCGAACCGCCGCTGTGGTCCGCCCCCATGATCGGGGCGAGCGTCAGTAGGTCTTTCCTGTAGCCCTCCATCGCCATCGGGTGCAGTGTTACCGCGCTGAGTGGAGGTGGTTCTAAAGACAGCTCAAGCTTGGCATCGGTCAGCTCTGCGCATTTTGCCTCATATTCATGTGCAATTCGATCCGTGTCACCGATTCCCCGCGTCACAAACTGGACCAGCCGCGAGATCTCAGAATCTAGCTGATGGATGCGGCGTTCCATTTTCCCGCGCCTTTGGACGTTTGCTGCAGCGAATTCAGCTCGAGCCCGATTGTATTCGGCGACATAGAGTTTCAGCAGATCTGGCTTGTCGAGCTCCCTGCGCAGGAGCCCGATCACAGCCTCCTCAACAAGGTCAAGATACCAGGTCCGTGGCGCGGGGCAGCTCCGGCTAGACGAATGGCGGGTGCACTCGATCCGGGTGCGCCCACTTTTGTCTTTGCCCTTGGCTGACATACCGCCGCCACAAGCGCCGCAGCGCAGTAAGCCGGACAGAGGTCTGACCGGACGGCGCATTTTCGCGCGGTCGGATTGGGTTGCGTGAGGCTTCGGCTCGATCATAGCCTGCACCTTTTCCCAGAGGTCTTGCTCGATAATCCGCAGGTCGGGCGCGTCGGTGATTTGCCAGTCGCACTGCTGGTTTGGTCGCGAGACCCTGCGGCCAGTCTCGGGGTCCTTGACCATCTTTGACTTGTTCCAAACGATGCGCCCCGCATAGAGGTCATTGCGCAGGATGCCGGACCGCCGCTCGGCCCAGCCATAAATCGTGCTCGATTGCCATGCCGTTGCCGATCGTGGCATCGGGCAACCGTCACGGGTGAGATTTACCGCGATGTCGATTGGCGAGCGGCCCTCGGAAAACTCGCGGAAGATGCGCCGGATCACTACGGCTTCCTCCTCCTGGATGAGAAGTCGCCCCTTTTCGTTCGGATGGGGGCGATAACCAAATGCTCGGCCGCCAGCCGACAAGCCCTGGCTCACACGCCCGCTAAGACCGCGACGGATTTTGCGGGCATTGTCTTCGCGAAATAGTTGGCCGACCAATCCCCGAAGGCCGACGGTCACTGTCGATGCAACCCCTTCATGGACAGCCATGATTTCGACGCCAGCAAATGACAGGCGTTTATGGATGCCCGCGAGATCCTCCATGTCGCGCGACAGGCGATCCAATTCCTCAACAATTACTACCTCAAAAGCTCCGGCCTTTGCATCTGAAAGCAGTTGAAGCAGGCTGTCGCGTCCGAGGATCGATGCGCCAGATTGTGCGGCGTCAGAATAGCAGCGGTCGAGCGTCAGACCATTGATCGCTGCATAGCGGCGAATTAGAGCTTCCTGATCCTCGATCGAACGCTCGTTTTGGAGGTCCGTGGAGTAGCGGCTGTAGCTGACGGCTTTGCGGGTCAATGGGTCAGTTCCTTCGCGTTTCAAGCGCCGCGACATGGTCTTCCCAAGCTCTGCGGCGAGCGAGTTTGATGATCAGCTCTCTAAGGCTCTGATCAACAACCTCTTGGTCATCTGGTGTCAACAGCGCGGTCTTTCGTGCAGTCATCACCCAGTCCTCCTGATCTCTTCCACGGCCCGGAGGCACCACTGGTGCGCCGCGGCTTCCATCATCCCCGGATAGGATCGGCTGCGCAGGCGGGCGCGCTCCGGCCCCGGCGGCATCCGATGCACCCGATTCCATGCCCTCCATTCATCTGATCCGCGCACCGGCTCGGGCAGGGGCGCAGTCGCGACCAGCACGGGCAGGCCGCGCAGATACCAGCCCGTGCTTTTGTACTCGGGGTGTCCGAACCAATGCGGCTGTACGATGTGCGGCGCGGGCAGATCGGCAGGCATCCGGTCGCGCGCGAGATCGTTCATTTCCGGGTTCTCAATCGCGACCCGATTGATTGGCGCGGTCCAGCAGGCGGTGAAAATGCTGACGCCTTCCTCGAACTGGAGGCGCATGTCGCTCCAGCTTCGCCCTTTCGGGAGGCGCTTTGGCGGGGACCATTTGCCGGGGCCGCTCATCCAGCGCCGCCCAGAACGGCACAGCCGTGTGCAAGGCGGGTGCATGACCGCAAGCAGGTCCCATCCTTCGGTCAGGATGCCGTCGCGAATGTCGCAGCGGACATGCCTGTTGCTGCCGTCCTCTGCCGCCTCGATGTCGCAGGACCAGACGTCATGACCAAGCGCCGCAAAGGCGCGTCGAGCGATGCCAGACGTCTCGCAGCCGATCAGGATTCGGAGAGTGCCCGTCATTCCTTGGCCTCCGGATAGCAAACACGGCACGGCACATAGACCAGCGCGGTGTAGTCATCTGCTCCGGTGCCGAGGCAAACCCTGCACTCCGGGTCTGGCCCCAGAAAGTGGCTAATCTGACAGATCGCACCCTCCACTTTCCGGGCAAATCCATGCGTGTTGCTTTCATCATGCGTCCAGGTCACCGGTGCGCCGGGAACCTCGGGCAGCACGATCTCGATGCCGCGATGGGTGAGGGGTTTGTGCTCTTGCATCTTGCGTCCTATCAGCTGGCGCTCGGGATGCTGGCCCGCGCGGGGCCAGGCACCGAAGGGTCGCTTAGGGGTTCAGGCAAACCGGCCCATGTAGAAGGGCAGGCCGGTTTCCTCAGATGCGGTGAGTGCGATTTGCGTGAAGTGCGCGCGACGTTGGTATTCGACGCGATGCCATTGAAATCCGAGACCAACCGCGCCGCCACCCATGGCGCGCCATCGGAAAAGGCAGCTCAGTTCTTCCGGCTGCTCGCCGTTGTAGATCGGAATGGAGAGCGTGAACTTCTCGGGGATCACGACGCCGTTCTGGACCTTGGTATCGGTCTCGAAGACCAGCTTGCGGTCGCCGTTGTCCAGGCGCAGGGCGGATTTGTAGGTTTGTCCGACCGTGGCCTCGAAGTCGCGGCTGATCTCGATCATGGTCGCGGCTTCGGGATGCCCGATGTCGACGCTGTTCTCTTCGAGGAAGCGCGCGAACTCGTCTTGGGGATGGATCTTGCCTTCCATCGCATCCCAGCGGGCAAACTCCTCCGAGGGGCGCAGCTTTAACGTGACGGCATGGGCGTTGTAACCGGGGGCGGGGAAGTCTTCGCCAAGGTTATGCTCGTGCCAGTCAAGGCGTGCCGACACGGTGAGCGCGTCGAAATCCGCAATGATAACCGAGCGATCAGATTTGAAGCGGTTGGCATAAGCTGAGAGCGATGCGCGATCATCGACCGTGACCGCTTGCTGGACCCGCGAGGGAAGCCGGTTCGGGTCGGAAATGTCGAGTAGGCTGAAACTTTTCGGCAGCGCAGCGTATTCACGGCCGTCCTGGCCGAAGATGGTCGGCGCCGCGATGCGTGCGGCCTCCAGAACGGTTTCGAGGGCGCTGCGTGGATCCGCGGCAAGCGCGGTGACTTGGCCGAATTGTTCGGAGCTTTGAGACATGGTTGGTCCTTTCGGGTTGGGAAGGGGTCAGACGTCGATCGCGCGTCGGCGTTCGAGCTCGTCTTCGAAATCCATCTGGTTGGGATCGCGGCGGGTAAGGCGGCCATCATCGGTGGCGAAGTAAATGCCGGTTCCCATGCTTCGGGTCGGTTTCTTGATCGAGATGTCGGGCACGACTTCGAGCTGGCCGGCTTTGTTGACCTTGATGCCGACCTTCATGGTCAGGCTGCCGCCATTGCCGGTTTCGCGGATCGCCTCGATCAGCTCGGAGAGCTTGTTGTCTCCGGTTTCCAGCAGTTCGCCACGGCGAAAGCTCTGGATGAATTCGAGGAAGTTGAGTTCGTTGCGCGCCATGGCGGTTGCCTCTGTGCAGGTTGCAATAGGGGGGCGGGATGCCGGTCCGCGCGGGACCGGTCACCGGAGGGTCAGGCGGTGATGTGGCGCACAGCGCGCATCACGGCGTCTTCGATGTGGGTATTGGCCAAAGACAGGTCGCGCGACGCCAGGCGATCGCCCGAAGGGTCCGTCCCGCCGATTTCGTGCAGCTTGGCTATGAGGGCCGAGCCCATATCCTTGACCGCCTGCATCGCGCCTTTCTCGGCTTCCGAGAGGGTGCGATAGGTGTGGCGCACGGCATTGTTGGCGGTGCGTTGGTCGGACGAGCTGTCGATCGTGCTCATGTTGGGGTCCTTTTGGGAATGCCCGGTGCCGCCGGACGCGGTTCTGGTGGGGAACATCGCCCCCGAGGTCACGCGACCCCGGGGGGCTTCCTGCTGCGCCAAGGGAGGAGGTGCGCGGCGGGAATTCTTGGCGCCACCGGGACTGCCATCTCGGCGGCTCTGCTGCGCTCAGTCGGTGGGCTGGGCGAGGCAGGTCTTGGGATTAAGGCCGGTGGGGTCGAATTCGGCGTGCAGCGCCGCGATGATTGATGCCGTGACCCGATGCGCGGTGTCTTCATCCAGCACATGCACGGCGACCTGCAGGATGTAGAGGCCGGTCAGGTTGTCGACGATCCAGCCGTTCCGGTCCGCGCGAAACCGGGCCGCCATCACAGCGCCCCCTCGGCGATCTGGCTGTTCGGCGCGGTGATTGCGGTGATGATGGCGCTGCCTAGATCGCTGTCGCGCAGCCCCGGGACCTCATGCAGCGCGCGGCGCAGCAGGTCCTCGGTGATCAGCATCCGAACTGCCAGCATCGGCAGTTGTGCGGCAAACTCGGGCCCCATGAGCTGCGTGGGTGACGTTTTCGACATCAGCGCACCCCCTCGGCCAGCTGCTCGATCGAGCGTCCACGCGTTTCCAGCGAGGTCGGCGCGACGAAGCTCTGCACATCCGCCCAGCTGATCGCGCGGCCCGCGACGTGCCAGACCGTGACGGTGAGGATGACGGCGGAAATTGTTGCGGCGACCAGCGCCACCGCGCGGAACGCGCCGGAGAGCATGGCGCCTAGGCGCGGGGCCTTGCGGGCGGCTGCTTTGACCGGGTGGGCGAGGGCGATCATGCTGCGTCCTCCGAAACCTCGAGGAAATCGATCGACGCGACTTGTCGAATGTCGATCAGGCATCGGTGAGGCCCGATGACGAAAAACGCCCAGACCTGCAGACCAGTGCCCTGGTCTGACGCCATAGCTTCAAAAATCGCCGTGAAGGTTTTCCGCGAAACGCCTTCGTATTCCGCGCAGTCGCCATTGCTAAAGCGGATGATCAGGTCTCCATCCGAACAAGCCGGATCGCTCTCGGCATCGGCGGAAGACAGGACGGTGGGAATGTGCATCTGCGGACTCCATCCGGTTGGGGATGGGGCACTATCGCACGCACTTGCGTGCAGCGCAACTGAAAGCACGCAACTGCGTGCAAATTCTTGCCGCTCCGATTCGTGCCTGCTATCCTGCGGTCAGGGTGGGCCGCGTTGCTTGCCTCGCTCGCGCCGGGTCGCGGCGCATGAAAAAGCCCGCCAGTTGGGGCGGACGAGGGATGAGTGATGCAGTTGAAAAGAATCGACGTCATGGCTTTGGCTGCTGAGAATGAGAGCAAGTGCGCTGCGATTCTCGCGAAGCTGGGGGGCAATTTTATGAAGCTGGATATGGAGCTTGTCAGGGATATTCTGCTCTGGATTGAGGAAAATCAGGTAACGCCGCGTGCTGAAATCGATGACATTCCCATAGCAGGAAAAACCGATGTAGAGATCGGCTATCATGTCGCCCTTCTGTGTCAGGCCGGTTTCTTGGACGCGTCCTTGGAGGAAGTGACGGGAACAGACGGCGAAGATTATTTAATCTACACCGTCAGGACCATCTGGATGACTGGGCACGATCTTCTGGACAATCTCCGCAGCAAATCTGCGCTTGATGAGGCTGTTGCGCTTGCGGCGTCCGCTGGGAAAGGTGGGCTGATCAGTGTTTACAAGGCGCTGCAGGATAGTGCGGTAGCTGCTATGATTGCCTACGCCGCCGCGAGGATTCGCGGTACCTGATTTGATCTGGTTGCTGCGGCTCAGGCCGATCGGATTCCCTCTGCGCTAACTTAAGCCCGCTCCACCATCTCAGCAGGCAGCGCCAGCATCACGCGCGCCGTTTGGTTGCAATGTTATCCACAGATTCGTCCTCAGGTTTATTTTAGGCTAAACGAGTCAATTGGTTACCTGTTGTCAAAGTTCGCCTAATGTTCCTGTGTGATTTGGTGGAGGGCAAGCTTGTGGGTGGCGATACTTTGAAAGCTCTTAGTGCGTGGATGAAGTTAGACTCACAGCAACAAGAGTTGGTCCTCAATCATCTCCGGTCGGGAGTTTCCTCTCGCGGCCAAGTTTTGCCAAAAGATCAAGTGTCGACTGCCTCAGATCTTCGGGGGCCTCGGCGAGAAGATTGAGATATTCGATTGTCTGCGCGTTGGCTCGAACGCCTGTGTAAACGAAAACGGCAGCATCTTGGCCGAGTTCATCAAGAATAGCTGCTAACTTCTGCTGTACAGGTGAAGAGCCGCGATTGAATGTTTGCTCAAGATAGTTTGGTCCGAGGCCAGCAGCTGTGCTGATGGCGCGCAGGCTTCGCCCGTCGTCGTCGATTGCGGCTTTGAGCCGAGATATCCAACCGTCTTTCATGTGGTGATTGCTAGCATTTTGAATGCCGGAAAGCTTGCACGCACTTACGGGTATTGCATTGCACGCAAGTGCGTGTATATGGTTTCACATGGACCATGCATTCCTCGATGCCATAGATAGCTTTATTGCCGCGACAGGGCTCTCTGAGCATCGCGTCGGCATCATTGTTGCAGGAAATGGCCGCCTTGTGCCGCGTCTGCGTAACGGCGGACGAGTTTGGCCAGATACTAAATGGCGCATTCTTGAAAAGCTCCGGGCAGAGCGTGAACGTCGCAACCTCCCTCCCGAGGACGCAGCATGAGCCTTCGCCCTGCCACATCCTCTCTTCGTTCTGATGATCGTCCTTCTGCACGGGGACACAACAGCACAGGACTTTCTGAAATGTCTTTCCGAAAATGCAGCGGCGAGGAAGCCGAGCGGGCATGGTTTGCCAGCTTGCTCTGGCGCGCCTTCCCAGAGGCGCAGTCCGAGAACGATCTGGCGGAACGTGCAGCTGAGGTCCTGACCTCGGATCGTCGCCCGGTCACCTCGCGCACGGTGCGCAACTGGCTCCGCCGGGAGAATGCCCCGCATTTTCGCTATGTGCTGAAGGTCGTCGCCTTGGTCGGTGCCGAAGCGGTGTTTCAGATCATCGATCCGGAGGCGGAATGATGCGGGTGCTCTGGCGCATGGCGCAGCGATATTACGCGGCCCGGCATCGTCGGGCGCTTCGGGTGGCGGATCGCTCCGCTGCCGATGCCGAATGGTTCAAATCGCAGTCGGAAAGATTTTTCCAACGGATCAAGGGCGCAAGCCGCGAATAACCCGGAGATTTTGCGGCCCTCCGGTTTCGTCACCGCCTAGCCTGTCCGGCTCCGGTGACCAACTGCGGGGCGGTCTCTGCTCAGACCGCCCCGCCTTTTCTCAAACAAACGCGAATGCGCATGAGGGACAAAATGTATATTGCTTCTTCTCGCACAGCCGATGAGCGCGACCTCGCGATCCTGCGCCGCGCCGTGAGCGGTGACAGCTATTCCGAAATCAGCCGCGATCACGGCAAAGGCGTCTCCTTCTCTCGCGTGCTGGTCGCGCGGATCCGGGATGCAGATCTGCGCGAGAGCGGCGAGGCGGCCAGCGTCGTATTGGCGGTCTATCCGGCCCCCATACCGAGGAAGGTGAGGGCTGCCGCGTGATGTATGACTTTTACCCCTTCGCTTTAGGCGTCAGCGTCAGCTTCGCGCTCTTTCGTGCCACCCAGCGAGATTGGGGGTGGGCAGCTTTTTACGCCTTGGGCGCAGCCGTGACCTTGCGGTCCATGGTGATCCTCCATGGGTAAGCGATCGAATTTCCCGCGGCGGGAGCGTGATTGGTACGCGACGCCGTCGGCAGCGGTTGCGCCGCTTTTGCCGCATCTGACATGGGGCGACAGCTTTGTCGAACCCTGTGCGGGAGACATGGCGCTGGTCAATACGCTCGAGGCCGCTGGCATGTCTTGCCAATGGGCGGGTGATATCGCGCCGCGTCATGAGGATGTCCGGTGCTGTGATGCCCTCTCCGACGATCTGGCCATCTGGGCCGAGGATGTCGATTACATCATCACCAACCCGCCCTGGACCCGCTCGATCCTGCATCCGATGATCCGGCATTTCGCGGCCATGCGCCCGACCTGGCTGCTGTTTGACAGCGATTGGGCGTACACGCGGCAGTCGGCTGAGTTCAAGCAGCTCCTCCGCAAGATTGTCTCGATCGGGCGGGTCAAGTGGATCCCAGACAGCACGATGACCGGCAAGGACAATTGCAGCTGGTATCTGTTCGATGCCCGTCCTTCCAACGGCGCGACGGAATTTATCGGGAGGGCCGCGGCATGAGCGATTCCGCTCTCGGTCAGCCCGGACGCGGGCGCGGCTGCTATCATTGGCAGGGGCAGGTCTATCACGGGGCCAAGGCTGTCGCGGCAGCGGCTGGCGTATCGCTGAACGCGGTGTTCTGGCGCTTACGCACCCATGGCAACCTCGATGGCCTCCTTACCAAAGATACCGTCCGGTATGAGTGGCAAGGGCAGTTCTACCGCACCCAGGCGGAGGTTGCAGCCGCCGCCGGTGTGGTCAAATCAGCGGTCTCTACCTGCCTGAACCGGCACGGCCATCTCAAGACCCTTGGTATCGGCGCTGGCAATGCGCAGACGGGCCGACGCGGACGCGGCCGGACGGTGCGGATCGGGGCGCGCGAGTGGCCGTCGATCTGCGCCTTGGCGCGAGATCTGGGGGTTACGCGACGCACGGTGAGGCTCTGGATCGCTGATCGCAACATCGAGCGCCTGCAAGCGCAGCTGATGGCAGTCGATGCTCGAGCCGCGAAGAGAGGTGCCGCATGACCGTGCCCCGCCGCAACCTGCATCCGGTTGCCGTCGATGCTCTGCCGGAGTGCCCAATTCCGGCAGGGATCGAGCTCAAGAGCCACTACTTCATGCAGTTCCATCATCAGTATTGGGGCAATTGCGATTTTCGTCAGTTGGCGGACCGAGATTCGCGCTGTCTGGCGCTTGAGCTGATCTTTGCCGCGCAAAACCAGCAGCCGGTTGGGACGCTGCCGGAAGATCCCCGCATCCTTGCGGGTCTGGTTAATACCCCGGTCGATGAGTTCATTCGGATCTGCGAAAGGGAGTATGGCCCCCTCTGGGAGTGGCGGCGGTGTCTTTGCGAAGACGGCACTGTTCGCCTTTACCATCTCGAAATGCACAAATGGGTGCAGGACGCGGCCAAAGCGACGGTCAGCTATAATGACAAGCTAGAGTCTGAGCGGGAGCGGAAGCGTCTCGCCCAGCTGCCTGATCAGATCGTGCGGGCGGGCGGCACGAAAGCCATGGCCGAAGATCACATCTATGTGCTGCGCCTCGACCAGTATCTTCTTGAGAACCACCCCAAGAAGCAACGCCGCCCAAATATCGTCCTCGACGCGATGGAGCAAATGGAACTGGCTGAAATCCGGGCCAGCGGCTGAACATCCCATTCTTTCCATTTCTTCCGCCGGAAGAAATTCGGAAGGAACCGGAAAGAACGCGGAAGGAATTCGGAAGAAATCAGGAGGAAATGGGAAGGTTTGCGCCGAGTTCCGGCCTGATTTCCTCCGAATTCTTCCGGACAGAGAAGAGAAGAGAAGAAATGAAAAGATAAGGAAAGGAAACTTAAGCGCGCAATCGAAAGGGCGCGCCTGTGGATAAGTCGAGACGTGCTGAGAAACGGGGATAGCCATGAACAGCGAAGAACAGGCACAGGGCGAAAAGCGGGTTTTGCGGCTTCTGGTCGAGCCATTGAAGCGGCGCGGGCTTACGAAGACCTCGACGCTGACCGTCGCGCAGTTCGATGAGATGATCGAGGGCATGTGCCAGAAGCTGGCCTATATGTCGGATGCGTCGCTGATGGCGCTCGAAGAGCAGGCTGCTGCCAATCCGAGCGGCAAGGATCGTGACCGCTTCCCGATCGCGAACCTGATCCTGCAATGGGCTGCGGTCATCCAGCCCCCGGATGGAGGGGCGTCGCCGCTGATCCAGGCTGTCTTCGCGCATGGCGTCGGTCAGTCTGCCATCACAGAGGGTTGGGCCCCTGAGCTTCTGGATCACCTGCGCAAGAACAGGAACTGGCCGAACAACTGGACGCTCGGCAAGATCCGCGATGGCGCGGACGGTGCCTTGCGGCGCTATCGCGATCTGCAAGGCCGCTTGGCCAGAGAAGGCGAGCTCGGCCCGGTGGACTGTGATTGGTGGGATCGGCGCAACGCGGCGTTGCAGCGTTGCCGCGAAATCGGGGAAGGGGCTGCAGCATGACCAAGGAATATCGGCGGATGGCCCAAGGCAGGGCGGCGGAAGAACGGGCGCGCCTCGATGCGGTTCTGTCGCGCGCCACACCGGTCGAGGGCTGCGGTCCGCTGATCCCGGTGGCGCCCGCGCGGGGGCCGCAGGTGGTGGTGACGCCGCTGCGCATGGTGCCGGATCCCAAGGACAGCACCGGCTGGAAGGTCGAAGAGATGGGCTGGCGCGGCTTCAACGCCGTGCGCGCGGCAGATGTCTTTGACGATCTTGCCCGCCGAGCGGCTCGGAGGAAGGCGGCGCCGCCCTTCTCGCCGGGGCAGGTTCAGGTTGCGCGGCTCTATCGCGATCTGGTCGAACGCCATGATGCGGGCGGGATGCGCTGCTCAAGCCTTGAGGCTGGGCGCGGTGGCTCAAGCTCGGGTGGCGAGTTCATTGATGCCTTCATCGAAGAGGGCAGGGTGATCGATCTTTTGCGCCGTCGCATCGGGGCCGGTGTCGCCATGGCGGTGCGTCGAGTTCGGCCCTCGGCGCGGGGTGAGGGTGGCGCGCGGATCATTCACGACCGCGTGCTGGTTGATGAGATTTGCCTGCATGGACGGTCGTTTCGCGACGTGCTGGAGCGGCATGGGTGGACTGGGACCGCGCGAAATATCAACATGCTTGTCGTGTCTTTGACTGCGGTCCTCGAGCGCATGCGCGGACATTTTGCGCCAGCCTAAGTCAAACCCTCTTGACTGCTTAGGACGCACGGCCCTATCAATCTTTCTATCATCTATCAGTGCGCCCGGCGGGATCCTCCCGAGCCGGGCGCACTGCGTTTTCCCTATCGTTCGGTGATGTCATGCCCAGCAAGCCCTGCGCGGTGCCTGGTTGTCGGACCGTTGTCGAGGTGGGGACGGTGCGGTGCAAAAGACATCGATCGGTTTCCGATGTGCCTGGGAAGAGAGGGCTGCCATCAGGTGGTTGGCATGGCCAGGCGGGCAATCGTCATGAGCGTGGTTATGGTGCCGCTTGGGACCGTTTGCGTATCGCGATCCTCGAGCGCGACAAGCGCCTCTGCGTTCTATGCATTCGATCTGGCAGGCCGGTTGTGGCGCATAGCGTCGATCATATCGTGCCAAAGTCGAAGGGCGGCACGGATGATCTCGATAACCTGCAATCCTTGTGTCGACCCTGCCATGCAGCAAAGACGGCGCGCGAGGGTTCTGCGGCGCAGGGAGCGCTCAAGGCAGAGGCGCAGCCGTCAATCGGGCCGGATGGCCGACTGATCATTCCGCGAGACTGGGGCTTCAGTATACCGCGGGGTGTCCGGCCTTCGGCAATACCGCTCACCATTGTCTGTGGCCCTCCGGCCTCCGGAAAAACGACATGGGTGCAGGAGCGTGCTGGTTCTGGCGACAAGGTGATAGATCTCGATGAGATCAAGGTTCGGGTCGGAGGTGTACGGTATGACCAGCGTACCGGCATCTTCCGCAAGGCAATGGCCTATCGCGATATGATGATCCGCTCGTTAGCGGATGATGTTTCAGGCAAGGCGTGGCTGATCGTCACCGCGCCAACCAAAGCTGAGCGTCTGATGTGGGTCGAGGCGATGGGGCCGCGATCCGAGTTGATGGTTATCGATGCGCCGGAAGCGTCCTGCATCGAACGGATCCGCGCCGATGCCGAACGGGCGGAGGTTGCGGCTGCACTCATCGCCGCGGTTCGGCGCTGGGAGCGATAATCCTTCACGATTGTAGCCACGGATGGCTCGATTTTGGCCGATTTCGCCAAAAAATGCCCAAAAAACAGGCAAAATTGGCGTTTTGGGGCCAAAAGGGAGGGGGAGGGGCGGAAACCTGGCCGAAACACAGGAGGACCGGCGGCGGTGGGTAAATTCTTTCGCGCGCCAATTTTTGAGGGGGGGGGTAACAAGAGTTAGTCATGACAATCAAGCTGGATGACATCCTTGCTCGGCTTCCGCCGGTGCCGGACTATTTCACCGAACGCCATATGGAGATTGTCCGCTCTCTCGCTTCGGTCCTGCTGCGCGACGGAACGTTCGACGAGGCGGTATGGTTGCAGGTCCAGCGATATGCCGTGCACCGTCTCAAATGGGACGATATCAACTTCGATCTGGAAACCGATGACGGAGAGGATGAGAAGGGTTTCGGTTCGCCGAAGGTCCAGCGCCTCGCCTATCTGGACAAGGTGCTCACGCCACTTGAGCGCGAGCTTTTCTTCACGCCGGCGTCGCGCAAGGAGGGCCTCGGCTCGGAGCAGGCCTCCTTCATGAGCCTCCTGACCGGCGCCGAGAAGGCGACATCGGCGCCTGTCGATCCGGTTGGGGCGGTGACGCCGTTCCGTCCGCGCCGGAGGCCGGTGGGTGGCTGACGGTGCTGCGTCGATCGCATGGTCCTGCACGGATCGCGCGGTTGCCTATGCCGATCTGGTCGTTTCCGGGGATCTGCCGTCGTGTCGCAAGGTGATACAGGCATGCCAGCGCTTCCTTGATGATCTCGATCGGCAATGCACATCGGACTTTCCCTATGTCTTCGATCCGGACGCGGCCGAGCACATGGCGGCCTTCATCGAGGCCATGCCGCATATCAAAGGGCGATGGGCAGCGCGGCGCGAGTTGGTGCGGCTCGACGATTGGCAGTGCTTTCTCATCGCCAATATTGCGGGCTGGGTTCATGCCACAACGGGGATGCGCCGCTTCAAGACGGCATATGTCGAGGTTCCGCGCAAGCAGGGTAAATCGACCCTGCTGTCGGCAATGGGGCTCTATTTTCTGATCGTGGACGGCGAGCCGGGGGCAGAGGTCTATTCCGCAGCGAGCTCGAGCGATCAGGCCCGCATCGTCTTCGAATCGGCGCGCAACATGATTTTGCGTGCCGAGGTGGAAGGAAAGCCCGCCGTCGAGGCGCTCGGCCTCACGGTTGAACAACACCGGATCAAAACGACGGATGAGGCCGCGGTCTTTCGGCCTGTCGCGGCGCAGACCAAATCGCAGGACGGCAAGAACCCGCATTGCGCGATCGTCGACGAGCTGCACGAGCATCAAAACCGCGATGTCTGGGATTCGATGGATTCGGCGCTTGGCGCGCGCGAACAGCCTTTGCTGATCGCAATCACCACGGCGGGCAGCAACACCGCCGGCGTCTGTTACGAGCAGCGGACCTATCTGACGCGAATTCTCAACCGCACACAGGTGGACGAGGAGTATTTCGGGCTGATTTACGAGGCCGACGAGGGCGACGATCCGGGCGATCCTCTGACCTGGGCGAAAGCGAATCCGGGCCTAGGCCGTGCGAAAAGTCTGGAGTACATGCAGCGGCAATGGACCAAGGCCAGCGCATCTCCCGTCGCGATGGGAGAGTTCCTGCGCAAGCACCTCGACATCTGGACGAGCGTCGGCGCATCGGCGCTGGATCTTACCAGGTGGCGGGCCGCGTTCGATCCCGCGCTCTCGATCGCGGATTTCGCCGGTGAGCCTTGCTTTGTCGGCATCGATCTCGCGACGCGGCAGGACTTCGCAGATGTCGTCGTCGTGTTTTTGCGAGGCCGTAAGCTCTATGCTTTCGCGCGCCATTTCCTCAATCGGGCCGTGATCGAAGCCCCCGGCAACGAGCAACTTCTGGCTTGGGCCGAAGAAGGTAGGATCCTGACCACGCCGGAAGCGGGCGAGCTGGATCTGAATATGGTGCAAGCCTATGTTTTAGCGCTGATAGGAGTGGCCTCGGATGAGTTCGACTTTCCGCTGCTCAATCTCAATGTCCAACAAGTCATCTACGACCCGCAGTTCGCTCACCAGATGGTGGCGACATTCGAGGCGAAGGGTCTGACCTGCATCGAGCTCCAAACTAAGGCCAAGAACATGCATGAGCCGTTCAACCGGCTCATCTCCGCCGTCGATGATGGCCGGTTGGTAACGGATGGAGATCCGGTGCTGGAATGGATGGCAGGCAACGTCCTGCAAAAGCGGGTTCTGGGCGGTGATTACATTTTCCCGACCAGGGCTAACCCCGAAGACAAGATCGATGGCGTCGTCGCTTTGATCAACGCGCTCTGGGCAATCGAATATCCCGATGAGGAAGAGACGGTCGTCTCCCCTTGGGACGATCCCGAATTCAGTTTGGTGGGACCATGAACATTCTTGGCTTGGAAGTGCGGCGCGCGGAGACGCGTTCCGCCACGGTAGAGAGCCCGAGCGTGGCGCTCAGTTCCGACAATATCCTTTCGTTCTTCGGGATCGAGAAGGTGGCGCTGCCCCATGTGACGATCAGCAACGCCTTGACCGTGCCAGCCGTTTTCTGCGCCGTGGCCTTTCTGTCGCGCACCTTGGCGGCGATTCCGCTCCATGCCTTCCGCCGCACGGCAGAGGGTGCCGAGCGCCTGAGCGGCGATACCGCGCTGACCATCAGCGAGTTTCCGAACGAGGAAATGGACGGGTTCAAGATGCGCCAGTATTTCTGGCAGCAGGTATTCACCGGCGGCCGTGGGCTGGCTTGGATTGAGCGTAAGGGCGACGAGGTCGTCGGGATCTGGCCGATGGATCCGCGCAAGGTCAGCGTCAAGCGCGTCAACATGCGGCTGGTCTATACCTTCGACGGCAAGCGGTATCCGGCGGCCGATGTGATTGACGTGCCTTTCATGCTCAAGGAAGACATGATCGGCCATGACGGCCCGATCAACAAGGCACGCAAGGCAATCCAGCTCGCGTTGGCCATGGGCGATTACGGTAGCAATTTCTTCGCCGGTGGCGGGGTGCCGCCTTTGGCTCTGTCGGGGCCGTTGCCGCAGGGCGCTGATGGGCTCAAGCGGGCCATGGCCGACATGACGCGCGCCATTGACGCGGCGAAGTCCTCGCAAAAGCCCGTGTTCCCGATCCCGCCCGGCCATGAGCTGAAGCAGGTCGGTTTCGATCCGGCCAAAGGCCAGATGACCGAGGCGCGCCTGTTCCAGATCCAGGAGTTCTCGCGAGTGTGGCAATTGCCGCCGGTATTCTTGCATGATCTCAGCCACGGCATCCGCGCAAATGTCGAACAGCAAGACCTCAGCCTGATCAAACACTTGCTGAGCCAATGGGTGAAGGCCTTCGAGGGCGAGGCCAATCTGAAGCTGTTCGGGCGCAAGTCGAGGCACGAGGTTGGCGGTCGCTATGTCGAGCATAATCTCGCCGGCCTGATGCGCGGCGATTTCAAAACCCGGATCGAGGGCATTGCCCGCGGCATCCAGACCGGTCAGCTGACCCCGAACGAAGCGCGCGAGCTGGAAAACCGGCCCCGCCACAGCAATCCGGCGGCTGACGAATTGTTGGTGCAGGGCGCAACCGTGGTTTTAGGGAGTGCCGCCAATGGCGCTGGCGTGCCGCCGCCAGAAGCGCCGAGCGAATCCCAAGCCGATGATGGAGAGGTCGATGCCGACAAAACCTGACGACGAAAAGCGCTCCGTCATCCTGCCGGTCGAGCGCCGCGCGGATGCCGACGGCAAGATGACGGTCGGCGGCTACGCTGCCGTCTTCGGCGAGGTGACCAGCATTGGCGGGTATTTCGACGAGGTTCTGGCGCGCGGAGCCTTCACCAAGACGCTTCAGGTGGCGGATGTTCTGGCCTATTTTGACCATGACCGTGGCCGCATTCTCGGCCGCTCGACCAGCGGAACGCTGCGCCTGAGCGAAGATGCCAAAGGCCTCGCGGTCGAGATCGATCTGCCCGACACGTCGGACGGTCGCGACGTGCGCACCCTGATCGAACGCGGCGACATCCGCGGCATGTCCTTCGGCTTCCGCGTGACGCGCGAAGAGTGGGATGAAACCGGCGAGACGCCCAAGCGCACGATCCATGAGGTCGAGCTGCGCGAGGTCAGCATCGTCTCCGAGCCCGCCTATGACGGCACCTCGATCGCTATGCGTTCGCTGGACGCGGCCCGCAAAGAGCGTCGGGCCCAGAACTTCACCGCCGCCGAGCGCCGAGTTTCGGCGCGGCGCGCCAATGCCGAGGCGCGTTTCCGCGGCATCCTCTGAAATCACCCGGTCTTTCCGGAGTCGGCAGCGCGTACCTGCCTTTGACCCGCTTCAGGCGGATTTTGTGCGTTCTCACATAGAAGGAAGCCAAGATGGCCCTCAAAGACCTGATCGAAAAGCGCAATAAGCTTGTGACCGACGCCCGCGCCGCGCTGGATGAAATCACCAAGAACACCGATGAGAGCCGTGCCGCTGAACTGGATCAGCGCCACGACACGATCATGGCCGACTTCGACAAGGTCGAAGGCCAGATCCAGCGCGAGCAGCGTATGGTCGATGCGGAAAAGCGCGCGGCGGATGCTGAAGACGAACAGCGCTCGCGCCAGCGTCCGATTTCCGGTGGTGAAGGCCGAGGTCAGGACGGTGGCGACAAGCTGGAATACCGCGAGGTCTTCCACAAGTTCGTCACCCATGGTGCCGATCTGGGCGAACTCAATGCGGAAGAGCGCGCGGTTCTGAAGGCGGGCGCCCAGGAAATGCGCGCGCAAAACACCGGCACGACCACTGCGGGTGGTTTTACCGTTCCGACCGAGCTGGCAAACCAGATCATCAAATCGATGGCGGCATGGGGGCCGATGTATGACGAGGATATCACCACCACGATGGTCACGGCCTCGGGCAATCCCGTGAAGATCCCGACGGTGGACGATACGGCGGTAACAGCCGAAAAGCACACCGAAGGCGCGGCCCTGACCGATGACGGCGGCAAGGATGTCACCTTCGGGCAGAAGTCGCTGGACGCCTATGTCTATGATACCGAATTCGTGCGCTGGTCCATGGAGCTGGGACAGGACAGCATCTTCAATTTCGAGAGCCTTTTGGGCGAGCTGCTCGGTGAGCGCCTCGGCCGCATTGCCAACCGCGAGCTCACTGTCGGCGACGGGGTGGGCGATCCGAACGGCATCGTCACCGCCTCGTCCCTCGGCAAGACGGCCGCCGCGGCAGCCGCCATCACGGTGGATGAAATCATCGACCTCATCCATTCGGTCAATCCGGCTTATCGCCAGTCGCCGAAGGTGCGTTTCATGTTCAACGACCTGACGCTGGCGGCGATCCGCAAGCTGAAGGATGGCGAGGGGCGCTACATCTGGAGCAGTGGCGATATCCAGAACGGCATCCCCGGTACCTTGCTCGGCTACCGTTACAGCATCAACCAGGCGATGGCCGGGCTGGAGGCTGCGTCGAAGCCGATGATCTTCGGCGATTTCGGCAAGTATTTCGTGCGCAAGGTCGGGCAGCCGGTGATCGGCGTTCTGCGCGAGCGCTTCTGGCCCGATCTCGGCATGGCTGGTCTGATCCGGTTTGATGGCGAGCTCGGCGACACCGCTGCGGTCAAGCACCTGATCACGGCGGCATAAGTCAATCTGGCGGGGTTCGGGCCCCGCCATTTTCATTGGAGGGCATGATGAGAGTCAAAATGCTGACCGGACTGAGCGGGCCAGAATACAATCTTGCGCCGGGAGATGAGCACGACTTTCCCAAAGCTGAGGGTTTGCGGTTGATTGCGGCCGGCTTTGCCGTTGCGATGGATCCGGCGGTCGAGACCGCGACCAAGAAGCCTGCGTCAGAAAAGCGCGCGAAAGCCTGATCATGTGGTATCCGGTTTCCGATGAGGTGACGGCGGAGGCCGTGGCACCAGAGATCGTCGCAGACTATCTCGGTGTCAACGAGGATGAGTTGACCTCCGAGATCGGCTTTCTTGTGTCTGCGGCACGGGCGCATGTCGAGGCCTATTGCAACAGGTCCTTTGCCGCGCATCTCATGACATGGGGATGCGACAGCTTTGCGGATTTTGCACGCGTTCCGGCCGCCCCTTTGCTGTCCATTACGGAAATTGCCTTCGTCGATCCCGCCGGTGAGGCTCAGGTCTTGGATCAAGGTGTATTTGCCATTCGTGCCGATGGGCTTGATCCGAAGATTGTGCTGAATCATGGGGCGGTATGGCCGCATATCCAGCAAGGCTCGCGTATTAGCATTACGGGCACCTTTGGCGACGCGACTCCCGATGACGTTAAGCACGCGATCCTGCTCCTCGTCGGCAATGCGGATTGGGATCGTGAAAACGAGGCTCGCCCCGCTTGGACGGTGGTCGACGGTCTCTTGAGCAATCATCGGCGGGGGGCGTGGTGAGCGAGGATCATCTCAGGTCGGGGCGTCGACGCGACACGGTCGTTTTCCAGTCGCCCGTCGAAAGTCGGGATCGCGACGGTAAATTGGTTCAGGGCTGGGAAGACCAGTTCACAGTCAGTGCTCACGTCAAGCCACTGCGCGGCAGCGAGGCGGTGATGCAGGCGCGGGTTTCGGCTAGAGCGCCCGCAATCTTGTCCGTTAGGCTCTCGGCGCAAACCTTGCGCATCATGGCCGATTGGCGCGCGGTGGTGGAAGGCCGGATCTTTGATCTCAAGGAATTGCCGCGGCGGACGAATCGTCCGCGCTTTCTGGAGATGTTGGTGGAGGCAGGGGGTTGAGGGCAGGGCGCATACTTCGTCAGATCGTCATGGACCGGATGATCGCTGCGGTGCCAGACTTGGGCGGGCGGGTGTTTGATCAGGCAGGGCGGGTAACGCCCTCGCCATATGTGACGCTCGGGCCAAGCCACTGGGCGTCGGACGATGCGGATTGCATCGATGGCCGCGTGCTCACCTTGCAGATCGACGTTTGGGGGCATGGAACCACGAAAGGGGCGATGGAGGACCTCACAGATGATATTGCAGCATGCCTGCAGGGTTGGTCCGATATTGACGCGGTCACCATGCATCCCGTCACGGTCAGCATGGTTCGTGTCATGGGTGATCCCGATCCTGATTACGTGCACGGCGTTCTGCAGATCGAGGTTGAGATTGAAGCCTAGGGGCTGCTTGAGGTTCGCGTGCCCATCGCCGCGCGAGCGGAAGGCAGAGCGCTGCCAACTACAGGAGAGAAAATGGCCAGGCTCAACCCTCGCATTGTTGCAAAGCTCAAGAACATCCCAGCGGTTGCTGTAGAGGCTGCACAAAAAGCCATGGAAGAGGGCGCGGCGGAAATCGTTGCGGCCATGAAAGCAGCGGCCCCGCATGATCAAGGCGATCTGCGTGATTCCATTGGCTGGACCTGGGGCGAAGTTCCCGCCGGTACGTTCATGATCGATGAGATTCGCAGCGGGAAGAACAAGGGCGATCAATATGCCACCCTGCGTATCAAGATCTACGCCGGCAATGCCGATGCCTTTTATGCCCGCTTCCATGAGTTCGGAACCAGTACAGGCGTTCCGGCGCAGCCATTTTTCTTTCCGGTTTGGAAGGCCAGGAAAGCGGAGTTTCGCAAGCGAATCCGCAAGGAAGTACGCGCAGCGATCAAGGAGGCTTGGCGCAATGGCTAAGGCGATCTTCCATGGTGAGTTTCACTATTCGAGCCGGATCCGCAACGCAGGGTGGTCGGTCTATCCGTCACCGGAGCCGCAGTATTTCCCACGCGAGCTGATTGATGCGGCGGTCGCGGCGGGTCGTGCGACCGAGGTCCTGCCGAATGCTAGCAGTTCGGCAAGCCGCTCGAGCACAGGAAATAAAAAGGCCGAATAGCCCTTTTACAGAGATTGTCATCCGGTGCCGCCTTCGGGCGGCTTTTTCATGGAGAGAGACCCAATGGCGAAGCCCATTACAGAAAAGTTCGAGCAGATGGTGCTCGAAACCTCAGAAAACGGCACGGCCTGGACGCGGATTTGCGGCCTGATCGGCGTCACGATCACGCGGAGCGCGCAGGTCGACACCTCGGAGGTTCCGGGCGACTGCAATGATGAAAGCCTGCCGCTCGATGTCGAAAAGGCGGTTCGCAGCATCGATGTCTCTGTGTCCGCTGATGGATCCTGGGCCCAGCAGTCGCACGGCGATATGCTGGACTGGTTCTATTCTGGGGCGCCGAAACAGATCCGCGTCGGCCATTTGAACGCAGCGCCCGGTGACACCGAATATGAAGTCGGGCCGGCACTGCTGACCACACTGACCAATCAGCGCACCAAGGGTCAGAAAGTCACCTGTGCGATCGAGCTTCAATTTGACGGCGTTCCTGCTCGTCTCGTGAAAGCGGGGCCGTGATGGAAGCGCTGGTCCTTATTTGGCCGGGTGGTGAACATGCATTCCGTCTGCCGCTCGCCCAGTTGGAGTTGCTTCAGCAGAAGACCGAGGCGGGTCCAGAGTTCTTGCTGAACCGGATCAACCTTGGGCAATGGGCGGCAACCGATCTGTTCGAGACGGTTCGTGCCGGGTTGATTGGCGGCGGACTTTCCGCCGTCGAGGCCCAGGCGCGCGTCATGGCTGCATTCGACCGGCATCCCTTGATCGAGTTCAAGGTCCCGGCGCAGGCCATTCTCGGACACGCGCTCTATGGCCCGCCGGATGATCCTGTGGGGGAGCCTGGGCCGGTGACGCCGACACCGGAGAACAGCGAAAAAACGGACAGTGGAAGTTCAGCGCCATCCACGGCCTCGCAGCCGCCATTGGCATGACGCACGCCGATTTGGCTCAGCTCAGCGTCTGGGAGTTCACGGCCCGGGTCGATGGTTACGGCAAGGCCAATGGCTGGAAAACACGCGGCGCGGGCGGTGAACTGTCCGATGCCGATCTCGCAGCAATGGGTGTTGAGGGCTTCTGATGGCTGATGAACCAGATCTTGTCGTATCGGCTGGCTTCTCCGATTCGCAGCTTGTCAAAGAGGCGAACAAGGTCGTCGCCTTCTACAAGAAGCGTGGGGAGGAGGCGCAAAAGGCCTTTGTCGATGCCCAGGGAAAAGTGACGAATACCCAAGCCGTTAAGGCGCATGAGCGCGAACTTGATAAGCTTAGCAAAGCCTACGACCCGGTCTATCGAGCCGCAAAGCGCTATGAAGATGAGCTCAAGCGGCTCGATCGTGCGTTGGACGTCGGGGCGATCGGGCAGAAGCAATATGCTGAGCAGGTTGGGCGCGCGGCTCGCGAGTTGAACATCGCAACCGGTGCCATCGAGAATACCACGCGAAAATCTGGCAATATGTCTGGACAGCTGCAACAGGTTGGTTGGCAGGTTGGCGACTTCGCTGTGCAGGTGGGCTCAGGGACCAGCGCGGCGCAGGCTTTGGGTCAACAGTTGCCTCAGCTGCTCGGCGCGTTTGGCGCTTGGGGCGCAATTGCTGGCGCCGGCGCGGCTATCGCTATTCCTCTTGGCGCAGCCCTTCTTAAGGTAGCCTTTGACGCGGAGTCACTGGATGATCGCATAAAGCGGCTCAATGACAGCACGGATGCCTATGCGCGATCTGCCGAGGAAGCTGCGACCCCGATTGATGTGCTGCGTCAGCGTTATGGTGATCTTGCCGATGAGGTTGCGCGGGCAAACGGATTTATGTCCGGGTTGTCGTCGTTAAGGGCTCAGAAAGATCTGCTTGGTGCATCCCGCGCCCTTAGCGCTGAACTCGGGGTCGACCTCAACCCCCAGCGGGTGCCGAAAAGGGCTGATGGTTCCGCAAACCGCCAGATGGCCTACCTCGAGCAGCAGCGCTTGGCGGGTCAGATGGACCTGCTTAAGCGCAGGACGGGAGCGACCGCAGAGCAGGCCGAACGGCTGATGATGGCTCTCAACCGAACTGATAGTTCAAACAGCATCGACGCGGTCGCGAAAGATGCTGAAAATCTACTCTCTTTGGTTGTGGAGCTGTCGCGAAACAAAGGTGCAGATCAAGCTTTTCTTGAAGGTTGGGCAGGCCAAATTTCAGCCACCATGACCGCCGCACAGAAGCAGATCCGGGCCGCGCGGAGCGAAATCGAGCGCGTCACTGAGCAATATCAGACCGATACCGAAAAGCTCAAAAAGCTGTCTGACGACCGGCTCACGGCGCAGAAGATGCTGGATGAGGCGATCAAATCCGGAAATGCCGAGGCAATCAGGATGGCTCGGGAGCGGATTAATCTCATCGACCAAGAGGCGGATAAGACCAGGGCACTGGCCCTTGCCAATGACGATTTGTTCAAGGCCATGCAACAGCGTCTAAAGGCCGGTGCCGGCGGGTTCATCGACGGCTTGGTTCAGAGCGTGACTGGCAATACCGCGACCGAATGGGGGCGGGATGGAGCGGCGGCGCAAAAAGGCATCCTCGAACTCATCAAGCGCCGAGAGAGCGGTGGCGACTACAATGTGACGCTGGATCATGGGAAGTATACCGGAGGCTCCGTCAACCTTGTCAATATGACCCTCCGTGAAGTGCTTGCACTGCAAAAGCAGATGCTGTCGCACCCGGAGAACACCAAGAACAGTTCTGCTGTTGGTGCATATCAGATTGTCGGGTCGACGCTCGGCGGCAAAGGTCTCGATGGCAGCGGCGGGCTGATTAAGACCCTCAATCTCTCTTTGGACACGCTGTTTACCGCCGAGCTTCAGGACCGTCTTGCGCAGCAGTTGCTGCGCGAGATTAAACCCGGAGACGTTGAGCATCTGGGTCGGGTCTGGACGTCAACGCAGGGTGTCAATCGCTCCGTGATAAACGCGGCATGGGGCCAGCAGTCCATTCCGCTTGCTGATCCCGAGATCCAGAAGAAGCTGGATGAGGAGATCAAAGAGCGCGAGCGTCTTGCCAAGCAAGCCAAGGAATACGGAAAGACGCTTTCTGAAAACCTTTTGACCCAGCAGCAGACTGTCGAGATGGCCCGCCAGCAATCTGACCAGATTGCGGCGGTCAAAGCCTCCGGCATGGGCGCGCAGGATCAGGCACGTGCCATCGCAGAAATCAACGGCGAGTTCGAAAAGCAAAAGACCATCATGATGTTGGTTGCCGACGCCAAGCGCCGCAATGTCGATCTCGATACGCTGATGACCGGTAGCACCCTGACCTACAAGCAGGCCATCGAGGCTCTGGGCGAGGCCAAAAAGGCTGACATCATCGCAACGAATGAGCGTGCTGTTGCGGAAGGCAAGGTGGCCGAGCGCCAGCAGTTCATGGCGAGCGTCCAGGACACCCTCAAGGACGGCCTGCTCGACGCGATCGTGGCGGGCAACAGCTTTGCTGATGTCCTCGGCAATGTCGCCAAGATGCTGGCCAAAGCCGCGCTGGAAGCGGCACTGTTCGGGTCTGGGCCATTCTCTGGCGGTGGCGGATCGGGCCTTCTTGGCGGGCTGTTTGGCAGCATCTTCGGCGGGGGCGACAAGCTGACCGGGGCGCTGCGTATTGCGGGCGCGCCTGCAGTCCTCCCTGGACGCGCCAACGGCGGCCCGGTCACAGCCGGTCAGATGTACATGACGGGCGAGCGCGGGCCGGAGCCATTCGTCCCCGCAGTCAATGGTCGGATCTTGAGCGTGCCGCAAGCACAGGCCGCGCTGCGCGGGGGGCAGGGCGGCGGCAGCGCAACCTTTGCGCCGCAGATCCATATCGCGGGCGATGCTAGCGAGAAGACCGTGACGCTCATCAACGCGGCGTTGGCGCGCGAGAATGACAAGTTCATCTCCCGCTACCGGGCTGCCCAAAAATTACTCGGCGAGAGAACATGAATGCCAGAGATCATCGAATGGCCCTGCGGCCTTGGGTTGCGCGATACCGATTTCTTTCTGAAATGGACCACGCGCAGCGCCGGGCGCAACCTTGCCGGGTCAGAGCAGGTTATCGGGGTCAACTCGGCGGTTTGGGAGGTCTCGCTGACCTTTGCCCAGACCTTCAAAGCTGACCGGCTGCGCGCCTTCGAGGTGCTGGTGACGCGGATGCGGGGGCGGACCAATATCGCGAGCCTCTGCATCTGCGATCCGTTTCGCTACGGCCCGCGGGTCGCGTCCCGGCAATGGCCCTTCGACGATGACGTCTGGTTCTCGGACGGCACCGGACTCGCGGATCCGACCAGCGGCATGCAGGATCTCCTGCTCAAAGCGGCGGCCTCGGCCGGCGCGACCTCTTTCGTGACCGAGACCAGCAATCCGACGCGCCCGAACCTGCGCCCCGGCGACATGTTCTCGCGCGATGGATTTCTCTATCGGGTCACCGACAGCCAGCCCGGCGGTCAGGTCTCGTTCGAGCCACCGCTGCGCGCGAACCTGCCGCTTGGCGTCCGGCTCGTCACAGATCCGCCGCGGTTCTATGGCCGCTTTGCCTCGGACGATGAGGGGCGGCGGGTACGCGAGAACCTCAAATTGGGCCAGCAGGTCACCGTCAACTTTGTCGAGGCGTTTGATCGATAATGGCTTTCACCCCTGCGCAGGTCGCGCTTCTCGACGCCAATCGCGAGCTGGTCGAGTGTCGGCGCCTGTTCCATGTCGCATTTGCCAGCGCGAGCTATCGGCTGATCGAGGGCAGCACGCCGGACACGCTCGGCGGGGTCACCTGGCAACCCGCCCATGATTGGGTCCAGGCGGCGGCGATCGAATCCGGTGGTCCGCTGGAGGCGGTGCCCGCGATCTATCGCATCGGCAAGAACCCTCTGCCGCTCCTGCTCGCCGCGCTCGACAACCGCGCCGAATGGTGGGGGCGTCCGATCCAGCAATACCTGCAGCTCTATTCCGGCGGCGTGCCGGTTGGGCCGATGGTCTCGATGCATCGGGGTAAGATCCGCGATGTCAAAAAGGTCCAGACCGCTGAACTCGAATATCTCGAGATCCGCGCCGAGAGCCCGCTCGACATCCGCAATATGACACCGCTTGGCGAATATACCGACCGCGACCAGCAACGGCGCTCGGCCGGGGATCGCGGCTGCGAATTTGCCCCGACCCTCGTCGGCAAGGTCATCACCGGTTGGCTGCGCGGGTAGGCGATTACATCCGCCAGAGCTGGCACCGGCCCTGGAGCTGGGGCGAGGTCGATTGCACGATCTGGGTCGCGGATTGGTGCCGCCTGCATTGGGACCTCGATCCGGCGGCGCGCTGGCGCGGGCGCTATGCGACCGAGGTGGAGATGCGGAGGATCACCGGCGGCAATCTTCCGGGGTTTCTGGCGCGGGAATGCCCGCTGCCGCAACGCGCGGCTGCGCGCGAGGGCGATGTCGCGGTGATCGCGGTCGCGGGCCATGAGGTCGCGGCGATCCGCCATGGCGAGAAATGGGCTTTTCGCAAGCCGCATGGTGTCGGGCTGGTCCGCGCCGAAGCAATCCAGATCTGGGGAAGATGAATGCCACAAGTTGGTCCTTGGCTGGCCGCTACAATCACGGCGCAGACAACGGCAGGTTTCTTGTTGCGCACGGCGGCAGCCATCGCGTTGAATATGGCGGTGGCCAAGGTCAACCAGCCGAAAGGGCCGAAGCCGCGCGATCTGCAGACCGAATTGCGCGACAGCAACGCGCAGCGCATCCGCCATCTTGGCCGGGTGCGCGCCTCGGGCGCCGCGATGTTTTGGGATTGGGCGCAGGTCGGCGGCCAGCGGCGGCTCTTCAAGCTCTTGGCGATGGGGCAGGGCGGGATCTCGGCGGTTGAGACGGTCTGGCTCAATGACAAAGAGATCACGCTCTCAGGAACTGCCGTGACCAGCAAACCCTATGCCGGCGTGGTCAGCATCGACTGGCGCTCAGGGCAGAGCGCCCTGCAATCGGGCGGGGCCTATGCGGCGCTGCAGGCAGCGTTTCCGGGCTGGACGCCGAACCACCGGCTGCGCGGGGTCGGCACGATCTTGGGCACCTTCGATGCGGTCAAAGGCGACAAGATCTCGGAGATCTATAGCGGGGGCGATCCGCAGATATCGGCGCTGATCAAGGGCGATGCTTGCCACAACCCGATCACCGGCGACGCGACCTGGTCCGACAATCTTGCCGTGCAAGCGCGCGATGTGCTGACCCATCCGAGCTATGGCCCGCTGCGGCTGGCCGATCTCGACACGGCCTCCTTCGCCCAGGCCATTGCCGATTGCGAGGATCCAATCCCGCGCAAGGCGGCGGGCACGGCGCGGCGCTATATCGGCGGCGGCAGCTATGCCCTGTCCGAACCGGTGGTCGATGTCCTGCGCCGCCTCGAGGATGCCTCTGCGGGGCGGTTCTACATCACCAGCGAGGGCAAGATCGGCTTTCGGGTCGGCAAATGGCGCGCGCCGAGCTACACGATCCGGGAGGAGCATATCGTCAGCCTCGACATCGGGCCGGGCTCGGGCGAGTTCGAGCGCGTCACCACGCTGGTCCCCAAATATGTCGCGCCTGAGATCGGCTGGCAGCAGACCAGCGCGGACCCATGGGATGATGCGGCGGCGCTGGCGCTTTATGGCGAGAGCGCGGCGAAAGAGATCGATCTCCCTTGGGTGCAAAGCCACGGGCAGGCCCGAAGGCTTGGCAAGATCAAGATGGCCAAGCTCAACCCGAGTTGGCGGGCGACGGTGCGGCTGCGCTTCTGGGGGCTGCTGCTCCTCGAAGAAGAAACCGTGCGCCTGCATCTGCCCGAGCTTGGGCTGATTAATGCGAGCGCCTGGATCGACGGCTTTGCCTTTGACGCCGAGGGCGATGAGGGCGTGGTCACGGTCCAGCTGATCGCGGCAGATCCGGCGAGCTTTAGCTGGACTGCCGCGGAGGAGGGCGACCCGCCCTCGGTCCCGGACAAGACCGAGCCCGGTCCGCAGCTTCTCGCGGCGCCGGTGATCTCCTCCCTGACCATCGTCAACAATGACGGGCCGCCCTATATCCGCATCGAGGTCGATCCGATTGACGGGCCGTATTATCTCGGCGGCTATTACCGGCGCGCGGGCTCGAGCTTTCGCTATGGGCTCGAGGTGCAGGACATCCGGGTGGGTGGCAAGCTCGTCGCGCGGAGCCTGCCCAATGCCGATCGCGGCGAATATGAGATCGGGATCGGCTGGTATAGCGCGCGCCCAGATAGCGGCGCGGCGCCGGGCGGCAATGATGCGGCGTCGGAAATTACGACGGTGACGGGCATCGAAGTTGTCGCCAATACCACGCCCCCCGATGCGCCGCAGATCATCAGCAAGTCCGGGACGGCTGGCGGCACGCTGACGGTGATCATGGCTCCGGATCTCGGCGCCAATTACTACCGCACCGGACTGTGGCGCGCGGCGCCGGGCGCGCCGTTCAGCGCGGCGGTCTTTCAGCGCTGGAATTACGACACCTCGTCCGAGGTCGCGATCACGGCCAGCATCCCGTCCGAGGGTGCGCGCTACTGGCTCCGATCAGAAAATCAAAGCGGCAAGACCTCGGCTGAGGTGCTTGTCGGCCAATATCTCCCTTAAAGACTGAGGTTCCCCATGGTCACGACGACCAAGACGCCGGGTGAGATTTACCCGAATGGCTCCGCTGTGCCCAAGGCCGATATCCGGACCTGGATGACGGAGATGCAGACGGGCACGAATGCTGAGCTCACGGATCTGCGCAATGGCAGGCTCTGGCACAGCTCGAGCACCAATCTCTCCGCGCAGACCCCGCCGCCCGGCACGAACCAGATCATCGTCGCCAATAACTCCGGGACCTTTAACTGGCGTCGGCTTGGATCGGCTCCGAACCCGGTCAATCCGGCGATCCATGCCCAGACCGCCGATGCCGCGTGGTGGTATCTCTCCGAGGATACGCCGGCGATCAAGGCGCGGGTCTCGGCCGTTGAGACCGATCTGCCCAATGGCCGGGTCTGGCGCTATGCCCGCAATGACCTGACGCCGGTGGGCGCTACGCCCCCGACCGGCACCCAAATGATCGCGGTGCATAAGACGACCGGATCTGGCCAGGCCGACTGGGTTCGACGATCGGCGCCGACGAGCGGCGGCGCGACGGATGTTTTGGTTCAGGATGCGACCGGCCAATGGTGGGGGCGCACGTTCTCGACAACGTCGATCGAGAGTGATCTCGCGGCCAAGGCTGACACCTCCGAACTGCGCTCTGGTCGGGTCTGGCAATATGCGAACAACAGCCTGACGATCGACGGCGCGATCCCCCCGACCGGGACGCAGTGCATCGACGTCACCAAATCAGTCGGGACGGAATCCGCGAAATGGGTTCGAGCCTCTGCGCCGAGCGATGGCGTGGTAACGGACACGCTGCGCCGCGACGGCACGGGTAACCAATGGTGGCGGCGGGCCTCGTCTTCCCAGGTGCTGCGGGATGACATGTACGACGGCGCCGTCAAGCGCGTCGTCGCAAACAATCTGCGACCGTCTGGGATCACCGTCCCGGCAGGAGCGAAAGTGCTTGTCATTACGAAGGGCAACGCGCCGGGAGAGGCAATCTGGGCGACGATTGGCAGGCTGCCCGACCTGCCTGAAACCGATGAATATGCAAAAGACCTCGATGCAAAGTGGTGGATCCTGCGGTGGTCGTCGGAATGGGTCGCCCGCGATCATCCGACCTTCGCCCAGATGCAGGCCGCGCTGGCCACGGTCTCGGGCAGCGGCTCGGGCGGCGGCTATACGCCCCCCGAGCCCTTGCCCGCCTCGGCGACCCTATTGCCGCGCCGCGTTGGCGGCGTAACCCAGCTGGTTGGCGATGCCGGGATCGGCGCTGCGGCGCGCTATACGGTCGGCGGCGACGGGGCATGGCACTGGCTGCCGTCTCGGGTCGCGATTGTCATGGTCTTGGGTCAGTCCAATGCAGCTGTCTCCGAGATGGAGGGCCCTCCGCTCTATATTCCAGCGAAAACGCCCGACTTCGTGCTGATGTCGAATGATGGTGTCGGCGAGCTCGGCGCGTTGCGCGGCTGGAATGGTCAACCTCCGGGCAAGGCGATCACCGGCTTTGTGCCCGCCGAGATCACCGGCGTCCAATCCTCGGCCGAGGCTCTTGCCTCTGCGTCGAACGCGCTCGATCCGCGCGGGGCCGGGGTGATCTACGCCGGCAGTCATGGGCGCGGCGGCGCGGGATTCACGGCGACCGATCCGAATTTTGCGATCTGGAAAGTCCTGCCGAGTGGCGCGCCGGCGCCCCAGCGCATTCGCATGATCGAGTGGGTGACAGCGGTGATGACTTATGCCCCGGTTCCGCCCACGGAAATCGTGATCGCCTTCACCCATGGCGAGACCAACCGGCGCGACCCGTGGGCGACCTATACGGCTGACGGGCTCGGCTACATGGCCGATATCGAGGCCGATCTGGCGTTCACCGGCCTGCCGGTGGTCTGGCTGGTCGATATTCCGGGCGGCACCACAGCCATGTCCGCGTTTGGTAGCGACTGGCAGGTCAAATACGCTTTGCGCGAGTTGATGCGACAGGCGCGCCTGGCGGGTCATCGGGTGGTCGATGTCGGGCCGCGTTATCACCTGCCGATGGGCACGGCGCGCGGCGGGACGCCCGATCATATCCACACCTCCTATCTGTCGCAGGTTCGTTTGCGCGAGATGGATGCCTTTGCCTATCGCAACCACGTTGCGGGCCTGCCCTGGTGGTGTGCCTTTCCCAAAGGCGAGCGCGCCGCCGGGCTCGGCAACAAGGTGATCCTCGCGGTCGAGAGCCTGACGCCGATTATGATCGACCGGGACATGGTGCCGCTCGATCCCCATCTCGGCTTCAGCCTCTCGAACGACAGCGCCACAATCACCGGGGTTGAGCAAACCGGGGATCGCGAGATCACCCTGAGCCTCTCGGGCACGCCGAACAGCTCGGCCCGGCTGCAATATGTCTATCGCCGCCCGAATGCGGGTGAGATCGACACACGCTATGTCACCTCAGCGGGCTCGATCCGCGAGGTCTGGCAGGGCACCGGCCCGATCACCGGCCTGCCGGTCTATCGCCCGATGCACAGCTTCGAGGTGCCGATTGCCTGAGGTGCGGATCTGAGACTTAAGAGAAAGATGCAGGGTCAGCGAGATGGCGGAGCGCTAACCCTGCGCAGTCAGATGGCCAGGAGCGAGAAGAACAGGGAAGCCTGACCATACCGTCGCCTTCGTCAACCCGACGGTAAGACAACCATACCGCGCAATCATCCCGCCACCATTCGACCTTTCTCTGATGCGCAGGAGGCGCAATGATCGAACCACTCAAAGAGCTTTTACCGCTCATCATTGCTGCGATCAGTGTCGTGGTCTGGTTGGTCCGCCTCGAAGGCCGGGTCAGCGCAAATGACAAAGGAGATACAGATAGACTTGACCGGCATGAAGCACGGTTGCGTGGGTTGGAGCAATCAATCCAGTCGCATGCGCTGCAAATGGTCCGGGTTGAAGAGGCTCTGTCTGGGATCAAGTTGACGCTCGATCGGATCTATACAGAAATGCGCGAGCGAGGATGAGCGGCCCCCGTTGATTGACATGCGAGACGGGGGCCGTATCCGATCACGGCAAGCTATGTGAACTGGGCCGATCGCAACCAGATAATTAAGCTTACAGCAGATTAAATTAATTTGTCTAGGATAGTTAGGCCCTCAGAGAGTGTGTGCGCACAAGCTGAGGGCCTAGGTCTGCCGGCGTCTCACCGGAAGGCGCAGACCCTCTAAAACTATACCACACGCTGCCGCCCCTCCGGGCGGTTTTTTCATTTCAGGAGAGAGAACATGACCGCAGTCATGAACGCGGTGCGCGCGCGGCAGGCGCGCTGCGCTGCCCTGGGCTTTTGGCCGGGCCCGATCGACGGGATCGACGGCAGTCGGACGCGCGCGGCCTATGCAGCGGCGCTGGCCGCGCAGAAGGCGCGGGGCCTGCCGTTTCAGCATCCGAGCGGGGTCACCCGGATTCACTGGCATTGGGCCGTGAGCGGCTATGCCGCCAGCACCGAGGCCATCGCCGCCTATCATGCGCTGATCCTCGGCGATGGTGAGGTGCGCTGGCTGGCCGGTCCCGCGACGCAGCGCACGCATACGCAAGGCGCCAATGGCGGCGCGATCGGCCTTTCCATCTGTGCAATGGCCGGTGCCAATGAACGTCCGTTCGTCTGGGGCCGGGCCCCGATCCGGCCGGTGCAGGTGTCGGCGCTCGCGCGCGAGACCGCGCGGCTGTGCCGGCTCTACGACATTCCGGTGTCGCGCTGGTCCACGCTCTCTCATGCCGAGATCCAGCCGAGCCTCGGCGTGGTCCAGAAAAACAAATGGGACATCACGGTGCTACCCGGCATGGCCGGTCCCGCTGATCCGATCAGCGTGGGCGATCGCCTGCGCGATCTCGTCTCCCGCGAACTCTCCACCCTCTGAAACCGAAAGGAACCGTTCCTATGCTTGGGCAAATCGCTCTGATTATCCGCTATATCCTCTACCCGCTGGCCGGCGCGCTGACCGCGCTTGGCTTCGTCAGCTTCGATGAGGCAACGGGCATGCTCACCATCTATCTGAACGACCTCGCTGTCGTTCTCGCGGGGCTCGTGATCTATGCGGCGACCGTGATCTGGTCGCGTGTCGCCAAGAAGAAAGGCGGGGCGACGTGATCGCGGTGCTGCTAGCCAGCGCAGTGCTGGCTGCGCTGCTCTGGGGGCTGATAAGGGGCGGAAAAAACCGCCCCTGAACAGCGAGCAACCGCCAGAAAACATCCTGGGCGGTCACCAAAATATGCACTCGCTAAAAACACAATCAACAGGCGTCACTCATCACGCAAAGACAACGCTGCGATGCAGAACGGGTTTCCTGTCTAAAACGGCAGGTGCTTGTCCAACGGGCGGGTGGGGCGTAGCCTCGGTCTATGTGTGGACGTTTCGCAGACCCTAACCGCCGCGGCTCCGATGAGGAGTTTTCCGAGATCAGGGTCGATCCCTTGCCTCGGCGCTGGAACGTCAAACCGACGCAGGACATCTTGATCTTCGGCAAGCAGCCTCTCGAGCCGATGATCGCGCGCTGGTGGCTGGTGCCGAGCTGGCACAAGGGTGAGCTGAAGGACTGGAAGGCTGCCACCTTCAATGCCCGAATCGAGGAGGCGCAGAGCAAGCCGACGTTTCGCGGGGTCTGGAAATATGGCCGCTGCCTGATCCCGGTGGCGGGCTATTACGAATGGACGGGCGAAACCGGCCACAAGCAGCCGCATTTTATCCGCTCTGCGGGCAATGAGGATACGCTCTGGGTCGCGGGCTTGGCGTCGCGGTGGGGCGATCTGCTGACATGCACGGTCATGACCCGCGCCGCCAATGCTTCGGTCCAAGAGATCCACACACGCATGCCCGTGATCCTGAACTCAGACGAACGGGACGCGTGGCTTGGCGGATCCAACGACCTTGAAATCGGCGCGGGCGCCCGGCTTTCCCATTATCCCGTGCGCCCCTTCGGGATCCGCGATGACGGTCCCGAGCTGATCGAGCCAATCGAGGCTTGAGGCTTGCTGGGATCGGCTCGGCAGATCCGGGGTGATGTAGATTTGGAGCCCATTGCGGTCATTGCCAGTGTCGGCCAGTATTCAGCGAATACGATGAAGAGGCCGCAACGGTGGAAGTTCGCGACGAGTTCTACGTAGCTGTCGAAAATGCCTATGCTGAAAGCGCAAGGGCAGTGCGTTGGGCTTACGTTCATTGGGCGCTAGACGCTGGAATCGAGAGCGCTTTGAAGGATGCAATGGGCTACGAGGTATCCAAAGCCATGGTTGGTCTGCTGCATGCAGTCGAAGCGCTTCTGCAGGATGGCGGAGGGTCGCCAAAGCCCAAGCTGGCCTTGCGCGCCGAGGACTATGACCCCGACGAAAAGCTTCCCTGACTGCCCGGAATGTCCGCATAGCATATGCCGTGCCTCCGGCACACTGGGTCAGCAATGCCTCTCTCCGTGAGTCAAAAATCTCTGAAACCTGACACCATCTGTATGTTCTGTCAGGTATTGATGGCTTTCCGTCAGATTTCTTACCCAATCGGCTCTGAGGCCGGGATCAGGTCATCGACGCTTTGAGCCCCTTAGCCGTCAGTCGCAGCTATGCTAAGCTCGTCCTATGATTGACCCAGATGACGGCGGAACATCGCTGCGCAGATTCGTGGAGCGCGCTTGGAGAATGTGTAAGCGCATTTGTCGCGCTCACTTGGAATCCTATGCCTTCCCTTGCTCTTGGAGATCATGGTTGCCCGGCCTCGTCGCTATAGGCCTCGTTTTCATATTCGGTTTCTTGACCAGAATGTGACTGGCAGCTTTGTCCCGCATCGCTACCGCAAACCTACTCCATACCACCCCATCATCCGCGCTCGAAGAATCCCGGATGCGGCAGGTGGATACCATAGCGAATCATGCCGTCGCCGAATCGCGCGTTGATCTGGTCAACCGCGACTGAGACCTCTTCGCCGCGGGTGCGCTCGGCAGGCGCGAGCGGGGCCAGCAGATCACCTTGGCGCGCCGTGAGCAAATCGACATTGGTCAGGTTCACCCCCATCGACAGAACCGGCCCGGGCCGCCCGCCGCGCCACAGCGCGCGCCAGAGCGCCCGGTGCAGCCGCAGAAAGAAGGAGGTATCCTGTGTCGGAAAACAGGACACGCCTCGGACCCAGCTATGCCCGGACAGGAATGAAACCGTGAGCGAGAATCGCCCGGCCACGCGGCCATCGCGGCGCAGGCGGGCGGCTGCTTTCTCGGTCAGCCAGCGCCCAACCTGATAGGCGCGGCGCGGATCCCTGAATTCTGGCGACAACACCTTGGAGTTGCCATAGCCGCCGCGAATCGTCGGCATGATCGGGATGTCCATGCCTTGCAGCATCCGCACGAATCGCTCGCCCTCGACCGATCGCCAGATCTGCCGGGCATGGCGCGGATCGAGTTGACAGAGCGTCGGCACATCGAAGACCCGCGCGCGATAGAGACGCTCCTTCAACGCGCGTGAGATCCCCGGCAGATCGTCCAGGACAAGGTGAGCGATGCGCTCGGGCATGTTCTCGGGCGCGAGCCACTGGAAGCCGTCGGGCTTCTCCAATTTCCCCGCGATCTTCGCCAGCAGATGGTTGGGGCCGATTCCGGCCGAGAAACGCAGGGCAGGGCCCACCTCGGCCGCCACGGCCGCCTTGAGCCGTCTGACCAGCGCGGCCGCGCCCTCAAGCGTTTGCGCCTCCCCAGACAGCGCGAGCTGGAACTCATCGACGCTGCGAATATGGGTCAGCTCGGCGTGGCGATCGAGCACATCGGCGACCGCGAGGTTGAAGCGGACATAGACGCGATGACGCGAGGCGCGAAAGATGATGCCCGGACAAAGCAACCGCGCCTCAGCGACGCGCGTGCCGGTGCGGACGCCAAAGGCCTTGGCTTCGTAGCTCGCGGCGACGCAGGCTCCGGCCTCCGAATCGACCGCGGTGATCGCCACCGGCTTGCCGCGCAGCGCGGGCTCGAGCTGTTGCTCGACCGAGGCAAAAAACGAATTCATATCAATGTAGAGGACGCGGAAAGGGGTCATGTCGCTACGGAGTGGCTGGATTTCTGTCCCGTATGTTCTATTTTTGTTCTCAAGAATCGCAAGAGGACGAAATGGACAGGAAAGATCAGCTGCGGAACGTTGCCTTTGGCGGTGCCTGGTCAGAACAGATCGCCGGGCGCGAGGAGCTGATACGCGCGATCGAGACCCTGCACACCGCTGCGGTGCGCACGGCCGGGCTGGATGTGCGCGTGGACGCGAACGTCAACGTCGCCCTCTGGATCGCCTGCAAGGATCATCCCAAGGGGGACATGCTCCGGATCGCTTGGGACAAAGGTGCCGCGATCCCGGTCACGGGGCTGCGGCAGCAGGAGCTCCGCCGCGTGGCCAGGCTGATTGAGGAAGCTCATCGAGGGCGGGTGCGGTGACCGGCTGGTCTCACATATCACGGCCCGCGCCGCCGGTGTGCGGAGGGAGACAGGGTCAGCAGCGCAAGGATTGCGCAAAATAATGCTCAGGCCCGTAGTGGTCAGAACGGCAGCGCTCTCTCGAGGATAGCGACCTATTTGCATTTCTTTATGCTTCGTTCTACGAATAGTTTTATGATGAGCAGAAACATTCCGGTGCCTGTAAAGAGGCAGCTACGTCAAGAATCCTTCTTCGGATGTGCGGCCTGTGGATCGCCTATCCTTGAGTATCATCATATCATTCCATGGGCGGAAGACAATCATAACGACCCCGAGCATATGATTGCGCTCTGCCCAACTCATCATCGCGAACTAGGAAAAATGCCGCGTAGTAAAAGCTACGCGCTAAAGCAAAATCCACACAATCAGGTGCATGGGTTTATTAAGGGGTGCTTGGGGACTGAAGCTCATATTGATCGATTTGTAGTTGGTTCGAATACCTATATTAATACGCCTGTTATTTTTTCGTATTTCGAGCAACCAATTATTTCTTATAGAATTGAGGATGGGCAATTTCTGCTGAGCATTTATCTGCCCGATCGAGAACTGTGGCCAAGTCTACGGATTGTCGACAATGAGATGCTTGTTAATCGCGGGCACCTATGGGATTTCGAATTTAGAACAAATTACCTGAAGGTGCACAGGGAAGATGAAACTTTTTTTGAAATTGATATTCGAAATGACACCGCGCGTGTGGCTGGAACAATGTTGCTCGGAGATGTCGTGGTGAAGTTCGATGATAGGTCAACCAACTTGGATGGAGGCCGAATAAGAGATAGTATCTTTGAATCGTGTGGGACGGGTATTTCACTTGGTGATCGCGGTACTAAAGTCCACTGGCCAACATATGCTATGTTAATCCCTCAGCCATACTTTGAGCGGAACATCAGACGCTAGCTTGAATTTTCCAATTATTGCGGATTAAGGGCATATAGCCCATCTGGTCCGTGATTGGTCATTGCTTCGCTGATAGGCAAAGTCGATATGCTCCTTGACCTCAGGGGAGCTTGTCACAGTATTTGCCTTCCGTTGAGCACATCATGCGGTGAAAATCACGGATGGCGAGCGCGCCCTCGGAAGGCTGCTTGGCTCGTTCGCCCTGGATGTAATAGCTCACACCTAATGCGACGAGCGCAACAAGAATCCATCCTTGTGCCTTTGTCATGGATCGCCCTTCTTTATCAATTCTCTAAGTGAGTCCAGCAAGATATAGAGCTATTATCACTGGATCGTCAGCAGTTTTCGACAAGACTTGCCCTCGGCCGCAATGGCGCGGCGAAGGGCGTTGATCTGGGCATACATGCGCGGGACGCGGCGGTTGCCCCACCTCTCCGGGTCCTGTTTGCTCGCGGTCATGGGCAGGGCTCCTGATTTCGCTCGAAATAAAACACCACCGGCTGATCTTTGACCTCGATCAGTCCAAACCTGACGGCAGCGCGAAAGATCGACTTCTCGCGCGCCACGATTGCCGCTGATCTGGATAAGAGCTCCCGCCATCCATCCAGCGAAAAACCTCCTTTGTTCAGGTTGCAGGGGGCGCACGACGGCATCATGTTCGACACGATATTGCGTTCAGGACTCAGCATCTTGCGGTCTTCTGCCGAAAGCGGACGCCCCCAAGGGTCTGTCGTGATGCGGACGATGGGTTGCAGATGATCTGCGTGCATCTTGGTCAGCATTTCGCCGCAGTAAGCGCAGCGCCCGCCATATTTCTCCCGCAACGCCGCTTTCTGTTTTTTGCTTCCGGTCCACGCCTCGCTCACGGCTTCTCTCCCCCGAGGGCGCGGAGGGCGGCAGTGATGACCCGCTTCATCGCGTCCCAGGACACGGGCCCGTCGTAATAGCCCTCGTTGCCATCCTCGTCGGTATAGGCCTCGCGTTCGGTCACCTCGCCCATTAGTGCGGGCTTTAGCCTGTCGAAAATCGGATTAGGGCAGGCCTCCAGCAACACCCGCGCGGCCTCCTGCACGCTCACCGCGTCACCCGCGACAGGGGCTGGCCTAGGTCGGCAGGTCGGGCAGTAGGATGCGCCATCCTCCATCCAGTGAGCCAGATCATGCCGCAACAGCTTGCCGCAGTCGTCGCATATGGTGTCCTGCTCTCGCACCACCGGCTGCGCGCTGGCGGGCTGGATCGCGGCGGATCTAACCGCTGTCGCCATGAGCCGCAGGCCGGTTACACTCGGCTCGACCTGTCGGCCGTCCCGCACCGTATCTGCCCATTTGTTTAGAGCATCGGCGACAGCATTGAGCTTGACGCACCCCGTAGGGGCGGGATTGGTGGGGGTCATTGGTCATACTCCCGCTTTCCGCATTTTGAGCACTCGTAATCCCCGCGAGTGCCAAGGGATTGGAACCTGCACAGCCGATATGTGTGGCGGCAAATCAGTTGCCGGATAATTCGCAGCATCGTCATACCTTTCCCTCCCCGCCCTTGGGCTGGTCGAGGCGGGCGAGGATGGCGGCTCTGTCATCTCCTCGCGTGCATTTCGCCGCACACGCCCGCGTCTCAGCCTCGACGGCCCGCTGGACATGCTCGGCAAGGGCTGCGGTGGCATCGTCGGGGGTGAGGGCTCGGATTTCATGCCCCGCAAGGCCAACTGACCAAACCCGAGCTTCTGCCGCCCGTGCAACCTTCTCAAACGCTGCCGCAGCGATCACGTCGCGCTCGTCCCGCGCCTCGGCAAGATCGGCCTCTGCCTTCTCGGCGCGGGCCTGCAACGCGGTCAGGGCGGTGGGGAAACGCCGGTTCAGTTCCATCCGCAGGGCGCGGGTTAAACCGTCATCGCTAACGAATGAGTATAACAGGTCGTAGAGTGCCTGTCCGCCCAGACCTTCGACCTCGGCAGGCGTAGAGGGGGCGGCAGAGGCGTGCAGATTATCGGCATCGACATGCCATCCGATCATTTCTGCCAATGTGGGTCCAGCATCAACCGCAGGCTGTGCAGCGAGGGCGGAGAGATCGATACGGCTGTTCAGCAGGTCGTGGATGACCTGCAGCAAGCGCTGCTGAGCGTCCTTTTCGCGCAGGCGATCATCCTGCCCGATTATCATCACCTGACCGGCGAAATGACCCTCCGGCGCGATCAGATGGACGCTGTTTCCAACGACGCTGGAGTAAGGGCCCATCTCTGCGCGCCACCCCGGCGCGTCCTTGTCCACGGCGCTCATGCTGCACCGCCAGTCGCGATCAACTCGCGCAGGGCCAGCACCTCGGCGGCAAGTTGCGGCGCGAGCGCGATCAGAGCCGTATTCCAAGGCCCTCTGGGTCCGTTGCCTGTATGGCAGATATCCGCATCGCCACCATCGTCATGCTTGCCGCTGACGAACAGGAAGTGCGCCGGATCACCAATGCGAACGCTGTTGCAGACGTATTCCCCTATCTCCTCCGGGGTCATAGCATCGCCTCTGTCTGCGTGAACCATGTTCGCACCAGTCCATGGTCCCGGCGTTGCCGCATCCAGCAGCTTGCGCAGGTTGTCGGTGCTGATCGCCCCCGCCTGATCGGCGGGCGGCGCAGTCTCGGCGTGGGGCGGGGTGAGGGTAGGATCTTGACGGTTGTCTGGAAGTTGGGGGGCCTGCTGCATAGCTTTCTCCACTTTGATTTATGCAGCGTGACGGAGGATAAACATGGGCTCGGGCATTCGGTGGGATCGGCTGAAACCCTCCTCCGCTACCATTTTCCCACCCGATGATCGTCGGGTGGTCAAGGGTCCCCTCGCGGGGACCTTTTGTTTTTGGCCTCCCGCTTGGCGGCTCTGTCCCTGACATTGCGACGGATGCGAGAGGGCTGAACAGAGGCCCCGATCGCCTTCGGATGCCGCCGCGGTCCCCGGGCGTTGTGATGGCCTCTGCCGCGCGCTCAGCACGTCCTGCGCGCGCCCGCCATGCCGGTATGGTGATGTCTTAACGCTTGTTTTTCGCGCCGGGCCGGTCGAAACAGAGGCGATAGGCCCTGCATCTTTCGGAGTGATCCCTTGCTTCAGTCTGCCGCACGCGCTCTGACCCCGATCAGGGTCCGGTTCCCGCTTCTCGCCAGCCTGCTTCTCGCAGGCCCCGCGCTGGCCGAAAGTCCCGCCACTTGCCCCGAGCCCGAGTTTGACGCCTTCCTGAGCCGGTTCTCGCGCGAGATCGCGGTGCAAGAGGCCTCGACCGCCGATCCGCTGGTGATCGAGATCCTGGACCCCGAGGCCGACCCTGAACCCAAGCTCGAACGGACAGAGACGCCGCTGGCCAAGGTCGAATGGCCGGTGATGACCGATGTGCAGGGGGCCGATGCCAATGATCAGGAGGTGCTGGTCAAGGATCTGGACGGGGGCGGCAAAGAGGTGGTGTTCCGCGGCCTCGGCAATGGCACGCTGATCACCTATGAGTTCCGCGCGCAGCCGTGCTGGACGCTGGTGCGCTATTCCGACGAGAGCATGTAAGCCGCTGTCAGGACGTTACATCTTCGCGCCCATCGCGCTTTGGTGTCACATCTGAACGGCGTTGGCAAAGGGGCGCGGTGGCGGGAGCGGGCGCTGCATTTGGGCGCGGCTCTGGCGCTTGGCCTTGTCGTGATCGGTGGGGTCGCGATCTGGATCTTGGTCGAGCGCGGGAGCCTTTAAGACCCCCGCGCCAGGGGTGATTACATGCCCTGATAGAGCGGGAAGCGCTGGCACAGAGCCTCGACTTCAGCCTTCACTTTGGCCTCGATCTCGGCATTGCCCGCGTCGCCATGTTTGGCCAGCCCGTCGACAACTTCGACGATCCAGCGCGCGATCTGGCGGAACTCTTCTTCCTTGAAGCCGCGCGTGGTGCCGGCCGGTGCGCCCAGACGCACGCCCGAGGTCACGAAGGGCTTTTCCGGGTCAAACGGCACGCCGTTCTTGTTGCAGGTGATATGGGCACGGCCGAGCGCCGCCTCGGTCGCCTTGCCGGTCACGCCTTTCGGGCGCAGGTCGGCGAGGCAGAGGTGGTTGTCGGTGCCGCCCGAAACGATGTCGATGCCGCCCTTCATCAGCTCATCGGCCATGGCCTGAGCGTTTTTCACGACCTGAGCCGCATAGTCCTTGAAGTCGGGGCGCAAAGCCTCGCCGAAAGCCACGGCTTTGGCGGCGATGACATGCATCAACGGACCGCCCTGCAGGCCCGGGAAGACCGCCGAGTTGATCTTTTTCGCAATGTCTTCGTGGTTCGTCAGCACCATGCCGCCCCGCGGACCGCGCAGCGATTTGTGGGTCGTGGTGGTCACGACATGGGCATGCGGCAGCGGCGAGGGATGCTGGCCACCGGCGACGAGACCCGCGATATGGGCCATGTCGACCATGAGATAGGCGCCGATTTCATCCGCGATCTTGCGGAAGGCAGCCCAATCCCAGACGCGGCTGTAAGCGGTGCCGCCGGCGATGATCAGCTTCGGCTTATGCTCGAGCGCCTTGGCACGGATCTCTTCCATATCAAGGACTTGGTCTTGCTTGCGCACGCCGTAGCTGACGACGTTGAACCATTTCCCGGACATGTTGACCGGCGAGCCATGGGTGAGGTGGCCGCCCGAATTCAGGTCGAGCCCCATGAAGGTGTCGCCGGGCTGGAGAAGCGCCAGGAATACGGCCTGGTTCATCTGGCTGCCCGAGTTCGGCTGAACGTTGGCAAAGCCCGCGTTGAAGAGCTCTTTCGCGCGCTCGATCGCGAGATCCTCGACGATGTCGACGAATTGGCAGCCGCCATAGTAGCGCTTGCCCGGGTAGCCCTCGGCATATTTGTTGGTCAGCACCGAGCCCTGGGCCTGAAGCACCGCCTTCGAGACGATGTTCTCGGACGCGATCAGCTCGATCTCGTGACGCTGACGACCGAGCTCCTTCTCAATCGCGTCAAAAATCGCGGTATCGCGGGTGGAAAGATCTTCCGTGAAGAAGCCTTTGTCTGACATCGCGTCCTCCTGTCCTGTCGTGATGCGGCAGCGCTTTTGCTCGCCGGGTTCTAGCCCCTTTCCCGCAGCTTTGCTAGGACAGTTGCGACGGGCAGGCTGTAGATCCTAGGCGCTAGGTCTGATCTTGCCTTGGCCAACGGACAGGGCAAGATAGCGACCATGAAAATGCATTTCATTTCGAGCGGGACAGAGACCGCCGAGGCCGCCTATCATGTCCTTGCCCGGCGCTATGGCCATGCTGCGCTGGACGTTGCCAATGTGATTGTCGCTCTCGGGGGCGACGGTCTGATGCTGAGCGTCATGCACCAGCACCGGGGCCTGCCGGTTTATGGGATGAATCGCGGCACCATCGGCTTTCTGATGAATGAATATGAGGTGGCGGATCTGCCCGAACGGATCGCGCAGGCCGAAGAAACCGCGATCAATCCACTGGCGATGACGGCGGAAACCATCGAGGGCGAGGATTATCACGCGCTCGCCATCAATGAGGTCAGCCTCTTGCGCGCGGGCTCGCAGGCGGCGCGGCTCGGAGTGACGATCGACGGGCGTGAGCGGTTGGGAGAGTTGGTCTGCGACGGGGCGATTCTGTCCACGCCCGCCGGATCGACCGCCTATAATTATTCGGCCAATGGTCCGATCCTGCCGATCGGCTCGAATGTGCTGGCGCTGACCCCGATTGCGGCCTTCCGGCCCCGGCGCTGGCGCGGTGCGATTTTGCCGAAATCGGCCAAGGTGCGCTTTGACGTGCTCGAGGCGAACAAGCGCCCGGTCATGGCCGATGCCGATGGGCGCGGCGTGCGCCCGGTTCTCTGGGTCGAAGTGCAATCCGAGGATACGGTCGAGCATCGGCTGCTGTTTGATCCGGGCCATGGGCTCGAGGAACGGCTGACGCGCGAACAATTCGTTTGAGAAGCGGCTTCGGGCGCGGTAAAGGCCGGGCATGAGCAACCGTCCCGATCTGCCCCCCGAAATCGCCAACCGCCGGACCTTCGCGATCATCGCGCATCCGGATGCCGGTAAGACCACGCTGACCGAAAAGTTCCTTCTCTATGGCGGCGCCATTCAGATGGCCGGTCAGGTGCGCGCGAAGGGCGAGGCGCGGCGGACGCGCTCGGACTTCATGAAGATGGAGCAGGATCGCGGGATTTCGGTCTCGGCCTCGGCCATGTCTTTCGACTATGGCCAGTTCCGCTTCAATCTGGTCGACACGCCCGGCCACTCGGATTTCTCGGAAGACACCTATCGCACGCTGACCGCGGTCGATACCGCCGTCATGGTGATCGACGGGGCGAAGGGTGTCGAAAGCCAGACGCGCAAGCTCTTTGAGGTGTGCCGCCTGCGTGATCTGCCGATCGTGACCTTCTGTAACAAGATGGACCGCGAGGCGCGCGACACGTTCGAGATCATCGACGAGATTCAGGAAAACCTTGCTATCGACGTGTCGCCGGCAAGCTGGCCCATCGGCTCGGGGCGCGAGTTTCTGGGCTGCTACGACATCCTGAACGACCGGCTGGAACTGATGGACCGCGCCGATCGCAACAAGATCGCGGAATCGATTGAGATCTCGGGGCTCGACGATCCCAAGCTTGCCGAACATGTGCCCGCCGAGATGCTGGCGCAGCTCAAGGAAGAGCTGGAAATGGCGCGCGAGCTTTTGCCCGCCTTCGACCGTGAGCGTTTCCTTGAGGGCTCGATGACGCCGATCTGGTTCGGCTCGGCGATCAATTCCTTCGGCGTGCGCGAGCTGATGAACGGCATCGGCGCCTATGGCCCGCAACCGCAGCCGCAAAAGGCCGCCGAGCGCGTGGTTCTGCCCGAGGAAAAGCCCGTGACCGGCTTTGTCTTCAAGGTACAGGCCAATATGGACCCCAAGCACCGCGACCGTGTCGCTTTCGTGCGTCTCGCCTCGGGCCATTTCGAACGCGGTATGAAGCTTTTGCATGTGCGCACGAAAAAGCCGATGGCGATTTCGAACCCTGTGCTGTTTCTGGCCGCCGACCGCGAATTGGCGGAGGAGGCCTGGGCGGGCGACATTATCGGCATTCCGAACCACGGCCAGCTGCGCATCGGCGACGCTTTGACCGAGGGCGAAACGCTGCGCTTCACCGGCATCCCGAGCTTCGCGCCGGAACTGCTGCAATCGGTGCGCTCCAGCGATCCGATGAAGGCCAAGCATCTGGAAAAGGCGCTGATGCAATTCGCCGAAGAGGGCGCGGCCAAGGTCTTCAAGCCGATGATCGGTTCGGGCTTTATCGTCGGCGTCGTCGGCGCGCTGCAATTCGAGGTGCTGGCCAGCCGGATCGAGATCGAATACGGCATCCCGGTCCGGTTCGAGGCGTCGCAATTCACCTCGGCGCGCTGGCTTTCGGGGCCGAAGGACAAGGTCGAGGCCTTCGTCAACACGAACAAACAGCACATCTCGCAGGACCATGACGGCGACATGGTCTATCTGACGCGTCTGCAATGGGACATCGACCGCGTGACCCGCGATCACCCCGAGCTGAAGCTGACGGCGACGAAAGAGATGATGATCTGAAGCTGCCGTCGTCCGGCCCGCTCAACCGGGACGCGGATAGATCGCAGCCGAGGGGCCGGGCGAGATTTTCTCTCCGGCCTCGTTGACCTCATCGGTCCAGACCTTGAACTCTTGCAGCCGGTGCTGGCCGAAGCTAGAAATCAGCGCGCAATCGGTCGCGTCGCGCCCGATGCTGACCACGATCCGCCCGACCCGCAGCGCGTGGTTGCGCGGATCGAAGGTCCACCACTGCCCGCCAAGCCAGACCTGCATCCAGGCCGCGAAATCCATCGGCGTCGGCTCGGGCGGGATGCCGATATCGCCGAGATAGCCGTTGATGTAGCGCGCCGGGATGTTCAGCGCGCGGCACATGGTGATCGCGAGATGGGTGTAATCGCGACAGACGCCCACCCGGTCCTGATAGGCGCCGAAGGCGGTGCGGCGCGGATTGGCCTCGTGGTAGCTGAAGCGCATATGGTCATTGACCCAGTCGCTGACCGCCTGCACCCGCGCCCAGCCGGGTGGTGTCTGGCCAAAGAGCTCCCATGCGGTGGGGCCCATCAGATCGACCTCGCAATAGCGCGACGAGAGCAGATAGATCAGCACGTCGTCGGGAAGCTCGTCCACCGGATCCTGCCCCGCCTCGGGGCAGATCGGATCGGGCAGGCCGCTGTCGGCAATGATGGCGTCGCTGGTCAGCTCGAACCGGCCATCGGGCGCGGTCAACCGGGTGCAGAGATTGCCGAAGCCGTCGGTGTAGCTCGTGTGATGAACGGCCGGGAAGGTCCGGACGATTTCGGGCACACGCAGGTCCATCCGCCGCTCGGGGCGCGCTGCCAGCTGGGTGACCAGCGGCAGCGCCCCGTCGGTTTCAAAGACGATGCGATAGCCGTAGCGGAGAAGCATCGTGACACTCCGGGAAGCGGTTGCGGCGCAGGGTGATCGGCCCGGGGATCGGGCTCAGACCACAGTTGCATCCATGGTGATCTCGGCATTCAGCACGCGCGAGACCGGGCATCCGGCCTTGGCCTTGGCGGCAATCTCGCGCACCTGCGCCTCATCGGCATCCGCCTTGATCCGGGTGATCAGATGGGCCTTGGTGATGGAAAACCCCTGCGCATCCTGATCCATGGTGATCTCGGAGCTGGTGTCGATCACCACGCCGCCAATCCCGGCCTCGCCCAGCAGATTGGCCAGAGCCATCGAGAAACAGGCCGCATGGGCCGCGCCGATCAGCTCTTCGGGATTGGTGCCCGGCGTGTCGCCAAAGCGCGTGTTGAAGCCATAGGGCAGCTCCTTCAGCGCACCGGATTTGGTGCTGACCTTGCCCGTTCCGTCCTTCAGCCCACCGTTCCAATGAGCCGATCCGGTTCTCTTGATCATGGTCTTTCCTCCTGTTGGTCGCGCGACAAGATTGCGCAAAGCGCCGTCAAACAGGACCGGAGAAACCGGACGAGGCGCGGCACTGGCAGAGGACAACGCGGCAATGCTTGCGCGAGTTCAACGCGCGGCCTATCGGGAGTTACGGAGGATCAGATGCCAGTGCACGAGCTTGCCGCCCTCGGGGCGGCTTTTCTGTGGAGCGTGACCGGATTGCTGTCGAAAGATCCGGCGGACCGGCTGGGGCCCTTCGGCTTCAACCGCCTGCGCCAGACCATGGTTGCCGTCACGCTGGCGGTGATCGTGATCGCGACCGGGCGTTGGCATGGGGTCAGCCAGCACGATTTCCTGCGCCTCGCGCTCTCGGGGGTCATCGGCATCTTCATCGGCGATACGATGCTTTATTTCTCGCTGACCTTGCTCGGGCCGCGGCGATCCGGAGCCCTTTTCGCACTGAATGCCCCAATGTCGGCGCTGCTCGGTTGGGCGGTGCTGGGCGAGGATCTGTCGTGGCGCGCTGTTGCCGGGATCGCGCTGGTGACAGGCGGGGTCACTTTGGCGGTGCTGGGGAGACCCGGCCGCTCGGGCTCGCACCGCTTTGAGGCCGTGCATGGCAATCTCGCGATCGCCGTCGGCTTTGGCCTCTTGTCGGCCAGCGGGCAGGCGCTTGGCTCGCTGATTGCGCGGCCGGTGATGGCGGGGGGCTTTGATCCCTATGCGGCCTCGCTGATCCGGGTCGGCGTGGCCGTGGTCGGGGTCTGGATCCTGATGGCGCTGCCTTTCCCCTGGGCGCGTCAGCGCGGGGCGATCACGCCGAAAACGCTGGCGCTGACCGCCGCTTCGGGGCTTTTGGCGATGATCATGGGCATGACGCTGCTGATGTTTGCGCTGCAAGGCGGCAAGGTCGGCATTGTCGCAACGCTGTCGGCGCTCTCGCCCGTGCTGATCCTGCCGGTCCTGTGGCTGGTCACGGGCCAGCGCCCCTCGGGCACCTCTTGGGCCGGGGCGGCGCTGGCGGTTGCCGGGATGGCGCTGATCTTCCTCTGAGGGATCAGCCGAGCAGCCGTTCGGCCTCTTGAATGGCGAAACGGTCGGTCATGCCCGCGACGTAATCGAGGACAATCCGCGCGCGCGCTGTTTCCGAGCCCGCCGCTTCTGCCGCCGCGCGCCAATGATCGGGCAGCTTGCCCGCATCATTGAGGTAAAGCGGAAAGAGCCCGTTCAGCATCTCGGTCACGCGCTTGCGTTCGACGACCACGGTCGGCGCGCGATACATCCGCGTGAAGAGGAAGCTCTTGATCGCCTTGAGATTTTGATAAAGCGGCTTGGAAAAGCGGATGATTGGCCCGTCCATATCGCGGATATCTTGCGCCGATTGCGGCTGAAGGCTGGTCAGCCGGTTCTGCGCCACCGCAATCACATCCTCGACCATGACGCCAAAGACGCGGCGCAGGGCCTCGTGGCGGCGGCGCATCGGCTCAAGCCCGGGATGGAGCGCATCGACCTGCGCAAAAGCCTCGCCAATCACCGGAAGCTGGGCCAGATCCTCTTCAGAGAACAGCCCCGCGCGCAGCCCGTCGTGAAGGTCATGGTGGTTATAGGCCACGTCATCGGCGACCGCCGCGACCTGCGCCTCGGCGCTGGCATTGGTGTGAAGCTCCAGATCCCATTCGGCATTCACATCGGCCAGAGCATAGGGCAGGGGGCCGGTGATTGGGCCATTGTGCTTGGCGATGCCCTCAAGGCTTTCCCAGGTCAGGTTCAGCCCGTCGAAATCGGCATAATGGCGTTCGAGCTTCGTCACGATCCGCAGCGCCTGCGCATTGTGGTCAAAGCCGCCATAGGGCGCCATCAGCACCGCCAAGGCATCCTCTCCGGTATGGCCGAAGGGCGGATGGCCGAGGTCATGGGCCAAAGCCACGGTTTCGGCGAGATCGGTGTTCAGCCCCAAAGTGCCCGCAATCGTGCGCGCGACCTGAGCGACCTCGATCGTATGGGTCAGGCGGGTGCGGTAATAATCGCCCTCATGCTCGACGAAGACCTGCGTCTTGTGCTTGAGGCGACGGAAGGCCGAGGAATGGATGATCCGGTCGCGGTCGCGCTGCCACGGGCTGCGGAAGGTGGACATGGTTTCCGGCCAATGGCGGCCGCGACTGTCGTTAGGCTGGCAGGCATAGAGTGCGGTCATGCTATTCCTTGCGGCGCTTTCCTTGCGGCGGTTCACTGCAAAGCCTATATTCGAGATTATAAGACGGAAATGGGAACGCCTCATGAACGTGGCATTGAACCTGCCCCCTAAAGTGACTGAACGGGCCTTTGCCCGACTGGCCGAGATCAACGAGGCCAAGGACGCTCGCGCCTTGCGCGTTGCGGTGCTGGGCGGTGGCTGCTCGGGGTTTCAATATGACATCCGCCTCGACGACAAAGCCGAGGATGATCTGGTCCTTGAAGGCGAGGGGCAGGCGGTCGTGATCGACCCGGTGTCTTTGCCCTTCCTGACCGGCGCGGTGATCGATTTCGCCGACGAACTCATCGGCGCGCGCTTCACCATCGAGAACCCGAACGCGACCTCTTCCTGCGGCTGTGGCACGTCCTTCTCGATCTGATGTGGCCTGCTTGATCTGATGTGGATTGAAATCGCCGTTATTCTGGTCCTGACCGTCGTCAACGGCCTGTTGGCGATGGCAGAGCTTGCGGTGGTCTCGTCGCGCCCGGTGCGGCTGGCGACCATGGCCGATAAGGGCAGCCATGGCGCGCAGATCGCGCTGAAGCTGCGCGAAGAGCCGGGGCGGTTTCTCTCGGCGGTGCAGGTCGGGATCACGCTGGTCGGCATCCTGAACGGCGCGGTCTCGGGCGCGACCTTGGGCCTGCGCGCCTCGAATGCGCTGGCGGCCTCGGGTGTGCCTGCGGGCGTCGCGGCACCGCTTGGCGTCGGCCTTGTCGTCGCCGCGATCACCTATCTTTCACTGGTCGTCGGCGAGCTGGTCCCGAAACAGCTTGCCATGGCGCGCCCCGAGGCGATTGCCGCCCGCGTCGCGCCCGCCATGGCCGTAGTGGCGCGGATCGCGACGCCTCTGGTCTGGCTCTTCAACGGCTCGACCAATCTGATTTTCCGCCTCATCGGCTTCAACCCGCGCGACGAGGCCGATATCACCGACGAAGACGTGCGCATGACCATTGCCGAGGCGACCAAGGCGGGCGTGCTGCTCCCTGATGAGCGCGGCATGATCGCCGGCGTGATGCGCGTCGCCGACCGCTCGGCCCGGGCGATGATGACGCCGCGGCGCGAGGTCGAGACGGTCGATATCTCGGACAGCCCCGAAGAGGTGATCGCCAAGGCCCGCGAAGCGCGCGCCTCGCGGATGCCCGTGAGCGACGGGGCCGAGGACAATATCATCGGGGTCATCGCTTTGCGCGATCTGATCGGCGTCAACCGCCCGGATATCCGCAAGCTGGTGCGCGACGCGCCGATGGTGCTTGATACCGCCAATGCAATGGCCGTGATCGAGATCATGCGCCACACCCCCGAACGCATGGTCTTCGTCTATGACGAATTCGGCCACTTTCAGGGCGTTATCAATACGATGGACCTGCTCGAGGCGATTGCCGGAGATTTCGCCGATGGCATCGAGGATGAGCCCGATATCGTCACCCGTGCCGATGGCAGCTGGCTGGTCGCAGGCTCGGAAAGCGCCGATGAATTCGCAAGCGAGACCGGCTTTCCCCTGCCACTGCCGGAAGGCGATTACTCGACCGTGGCCGGGCTTGTCCTCACTATCCTTGGCCAGATCCCCCGCACCGGCGAAACCTTCACCTATCAGGGCTGGCAGTTCGAGGTCGCGGATATGGATGCGATGCGCATCGACAAGCTGATCGTGACCGCGCCCGACGACTAGGCGCTACGCCTCGCCGATATCCTCATTGAAACGGATACGGTTCATAAAGGGATCGGTGACGGTCATCATCCGCCCCCAAGGCATCTCCTCGATCCCCGGCCGCAGATAGGGATAGTTGCGCGCGATGACCTCGGCGTGAAACGCGGCGATCCCCTCCATCCGCACGAAAACCGTCGAGCCGGGCGTCGCATCGCCGTGATGCTCGCTCAGATGCAGGACCAGCCCGGCGCGGCTCACTTGCGCATAAAGCGGCGCGCCCTCGTGGAAGCGATGCTCCCAATCCCAGCCCATGCCGAGAAAGCCGCAATAGAACTCCCGCGCCTTGGCAATGTCGAAGATACGCAGAACAGGCGCGGTCTGGGTGAACTTCATTTGCCTCTTCCTCCGGTTCCGGCCTATTCTGCCTAGCATGAAAATCGCTAGCTTCAACATCAACGGCGTCCGCGCCCGCATTCAGCAACTGACCGACTGGCTCGAGGCAAGCGCGCCCGATGTCGTCGTGCTGCAGGAAATCAAGACGCAGGACGAAAGCTTCCCGCGCGAGGAACTCGAGGATCGCGGCTGGACGGTCGAGACCTTCGGCCAAAAGGGCTTCAACGGCGTCGCCATCCTGTCGAAATTGCCGCTCGAGGACATCTCGCGCGGCCTGCCCGGCGATGACAGCGACGAGCAATCGCGCTGGATCGAGGCGACCGTGATCGGCGATCGCGCCGTGCGCATCGCGGGCCTCTATCTGCCGAATGGCAACCCGGCGCCGGGTCCGAAATATGATTACAAACTCGCCTGGATGGAGCGTCTCGCCGCCCGCGCCGCCGAATTCCTGAAATCCGAGATGCCGGTGGTGATGCTCGGCGATTACAACGTCATCCCCCAGCCCCGCGACGCGGCTTTCCCCGAAAAATGGCTGACGGATGCGCTCTTTTTACCCGAAAGCCGCGCCAGCCTGCGCCGCATCGAATATCAGGGCTGGACCGAGATCCTGCGCCTGCGCAACCTTGATGCCGCCTCCGGCCCCTTCACCTTCTGGGACTATCAGGCGGGCGCTTGGGAGAAAAACAACGGCATCCGCATTGACCATCTGCTGCTCAGCCCACAGGCCGCGGACCTTGTGATCGACGCAGGCATCGACCGCGACCAGCGCGCGGCGGAAAAGCCAAGCGATCACGTCCCGGTCTGGGTCGATCTCGCCGCCTAAGGCAGCCAACGTGACGGCCAAAGGCACTGCATGAAAAAACAAAGCGGCGCTCCCCAAGGGACGCCGCTTTCATCATCAAACCACGCGCCGCCACCCGGCCTCGTCTTTCATGCCGAAATATCCCCGGGGGAATCGCCCGTCAGGGCGATGGGGGCGGGAGCCCCCGCCCGTCGGCCACAGGGCGCCCCCGCAACCTCCGCACTACCCAGTCGGCGTCAGATCGCCGTCATCGGGATATTCACCGTCATCGCCGAAATGGCGGTCGTCGTCATAGGTATCCTCGCCCTCGCCGATATATTTCGACGAGAGCACCATCGAGCGATTGTCATGGCTCGGGTCCATGACGACATCCGAGGGGATTTCGCCACTCAGCCATTCACGGATCTCGTCGCGGGCTTCCGCGACCTCCTGTCCGGTGACCTCGGCGATATATTTGATGAAGTCGCGTTGATCGCCGTCGATCTCTTCGAGATCGCTTTCATCGGCCTCGGGCCATTTCTCGGCAATCGCTTCAAAGAAGGCGGCCCAATTGTCCTGAACCTGTTGCCACTTCATCAGTAGCCTCCTCCCCCTCCTACGCTACCTTGAACCAGACGCGAGGCGCCGGTGATGTCCTGACCCACGCCCGAGACGGTATTGCAGCCCGCAAGCGCCATGGTCGCAAGGATTGCGGCGGTGAACAGTAGTCTCATTCCTTCTCCTCTTGCCACCAGAGTTCAGGCATGAACCCCGGCCAATCGCCATATAGCGGTATCTTATCAGGATAATGCAGGACGGATGAATGGGCCAAGCGTGAAATCCGAGTATAGCTGACCGGAATAACATAGCGCCCTGCGGTTAAGATTCGATCAAGCGCCCGGACCGCGGCTGCGTAGTTTTCCGGGGATTCTGCGGTCAAAAGCGCCGAAATCGCGGCTTCCGCTGCCGGAGAATTCATGCCCATCCAGTTCTTCGTCCCGGGTTTTGTCACGCCATCGTGACCCCAGTAAAGCAGCTGTTCATTGCCCGGAGACAGCGACAAGGCCCGTTCATACCAGCTCATATCGAACTGATAGTTGTTGGTGCGCTCGATATATTGGGCGGAATCAAGCTGGGTGACGGTTGCGGCAATGCCGAGATTCTTCAGCGATTCGACAAAAATATCGACGATCTGGCGCGTCTCCGAGGCGCTGCGCATCGCCGAGCCGTTCTGATTGAGCAATATCTCGAAGCGGAAAGGCGTGCCCTCATTGTTGCGCAGAACGCCGGATTGATCGACCTGCCAGCCGGCCTCGGCGAACAGCGCCAGAGCGCGGCGGATGCCCGCGCGATCGACCACACGCTCACCGCCTTCAGGCAGGCTGTAGCCCTCGATCGTGCCCGGAGGCAGATCGGCGGCAAAGGGCGCGAGCAGCTCGGCCTCATAACCCGTGGCCGGACCCGGCGCCATCGCCAGAGGCGAATTCGAGAAATAGCTGGTGATGCGGGGATCCTTGCCGCCGGTCAGCGCCTGATTGATGAATTTGAAATTGAAGGCCTCGATCAGCGCCTGCCGCACCCGCCAATCGGCAAAGACCGGGTTTCGTGTGTTCATCACCAGGCCCATGATGCCCGAGGGGCGGTGATGGGGGATCTCATCCTTGACGATGCGGCCGTCGCGGACGGCGGGGAAATCGTAATCGCGGTCCCATTTTGCGGCACCAAGCTCGCGCCAGATATCGGTCTCGCCGCCCTTGAAGGCTTCGAACATGGCGTTGGCATCGGCGAAGTAATCGTAGCGGATCTCGTCGAAATTGTTCAGCCCGCGCATGATCGCAAGATCCTTGCCCCAATAATCGGGGTTGCGGCGGAAGATGACCTGACGCCCGGGATCGACTTTGGCGATGACATAGGGGCCAGAGCCGATCGGGATCTCAAGGCTCGATTGGCGGAAATCCTTTCCTTGCCATTGCGCTTTCTTGAGGATCGGGCGCAGGCCCATCAGCAAGGGCATTTCGCGGTCGGGCTGGGTGAAGGTGAAGCGCACCGAGCGGGGCCCGGTCTGCTCCATCTTCGCGACTTTCGACCAGACGATGGCATAGCGCGGGTGGCCTTGGGTGCCGAGGGTCTCGTTCGACCACATGACATCTTCGATGGTGACGGGCGAGCCGTCCGAGAAACGCGCCTCGGGGCGCAGGGTGAATTCGACCCAAGCGCGGTCGGGCGGGGTCTCGACGCTTTCCGCAAGCAGGCCGTAAAGCGTGAAAGGTTCGTCGATCGAACGGGCCATCAAGCTCTCGGAAACGTGAGTCCCGACCGCCCAGACGGGGTTGCCCATCAGCACCCAAGGCTTGAGTGAGTCGAAAGTTCCCGGCTCGCCAAGGCGAATCGTGCCGCCTTTTGGGGCGTCTGGACGGGCATAGGGCAGCGCCTGAAAGCCCTCTGGAAGCGCTGGTTCTCCATACATTGCAATGGCATGGTGTGGTTCGGCAAGGCTTGCCAGAGGCATCCCTGCAACACATAAAATTGTCACCAAAACACGCGGAATCGCGGATTCGTTAAAGAATTTGAAGAATCGCATGCGAGTCCTGCCCGGATTTTCTGTGCTGCTCCGATTTCGGGGCGACACTAGCGCCCCCTTAACCTCGTGGCAAACTTCCTCCTTGGACTCATGCGGGAAAAAGCTTATAGATTAGTCACTGCTCGATAGGTTTCTTGCCTGTATGAAACCTGCCTCATGACTTAGCGCCCGCCTTGTGCGGGCGTTTTTTTTCTGGAACTGCTCCCCCTCGGAATGGTTATGCTGCAGGTGCAAACCACGGGAGATGCGGGATGTTCGAGAAATTTCTTTCAGGAAAAACCGCCGTGATCACCGGCTCGAATTCCGGGATCGGGCTTGGTATCGCGCATGAGATGGCGCGGGCGGGGGCGGATCTCGTGATCAACAGTTTCACCGATGCGCCCGAAGATCATGCTTTGGCCGAGAGCCTTGCCGCCGAGCATGGCGTCAAGGTCCGCTACATTCAGGCGGATATGTCGAAGGGCGAGCAATGTCGAGCGCTGATCGAACAGGCGGGGCGCTGCGATATTCTGGTCAATAATGCCGGCATCCAGCATGTCGCGCCGATCGACCAGTTTCCCGTCGAGAAATGGGATGCGATTATCGCAATCAACCTGAGCTCGGCCTTCCATACCACCGCGGTGGCTTTGCCAATGATGCGCAAGGCGGGCTGGGGCCGGGTCGTCAATATCGCCTCGGCGCATGGGTTGCGCGCCTCGGAGTTCAAATCGGCCTATGTCGCGGCCAAACACGGCATCGTCGGGCTGACCAAGGTTACCGCGCTGGAGACCGCGCGCGAACATATCACGGCCAATGCGATCTGCCCCGGCTATGTGCTGACGCCGATTGTCGAAAAGCAGATCCCGGATCAGATGAAGACCCATAATATGAGCCGCGAGGATGTGATCGCCAAGGTCATGCTCGACCGCCAGCCCTCGGGCGAGTTTGCCACCACCGCGCAAATCGGCGGGACGGCGGTGTTCCTGTGCTCGGCGGCGGCGGATCAGATCACCGGGACGACGATCTCGGTCGATGGTGGCTGGACGGCGATGTAGGGCCGTTTGCCCGGTTCATTGGGTATTTGGATGATGAAGAAAGGCCGTCCGGTGAGGGGCGGCCTTTTTGGTTGTGTCGGTGCGGGGGCGTCAGGGGGGCTTAGTTTTCGCCCCAGATCGCGGCGAATTCGCGCCATTCGCCTTTGCTCAGGCCTGAGTTCTCGGCGGTCACGGTTTCGCCCGCGAGGCGGCGTTTGAGGATGGCGACGCCTTTGCCGGAAAGCTGGGTGCCGCCGAGGCGGTAATCCTCGAACGCGGCATAGGCGTAGGGCACCCAGTCGCGGGTGATGGCGCACATCACTTCGGCGAAGGCGCGGATTTCGAACTGGGCATGGGCATCGGCGCGCAGGCGCAGGAAGTGGAAGAGGTTGTGGAGATCCACCTTCCAATACCATTGCGTGTAGATATTGGCGGGCAGGTTCATGCGGGCGAGCTCTCGGGCGAGGCCTTGCTGGCCGTCCTGGCTGAGCATCTGCTCGTAATTGTCATAGCTGCGCATCGCGTCTTCGCGCAGGAGATCGAGGACGCGGGCGGCCTCTGCGCCCTCAAGGACGGCGCCGCGACCCTGGTTGTTCACGGTCGATTGCGCGGCGAGTTGTTCGGGCGCGGGGATGTAGAATTCGCGGTCGAGGATCGAGTAGCGCGCCGAATATTCGTTCACATTGGCGGTGCGGTGGCGGATCCATTGGCGCGCGACGAAGACCGGAAGTTTCACATGGAACTTCACCTCGCACATCTCGAACGGGGTCGAGTGCCAGTGGCGCATGAGGTAGCGGATCAGACCCTCGTCATTCGAGACCGATTTGGTGCCGCGCCCATAGCTGACGCGGGCGGCCTGGGTGATCGCATTGTCGTCGCCCATATAGTCGATGACCCGGACGAGGCCGTGGTCGAGCACCTGATGGGCGGTGTAGAGATGCTTTTCCATCCCCGGTGCGACGGCGCGCAGGGTCGGCTGCGGATGAGCGCGCTGCTCCTCGATTTCGGCTTGTTGTTCGGGGGTCAGAGGCATGGCAGTATCCTAAATTCTGTCAAGCTCTTTTGTCATGTCAAGGCCGGTCCAGCAACGCTGAAAGGGAGGTCAGGTGATGTTGTTCCCGGCCCGAGGGCGTGGCACTCTGTCGTCAGAGTTTGCCAATCCGGAGAGGTTTCATGAAAATCCGCTATCTGCATACCATGGTCCGCGTGAAGGATTTGGGGAAGACCATGGAATTCTTCTCGCTGCTCGGGCTGGAAGAGACGCGTCGGATCGAGAACGAGAACGGGCGTTTCACTTTGGTGTTCATGGCGCCTCCCGGCCAGCCGGAATGCCCGGTCGAGCTGACCTATAACTGGGATGGCGATGAGGGGTTGCCGTCGGACAGCCGCCATTTTGGCCATCTCGCCTATCGGGTCGAGAATATTTACGCGGTTTGTCAGACACTTATGGATGCGGGCGTGACCATCAACCGGCCGCCGCGCGACGGCCATATGGCTTTCGTACGCTCGCCCGACAATGTCTCGATCGAGATCTTGCAGGAAGGCGACCATCTGCCGCCCGCCGAGCCTTGGGTCAGCCTGCCGAACGTCGGCCATTGGTGATGCGCGGCGCGGGTCTGGCTTTGGCAGTGCTTCTGGCGCTGCCGGTTGTGGCCGAAGCCAGACCCGACACCCGGCCGCCCGCCCGTCCGGAGGTTCGCGCCTCTGCGCCCGGGCAAGCGAGCGCGGTTGCCGAGGCGGTGATTGGGGCCGCGCGGGCTCAGGTTGGTCAGACGGTGACCTATGACCCGGCCTATTTGCGGCTGGCTTTTCCCGGCGGGGATCCGCCGCGCGATCGCGGGGTGTGCACGGATGTGGTGATCCGAGCCTTGCGCGACGGCGCGGGGCTTGATCTGCAACGGGCGGTCAACCGCGATATGGCCGGGAATTTCGCCAGCTATCCGCAAAGCTGGGGCCTCAAGCGTCCGGATTCGAACATTGACCACCGTCGCGTCCCCAACCTCCAGAAGTTGCTGACGCGCGTCGGTGCGAAGTTGCCCGAGGATGTGGCGTTTTTGCCGGGCGATCTGGTGACCTCGATGCTGCCCGGCAATCTGCCCCATATCATGGTGGTGAGCGACCGGGCGGGCCGGGCAGGGCCCTTGGTCATCCACAATATCGGGGCGGGCGCGCGCGAAGAGGATGCGCTGCGGCGCTATCCCCTGACCGGGCATTATCGGCTGGACGGGCCCGCGCTGGCAAAGCTGCGCGCGCTCGACCGTTAGGGCCTAGTAGATGTAGCGGATCTGCTCGGACCAGAAGCGTTCGATCCGGCGCCATTGCAGGTTCACCTGCTCGATCGGCGGATCGTCGAGAATGCCCGAGACCTCTAGCCCGGCGCTGTGGCGCAGGAAAAGCTCGGTCACCGTGTCGCGGATCTGTTCGCCCGTGGTGGTCAGGCGGACACGGACCGAGCGGCGGTCGGCTTCGCTGCGTTCATGGCTGACATAGCCCATCTGAACCAGCTTCTTGAGGTTATAGGACACATTCGAGCCCTGATAGATCCCGCGCGAGCGCAATTCGCCCGCCGACACCTCAGAGCCGCCGAGGTTGTAAAGGATCAGCGCCTGAATCGGGGTCAGGTCATCGCGACCCAGCCGTTCGAATTCATCCTTGATGAGATCAAGGAGCAGGCGGTGCAGCCGTTCAAGAATCTGCAGGCTTTCGACGTAAGAGCCCGCCCTATCGCGGGCGAGCGTCGGTCGCAGGGCAGGGGCAGTCATGCGAGACATGGCATATCCGTGGAAGTTCAGTCACGGATCAATCTGCCGCAATTTCCCCAATCTTCAGTTAATTGCCACGAAATTTCTGTGACAAACGTCGAACTAGGTTCTCAAACGGTTAAGCGAGAAGGCCGCAACCCGGTCGAGCAGGGGCTCAAGCCCCTCGGGTCCGGGATGCTCTCCCCGCGTCCGCGCGGTGATCCACGGGTAGAGGTCCTGATCGTTTTCTTCGAGCAAACGCTCGTAAAGATCGAGATCTTCCGGCGTCAGGCTGCGGAGTTCGCTGTCCGAAAACGGGCCGAGAATCAGATCCATCTCTTTCATGCCGCGCCGCCAGCTGCGCATCGACAGCCGCTTCAGTCTTGCTTCTTCTTCGGTCACGCTTTCTTGCCCCGGTTGCCTGCATCGCCGCGCGGGCCTAGAAGAGAGCCGCATCAGTTGCAGGAATGTCCGATGAGCTTTTTGTCCCAGACGCTCGCCCGCGTCAAACCCTCGCCGACCATCGCCATCACCAACCGCGCCCGCGAATTGGCTGCGGAAGGTCGTGACATCATCAGCCTCTCGGCCGGTGAGCCCGATTTCGACACGCCCGCGCATATCCGCGAGGCCGCCAAAGCCGCGATCGATGCGGGCCATACCCGTTACACGGCGGTCGATGGCATTCCCGAGCTGAAAAAGGCGATCTGCGCCAAGTTCAAGCGCGAGAACGGGCTCGATTACACGCCCGCGCAGGTTACCGTCGGCACTGGCGGCAAGCAGATCCTTTACAATGCGCTGATGGCGACGCTGAACCCGGGCGATGAGGTCATCATTCCCGCGCCCTATTGGGTGAGCTATCCCGATATGGTCCTCCTCGCGGGCGGCACGCCGGTCGCGGTCGAGACCGAGATGCAGAACGGCTACCGCCTGACGCCCGAGCAGCTTGAGGCGGCGATCACCGACAAGACCAAATGGGTGATCCTGAACTCGCCCTCGAACCCGACCGGGGCGGGCTACACGCGCGAGCATCTGCAAGGGCTCGCCGATGTGCTGCTGCGCCATCCCGATGTCTGGGTGCTCGCCGATGACATCTATGAGCATCTCGTCTTTGACGATTTCAAATTCTGGACGATCGCGCAGGTCGAGCCGAAGCTGAAGGACCGCGTCCTGACGATGAATGGCGTCTCGAAAGCCTATGCCATGACCGGCTGGCGCATCGGCTATGGCGCCGCGCCCGAGATCCTGATCAAGGCGATGAGCAAGCTGCAATCGCAATCGACCTCGAACCCGAGCTCGATCAGCCAATATGCGGCTTTGGCCGCGCTGGAAGGGCCGCAGGATTACATCGCGGAAAGCCGCGCGGTCTTCGAGCGTCGCCGCAATCTGGTCGTGGCCGGGCTGCGCGATTGCCCCGGAATCACCTGCCCGAAACCCGAAGGCGCCTTCTATGTCTATCCTTCGATCCACCACCTGATCGGCAAGACCTCGGCCGGTGGCACGCTGATCGCCGACGACGAAGCCTTCGCGACCGCGCTTCTGAACGAGACCGGGGTTGCGGTGGTCTTTGGCGCGGCCTTCGGCCTCTCGCCCTGCTTCCGCATTTCCTATGCGACCTCGGACGAGATTCTCGCCGATGCCTGCGCGCGGATCAAAGGGTTCTGCGAAGGGTTGAAATAAGCGGAGCTATTGGTCCGACGAAAAAGGGCGCCTCCTCTCGGGGGCGCCCAGTCCGGCCAGGGAGGGCCAGTCCGGTCGCGGTGGACCGGTCAGAAGAAGCGGGGCGCTGGCACCGGTCGGCTCAGATGGTCGAAGCTCCGACCCCGGCTGAAATCGAGAGCTTCAAGCTCGGCGCCGCCATCAAGGCCAACGTCCCAGCGCAGATCTTCGGGGACCAAAGCCAGCGATTTCCGGTAGGCGCGGCGCGCCTGCCAGTCGTGCAGCCGTTCCAGCAGCCGGGCGACGAAAGGTGACGCGCTGCGAGCGCTTTTCTGCGTGATCGCGTTCATGTCTCATCTCCTCAGGCGAATTGCCTTGTTGATCGATGAACACAGAATGCTACGTTATGGGCTGGCTGACCAACCAAACCCCGATAAGCGGCCATAAGGAGGACTTATGCATCTTCCGCCCCTTGCCGCGATCCGTGCCTTCGAGGCCGTTGCGCGTCACCTCAGCTTTACCCGCGCCGCCGAAGAGCTTGGCATGACGCAAGCGGGCGTCAGCTACCAAATCCGGCTGCTCGAAGAGCGTCTGGGCGGGCCGCTCTTTCTGCGCCGCCCGCGCGAGGTCCGCCTGACCCGTCTGGGTGAAGAGCTGGCGCGGCCGACGACCGAGGCCTTCGATCTCTTGCGTGAGACCTATGCCCCGACCGAGGGTCGCAACACCACGCTCGCGATCACCACGCCGCTCAGCATCGCGACCCATTGGCTGAGCCAGCGGCTGGGCAAGTTCCAATTCGCCCATCCCGAGCTCGCGCTGCGGCTGGAATCCTCGGATCGGATGATGGATTTCAGCCGCGACGATTTCGATGCGGCGATCCGTTACGGCAAGGGCGATTGGCCCGGCGTCGAGAGCCATTTGCTCTTTGACTATACGATCACGCCGATGCTCTCGCCGCGTCTGGCCGAAGAAGCCGGGGTGCGCGTGCCCGAGGATCTGCTGAAGCTGCCGATCATCGACAGCGGCAATCCCGATTGGGGAGTCTGGATGGGCAAGGCAGGCGTCCGTTATCCCGAGCTCGTGCCGATTCCGGGGCTCGGGCTGGGCAGTCAGGTCAATGAGGGGCGCGCCGCGGTGGCGGGGCAGGGGGTCGCGATGCTGACCCCACGCTTTTTCCGCTTCGAGCTGGCGACCGGCTCGCTCATCCAGCCGTTCAGCCTGACGACCACCAATGGCTTTGCCCATTGGCTGGTCTATCCGACGACCAGCCGCAACCGCCCGGCAATTCGCCAGTTTCGCAGTTTTCTCTTCGATGAAATCGAGCGCGAGAATGCCGAGTTGGAGGCGAGCCCTACGCCTTAGCCACCGCTACGCCCTAGCCGCAGCTACGCCTTAGCCACCGCCGCAAGCCAGCTTTCGAGCGCGGCAAGCGCCTCGGGCTCGTCGAGGAAGGGAATATGTGCGCGGTCGGGCACTTCGGCGAAGATCATGTCGGGGCGACGGCGGCGCATCTCATCGGCGGTCGCCTCGGACAGCAGATCCGAATTCGCGCCCCGGATCAGCGCCAGAGGCAGGCCCTCGGCCGCGTCAAAGAGCGGCCAGACCTCGGGCAGCGGGCTGACCTTGAAGGCTTCGAGGAAGGAGGTGCGCAGCTCGGGGTCGTAGTTGATCCGCAGCCCCTCGGGTGTCTCGATGTAATGGTGTTGCGATTCCTGAAACCAGCGGGTTTCCGGCACATGGGCGAAACCGGCCATCAGCTTCGGCATCTTCACCGCGACCTCGACATGGGTCTTTGCGGCGGGATTGCGACCGACATAATCCATGATCTTCTCAAGGCCCGCGCGCTCGAGCACCGGCCCGACATCGTTCAGCGCAAGGCCGAGCATCCGGTCCTTGGCGGTCGCGGCGAGGAACATGCCGATCAGCCCGCCGCGCGAGGTGCCAAGCACCGCCGCTTTCTCGATCCCGAGCTCGTCGAGCAGCCGCAGCGCGTCCTGAGCCTCTTGCGGAACGGTATAGCTCGCCGCCCCGGTCCAATCCGAGCCGCCGCGCCCGCGATAATCGGGGCGAATCAGCCGGACGCCCGCGGGATGGATGTTCCTGAGATGGGGCGCGAGATAGTCGAAGTCCCGACCCGTCCGGGTCAGGCCAGAGAGCGCCAAAACCGGCAGCCCTTCGCCCTCATCGCTGTAAGCAAGTCGGGCGCCATCGGCTGCGAGGTAATGGCGCGTCTCCATCAGAGGTTTTCCGATTGCGGCATACCGAGAACGTGGTAGCCGCCATCGACCAGAATGGTCTCGCCCGTAGTGCAGGCACCCCAATCCGAGCTCAGCCAGACCGCCGTGCCGCCAATCGCCTCCAGCGTGGCATTGGCGCGCAGGGGCGCGTTCGCCTCGGTGTGGCGGAAGGTCTTGCGTGCGCCGCCAATGGCCGCGCCTGCCAGCGTCTTCATCGGGCCGGGGCTGATCGCATTGACGCGAATGCCTTCGGGGCCGAGGTCATTGGCCAGATAGCGCACCGCCGATTCCAGCGCTGCCTTGGCCACGCCCATGACGTTGTAGTAGGGCGTCACCCGGTTCGAGCCGGCATAGGTCAGCGTGAGGATCGAGCTGCCCGGATTCATCAGCCCATGCGCGCGCCGCGCCACGTCGATCAGCGAGAAACACGAGATCGTCATGGAGTTCTTGAAGTTGTCGCGCGTCGTGTTGATGAAACGCCCGGTCAGCTCGTTCTTGTCCGAGAAGGCGATGGCATGGACCAGAATGTCGAACTTGCCCCAACGCTTCTCGATCTCGGCAAAACCGGCATCGAGCGAGGCGTCATCGACGACATCGAGATCAATCAGGAAATCCGAGCCAAGCGAGGCGGCCAGCGGTTCGACCCGCTTGCCGAAAGCTTCACCCTGATAGGAAAAGGCAAGCTCTGCCCCCGCCTCATGCAAGGCCTTGGCAATGCCCCAGGCGATGGAGCGGTCATTCGCGACTCCCATGACCAGAGCGCGTTTTCCCTTGAGCAGTTCGGTCATGGCCTCACCCTTCTCGATCAATCACGGTAGACAGACATGGCGAGCGTCGCATTGGTCCCGCCAAAGCCGAAGCTGTTGGACAGAGCCGTGTCGAACTCGACATTGTCGATGCGTTCCAGTGCGATTTCCTCTGGCTTCAGCGCCGGGTCAAGCTGTGTGACGTTGGCGGAAGCGGCGATGAAGCCATTTTGCATCATAAGTAGGGTATAGATCGCCTCATGCACGCCGGTCGCGCCAAGCGAATGGCCGGTGAGCGATTTGGTCGAGGCGACTTTCGGCATCTTGTCTGCGCCGAAGACACGGCGGATCGCTTCGACCTCGCCGATATCGCCGACCGGGGTCGAGGTGCCATGGGCGTTGACATAATTGACCTTGCGCTCGCCAAGCGTCGCAAGCGCCAGACGCATCGAGCGCTCGCCGCCTTCGCCCGAGGGGGCAACCATGTCATAGCCGTCCGAGGTCGCGCCGTAGCCGGTGACTTCGCCGTAGATCTTGGCGCCGCGCGCCAGCGCATGGCTCAGCTCTTCGAGAACGACGACGCCACCGCCGCCTGCGATGACAAAGCCGTCGCGGGTGACATCATAGGGCCGCGAGGCGGTTTCGGGCGTGTCGTTATATTTCGACGACATCGCGCCCATCGCGTCAAAGAGGCAGGAGAGCGTCCAATGGAGCTCTTCGCCGCCGCCCGCGAAGACGATGTCTTGCTTGCCCATCTGGATCTGCTCGACGCCATTGCCGATGCAATGCGCAGAGGTCGAACAGGCCGAGGTGATCGAATAGTTCACGCCCTTGATCTTGAAGGGCGTCGCGAGACAAGCCGAATTGGTCGAGGACATGCCGCGGGTGACCATGAACGGCCCCATCTTCTTCGGCGCGCCTTTTTCCAGCGTGATCTTATGGGCCTCGAAGAGATTCGAGGTCGACGGCCCACCCGAGCCCATGATCAGGCCGGTGCGCTCGTTCGAAACGTCTTTTTCCTCAAGCCCGGCATCGGCAATAGCCTGCTCCATGGCGATGAAGTTGTAAGCCGCGCCCGGACCCATGAAGCGCAGGTTGCGCTTGTCGATGTGATCCTCAACCGCGATCTTGGGCATGCCGTGAACCTGGCTGCGAAAGCCAAGCTCGGCATATTCCGGGGCTGCCGAAATGCCGGATTTGCCATGCCGCAGGCTGTCGAGCACCTCGGAGGCATTGTTGCCGATGGGCGAGACGATCCCCAGCCCGGTAATAACCACGCGACGCATGGTGTCCTCCTTCTTCTCAGGTCAGCTTGCCGAAAGGGCGACCTTCATGTCCTTGACTTCATAGATGGTCTCGCCATCCGCTTCGACGCGGCCATCGGCCACGCCCATGGTCAGGCGGCGGGTCTGGATCGCTTTGGTGAAGTCAACGAAATAACGCAGCATCTTGCGGTCCGGACGGACCATCCCGGTCAGTTTAACCTCTCCGACGCCAAGCGCATAGCCACGACCCTGCCAGCCGCGCCAGCCGAGGTTGAAGCCGGTGAGCTGCCACAAGCCGTCAAGGCCAAGGCAGCCCGGCATGATCGGATTGCCCGGGAAATGGCATTCGAAGAACCACAGCTCGGGGTTGATATCATATTCTGCAACGACATGGCCCTTGCCATGCAGGCCGCCGTCGCCCGAAATATCGGTGATGCGATCCATCATCAGCATCGGCGGCGCGGGAAGCTGAGCATTTCCGGGACCAAAGAGCTCCCCGCGCGAGCAGGCCAGCAGGGCTTCCTTGTCGAAACTGGTCCGGGTCATTGTCATATATGTGCCTGCCTGTCGTCTGGGATGGGGGTTGGCCCCCATGGGAATGATGCGCTCCCGTCTATCACCCTGTATCCTTTAGGTGCAAGTCTCGCGACCGAGGCAGGATAGCGCAGAAAATCCTGTATCAGAACCACTGCCCCGGTTCCATCAGCCCAAGATCCATGAGCTGCTGCGGATTCCAGGCGAAGGTCCGCGAGTTCCCCCAGGTAAAGTCACGGATCGCCGCGCGCGATCCCGGGTTGCGCGCCAAGGCCTTCGCGACCCGAAACGAGGTGATCGCGGCGGTCAGATTGTGGTGCCAGGGGCAGGCGTAGGTGTTGTATTCCTCGTCATTGAAGCGGTGATCGGCCAGAATCTTCAGCCCCGGCTCGGTGCGAAACAGCGCAATTCGGTCGATGCGGCGGCGATCTGCGGGCAGGTGCTCTTCAAAGCGCCAGCGCAGGCCGCCGAAGAAATCGAGCTGGCGTTCGTGAAAGCCGCCGAAGCGGTCCGGCCGACCCAAAGCGTAATAGCCGGTCCGGTCAAACATCGCTTGGTCGAGGTCGATCCGCTCGGGAAAATGCTCGATCCGGGGCGGATAGAGATCGACGACATAGGTCAGCATCGCCCGCCGCCGCTCTTCGGCGTGAAAGGTCAGCATCTCGCCGATGCTGCGCGAATCCGAGAAGGGGAAGAACAGGAATTCGGCATTGTAGCAGTAGTAAAGCCAGCTCCGGTCCGGCACGGCGGCAATCACCGCATTGACCGCCGGGACATGGGAATTCGGCTGGCGGGCCGGGAAGCGCAGGCTGAAGACCCGGTCAACGGCCTCGGGCGGCAGCACACTTGCGGGCAGGGGATCGTCCGAGAGCACGAGGATCACCGGAAAGCCCAGTTTCAGATGATGCGCGATCGTCGCCGAAACCGCCGCCGGATCCTCGATCAGGATAATCGCCACCGGCCCCTTCACCTTCTTGAGCGTCGGCCCGGCCAAAAAAGCCGAGAAGTCGAGATGCGGCGGCGGGGTTGTCGGCGCTGCCGGGCGCGTGGACGGCGGCGCGGCCGGGGTGCTCAGAGCGGGCTGGATCTCGGATGGGGTCGCAGATTGAATGGTCGTCGAGGTCATTGCAGGGAGGCCTTGGCTTCTTCAAGCGCATTGATCAGCGCATCGGATTTGTCGCCCGCCGCGTCAATCTTGGCGCGCAGCTGGCTTTTCTGGGCTTCGGGCAGATCTGAGGCCGCAATCAGCGCCAGAACCTTCTCGCGGTCGAAAGGCTGATCCGCGCCCGATGGGTCGGTTTGCCCGCCAGATTGGCCCGCAGATTGATCTGGGGACGGGGTCGCGGCCTGGTCTGTGGCTCGGTCGGCGGCCTGCCCTGCGGCGACCGCGGCGGCGGTTGCCGTGTCGTTCGCCGCGCGCGCGATGGCGGCGGCAGCTTCCGGCTTGGGGGTCTCGGCCAGCGTTTCGGCTGCGGCTGCTGCGCGATCAGCGGCCCGGATTGCGGTTTCCGCTGCGGCTTCGGCATCGCGCGCAGCCGAGCTTGACGGCGCGGCGGCCACGGCGGACGCCGCCGCATCCACTGCAATCGCAGCCGCATCCGCTGCCCGGTCGGCGGCAGAAGCTGCGGCACCTTCGGCCCCTTGAGGGCTAAGTTGCGGGGCAGAGGCTTGCGGAGCCGTGGCCTGTGGGGCAGGCGCCGGAGCAGGACGCGCGGCCGTGATGGGCGCCGGAACCGGGGCGGCGGGCACGTTGGCCGTGCCCTCCTGCGGCGTGCCGTCGCCCGGCTCTGCCGCGATCTGGCCATCTTGCTGGAGGCCGTTCTGCTCAGAGCCGTCCTTCTGGAAGACCGTGTCGATCAGCCGAGTGGCGCGGCTGATGTCGCCCTCGGTCCAGACCCAGGCGCCACCAAGCGCGAGAATGAGGATGACGGCAAGCGTCAGGAAACGGGACATCGGCGCGCACTCCTCGACGGGCCCGGCTTCAACCGGGGCGGGTTCGCCCCTCTATCGCATGGGCGGCGTCATCGGGAAAGTCCGCTTGACGGCAGAGACCGCGCCGCATCGGAGGATCGTGGCTCGGATCGGTGCACGCCCGCGATGCACCCGCGCGATACCTGCACGCAGGAGGCCGCCAAAACGCCAGTAAAAGGCGCGAAAGACCACGGAAACAGGTTGAAAGCACAGGCACTGATCGCTATCTAAACCCAACAGATTCTCAACCATCTAAGGAACACTACCATAGCTCGCAGACCGCATAACGCACCGCCCGTCCGTGACACCGGCCCCCGCGTCAACGAACGAATCCGCGTCCCGGAAATTCGCCTGATCGGTGCGGATGGTGAGAACGTCGGGGTTGTGACCCCGGCAAAAGGGATCGAGCTGGCCGAGGCCGCGGGTCTCGATCTGGTCGAAATCTCGCCCAATGCCGTGCCGCCGGTCTGCAAGATCATGGACCTCGGCAAGTTCAAATATGAACAGCAAAAGCGCGAGGCCGAGGCACGCAAGAAGCAGAAGATCATCGAGGTCAAGGAAATCAAGTTCCGTCCCGGGACCGATACCCATGACTACGAAGTCAAGATGCGCAGCGTGCTGAAGTTCCTTGAAGAAGGCGACAAGGTGAAGATCACCCTGCGCTTCCGCGGTCGCGAAATGGCGCACCAGCAGCTCGGTCTTGAACTGCTGCACCGCGTCTCGGCCGATGTCGGCGAGAATGGCAAGGTCGAGTCGATGCCGAAGCTCGAAGGCCGCCAGATGGTGATGATGATCTCGCCCAAATAAGGGCGGGACCATCGACGACGACAGACTTGGAAGGGAAGGCGCATGATGCCGGAAGTTCGGATTTTGGTCATGCGCGACGAGGGGGCCGACCCCTCGCTTCCGCTTCCGGAGTATCAGACCGCAGGCGCATCCGGTGCGGATTTGCGCGCCGATCTGGGCGGCGGTGAGATTGCGCTGGCGCCCGGTGAGATCAAGCTGATCCCGACCGGACTTCGCGTCGAAATTCCCGAAGGCTATGAAATGCAGCTTCGCCCCCGCTCTGGGCTGGCGTTGAAACATGGCATTTCGCTGCCGAATGCGCCGGGCACGATTGACAGCGATTATCGCGGCCCGTTGGGCGTGATCCTGATCAACCTTGGCCGCGAGACCTTCCTTGTCAAACATGGCGAGCGGATCGCGCAGGCGGTGATCGCCCCGGTCACGCGCGCAAGCTATGTCATGGCCGAGGTGCTTTCGGATTCTGACCGCGCGGCTGGCGGCTTCGGCTCGACCGGGCGCGGCTGACGAGGGCGGGCTATGCTCGTCCTGTTCCTCTTTCTTGCCATCTGGGCGGCGGGCCGGTTTTTCGGTCTGCGCGCGCTTTATCTGTGGCTCGCGGCGCTGGGGCTGTGGCTTGGCGTGATCGCTGTGCAGCTGCTGCAACCGGATAGCCGCCTCGCCCATGCCATCGGCGGCGGGCCAGAAGCCTGGGTGATGGGCGGCGTGATCGTCGCTCTGGTGCTGGCCTATCGCCGTCTGGTCGGACTGGCCCATCGCGCGGCCGTTCCGGTGGTGACGGGCGGGACCTCTCCCCATCCTGAAAGCGCTCCCAATGCGACGCCCAGGCCGCAAGCTCTGCTTGCTGATGACGAACTGGACCGCTACGCCCGCCATATGGTCCTGCGCGAGATCGGCGGCCCGGGCCAAGCCAAGCTGCGCCGCGCCAATGTGCTGATCGTGGGGGCGGGGGCGCTTGGCTCTCCGGTTGCGCTCTATTTGGCGGCGGCGGGCTTTGGCCGGATCACCTTGGCCGATGCCGATCATGTCAGCATCTCGAACCTGCAACGCCAGATCCTTTTTCGCAGCAGCGACGCCGGGGCGCCCAAGGTCGAGGCCGGTCGCGCGGCGCTGGCCGCGCTGAACCCGCATGTCGAGGTCACGAGCTTGCCGCGCTTCGTCACCGCCGAGGATGCTCCGCTGATCGGCGGCTTCGATCTGGTGCTCGACGGCACTGATACATTCGCCGCGCGGCAGGCGATCAATGCGGCTTGCGTCGCGGCGGGCGTGCCGCTGGTCTCGGGCACGATTGCGCAATGGGAGGGGCAGCTCACCGTCTGGGACCCGGCGCGCGGCGCGCCCTGCATGGCTTGCCTCTTCCCCGAGGCACCCGCCGACGGCCTTGCGCCCTCTTGCGCCGAAGCGGGCGTGGTCGGGGCTTTGCCGGGCGTGATCGGCTCGATGATGGCGCTCGAGGCGATCAAGGCGATCACCGGCGCGGGCGCCGTGTCGCGCGGGCGCATGACGATTTTCGACGGGCTCTGGGGCGAGACGCGCACGATCACCATCCGCCGCCGCGAAGGTTGCCCGGTTTGCGGCGGCGTGCATCTCTGAGGGGCCTGCCGCCCTTGCCAAGCCGCGCCTGCGGGTTACATCCTTGAGCAAAGGGGAAAGCCCCGCCCATCAAGGAGATCGCGATGAATCCCGAAATCACCCATTGGTCCGGTCCGCAGGGTCTGCCCCGGTTCGATCTGATCAAGGACGAGGATTTCCCCGCCGCTTTCGATCAATGCCTGACTGACGCCGAAGCGGCTGCCGAAGCGATTGCCGCCAATCCGGCACCCGCGACTTTCGCCAATACCATCGCCGCGATCGAGACCTCGGAAGAGGGGCTGAACCGGCTTTGCGCGATTTTCTACACGCTGACCGGAGTCGATTCGAATCCGGCGCGCGAAAAGCTGCAACGCGAGATCGCGCCGCGTCTGGCCGCGCATGGCTCGAAAATCAGCATGGACCCGCGTCTCTTCGCACGCGTGCAGGCGGTGGCAGAGACGGCCGAGGGGCTCGCCCCCGAGGATCGCCGCCTGACCGAGCTGACATTGCGTGGGTTGCGCCGGGCGGGGGCGGCGCTGACCGGGGCCGACCGCGAGCGCATGGCCGCGCTTCGCGAAAGGCTGGCGGTTCTGACCACCGATTTCACCCAAAACGTGCTGACCGATGAGCGCGATTTCGTCATGTCGGTCGCCGATGACAAGCTTGCCGGTCTGCCCGATTGGCTTTTGCGCGCGATGCGGGCGGCGGCCAAGGAACGCGGCATGGCGGGGCAGGTCGTGACGCTCAACCGCTCTCTGATCGTGCCGTTTCTTGAATATGCCGAGGATCGCGCGCTGCGCGAGGTCGCGTGGCGGGCTTGGGGCGCGCGTGGTTCGGGGGCTGGGGCGGGCGGCGAAAAGACCGACAACCTGCCGCTCGTCACCGAGATTTTGGCGCTGCGCCATGAGCGCGCCCAGCTTTTGGGCTATGCCGATTTCGCGGCCTATAAGCTCGATCCCGAGATGGCCAAGACCGCGCAGAATGTCGAGGATCTGCTGATGCAGGTCTGGAAGCCCGCCGTCGCCCGCGCCAATCTGGACGCCGAGGCCTTCACTCAGGCGCTGCATGCGGATGGCGTTAACGGCGCACTGGAACCTTGGGACTGGCGCTTCTATGCCGAGCGCCGCCGCCGCGCCGAGCATGAGATCGACGAGGCCGAGGTGAAGCCTTACCTGAATCTCGAGGCGATGATCGGCGCGGTCTTTGACACGGCGACCCGGCTTTTCGGACTGGAGTTCCGTGAATTCGAGGCGCCGCTTTGGGTGCCCGAGGCCCGCGCATGGGAGATCACGCGCGACGGCAAGCTGATGGCGATTTTCGTCGGGGACTATTTCGCGCGGCCGTCGAAACGCTCGGGCGCGTGGTGCTCGACGTTGACCCAGCAGGACAAGATCGGCGGCGGTCATCGCGCCATTGTCATGAACATCTGCAACTTCACCCCGCCCGAACAGCCCGGCGCTCCGGCCTATTTGTCGTGGGACGATGCCCATACGCTTTTCCACGAATTCGGCCATGCGCTGCACAATATCCTGTCGGATGTGACCTGGCCCTCAATGTCGGGCACCTCGGTCGCGCGCGATTTCGTCGAGCTGCCGAGCCAGCTTTACGAGCATTGGCTGGAACAGCCCGAAGTGCTCGACCGCCATGCCCGCCATGCCGAGACCGGCGCGGCTTTGCCCGCCGCGCTGCGCGATCGCATGATTGCGGCCGGCAATGCCGATCAGGGATTTGCCACGACCGAATATCTCGAAAGCGCCTTGGTCGATCTGGCCTTCCACCGGGGCGAGCCTGCCGCCGATCCGATGGCGAAACAGGCCGAGGTGCTTGCGGCATTGGGCGCGCCTGCCGCGATCCCGATGCGCCATGCCACCCCACATTTTGCGCATGTCTTCTCGGGCGACGGCTACTCCTCGGGGTATTACAGCTATATGTGGTCCGAGGTCATGGATGCCGACGCCTTCGAGGCCTTCATGGAAAAGGGCGATGCCTTCGATCCCGAGACTGCGGCAAAATTGGAACAATGGATCCTGTCGAAAGGCGATTCCCTGCCCGCAGACGAACTTTGGCTAAAATTTCGGGAACGAAAACCGGGGGTTCACGCTTTGTTGAGAGGACGCGGTCTGGAAACCGCGCGTTCTTGACAGAAGGGAGAATTCGAATGGTCTTCACCAAGAAACTCATGCTTCCGCTGGCAGCCCTCGCTTTGGTCGGTGCTGTTGCTGCCTGCGACAAAGTCGCCCCTGCCACGCCGGAACCGACCCCTGGCCCCATCGCCCAATCCAACGCGCTGAACGGCACCTATGATCTGCGCGCCAGCGATTGCGGCAATCCGGCCAGCAAGACCGCATTGATCATCGACGGCAACAACTTCAACTTCCCGGGTGTTGGTGCAAGCTGCACCGTTGCCAATTCCCAGCAGCAGGTGAACCGCACGCAGGTGACGCTGTCGTGTAACGGTGGTCATGGTCCGACCAACCGCATCATCGACCTGCAATCGCGTCCGGGCGTTCTGCGCGTGACCGAGGATCGCAAAACCGCGACCTATTACCAGTGCTCGCGCGCTGAAGCGTCCAGCAACACCCAGCCGGTCCTCAGCCAGCCGCGCAACCAGCTCTGAGACAGGGCTCTGCGCAAAACAAAACAGCCGGAGATTGCTCTCCGGCTGTTTTTTTATCTCGATTTGGGAGGCGCGGCTTAGTCGCGCAGCTCATTGGCATCGACGCCCCAGATATCGGATTTGCGCACCCAGCCCTTTTCGCCGCCGCCTGAAATTCGGCACCAGCTTTTGTTGCATTCATGCAGGCGGACGATTGCGCCGGCCTCGGCCCGCGCCACGACAGAGGCGTTTTCATCCGGGCGCGCCAGAAGTTCGAGCATATCCTTTTGCACGATCGCCGTGCGCACGCCCGACAAGAGCGCGTAATGGACCCAGCCGCCCGCGCCATCCTGATCCTCGACCCGGCGCCAATGGCCGAATTCGGCGACAACGCGCAGCGGCATCCCGGGGTGACGGAAGACCCAGTCGATGCGATGCGACAGCGAAGGACCGCGCCGGGCATTGCCCTCGCTGCCCTTGAGGCTGACATAGCGCGGCAACGGCAGATTGGTCACCGGTCCCCGATCGGGATCGCGTTGCATCTGCTCGGTTCCCGCGCTGGGAGCGATGTTCTGATTCTCGATGGCCTCGACCGTCGCCTCCGAGGAATCGCTTTGGGCGCTCGCGGCACCCGGAAGCGAAAGCGGAACCGCCGTCAGCATCAGCAAAGCCAGAGCCAGCCGTGCCTTAAATAGAATCATTTGCCCGTCCTGCCTTGTTCGGGGTCTTGTCTCTGCCCCGCATCATGGGCAGTTTGCCAAAAGCCGCCCGGCATTGGAAGAGAGGAGCCGCCATGACTGCACCATATGCGACCAATCCGTCCCGCACTCGCCTGAAGGTGGCCGTCACGCGCAAGCTGCCCGAGACGGTCGAGACCCGGATGTCAGAGCTCTTTGATGTCGTGCTGCGCGAGGATGATCGGCGCATGTCGCGTGAAGAAATCTCTGTAGCCATGCGGGATTGCGACGTTCTGGTGCCGACGGTGACGGATATGATCGACGCGAATATGCTGGCGCAGGCCGGAGAGCGGCTGAAGCTGATCGCGAATTATGGCGCGGGGGTCGATCACATTGACGTTCACTCGGCGCGGCAGCGTGGCATTTTGGTCACCAACACGCCCGGCGTTGTCACCGAAGATACGGCGGATATGGCGCTTGCGCTGATTCTCGCGGTTACCCGCCGCCTGCCCGAAGGCATGGCTGAGATGCAGGCGGGCCGCTGGAGCGGCTGGTCGCCGACCTCGCATCTGGGCGGGCGCGTCGGCGGGCGTCGCCTTGGCATTTTGGGCATGGGCCGCATCGGTCAGGCGGTCGCGCGCCGCGCCAATGCTTTCGGGATGCAGATCCATTACCACAACCGCCGTCGCCTGCGCCCCGAGATTGAGGCCGAGCTTCAGCCGACCTATTGGGAAAGCCTCGATCAGATGGTGAGCCGGATGGACATCCTCTCGATCAACGCGCCGCATACGCCCTCGACCTTCCATCTGATGAATGCGCGCCGCCTGAAGCTGATGAAGCCCTCGGCAGTGATCGTGAACACTTCGCGCGGCGAGGTCATCGACGAAAACGCGCTGACCCGGATGCTGCGCGCCGGAGAGATCGCGGGCGCGGGCCTCGATGTCTTCGAGCATGGCCACGAGATCAACCCGCGCCTGCGCGAACTCCCGAATGTCGTCCTGCTGCCGCATATGGGCTCGGCGACCGTCGAGGGCCGCGCCGAGATGGGCGAGAAGGTCATCATCAACATCAAGACCTTTGCCGATGGCCATCGCCCGCCGGATCAGGTCTTGCCGAACAGCTTCTGAGCCAAATGCGTGAGTTGCGGGCAGAGCGCCCATTGGTCGCTCCGCCCAGATACCCCTCCAGCGACTCGTCGCGCGGCAGACGCCTTTTCGGGCGGGTGCTGCGCTTCATCCTTGCCGTCGTCGCACTGGGGTTTCTCGCCTTTTCCGCGCATGGGCTGTGGCAGATTTCGACCTCGCTCGGTGGGCGCTGGCTGATCGAGCGCACGGGGTCGGAACTCAGCGCCGCCATGACGCGGGCGACGCTTGGCGATGCCCCTCAGCCGCGCCTCGAGGCCGCGCTGTCAGAAGAGCTGGCCAATGATCCGCGCGACTGGATCGTCATCAATAGCCTGACCGAGATCGCCACCGCGCAGGGGATCACGCTTTCCCCCGAGCTTCAGACCCGCATCACCGAGACTTATGACGCGGATCACTCGATCCTGCACACGGCGGGCTCTTGCGCGCGCTGCGCTTGGAATAGCGCGAGTTGCGAGCTCAATACCGCGATGATCTGCGGAATCGCCGTCAATCTGACGCCCATCGGCGATATTGCCGGGATCTCGCGGGCGGGGATCGCCTATGCCAGCGGCGAAGAGGTCGATCAGATCGACGCCACGCTGTCGGTCGTGGGTCTGGGCGCAACTGGGCTCGCGCTCGCCAGCGGTGGCTCTTCGCTGACCGTGAAAGCGGGGGCGGGGTTTTTGAAATTCGCCCATCTCGCCGGAAAGATTCCGGTGGGGCTGACCCGCATCCTGCGCCGCGCGGCGGCAGAGGGCATCGACTGGGCCGCCTTGCCCGCCGTGCGCGGCATCAGCGATCTGCGCGGCGTGGTGCGGATGGACGCCTTGCGCCCGGCGGTCGATCTGGCCAGCGCGACCGGAGAGATGGTCGCCCGCACCGGCCCGCGTCAGGGGCTCTATCTGCTCGGCAAGACCGATGATCTCAATGATCTGCGCAAGATGGCGCGCGCGAGTGACGCGCTGGGCGAGCAGACGGCGGGTTATCTGAAACTGGCGGGCAAAAGCAAATTCCTGCGCCTGACTTTGCGCGTCACCCATGAGGCCTTTCAGGTGCTGGCGGGACTCGTGGGCTGGCTCGCGGCGCTGGTCTCGGCCCAGATCTCGCATCTTCTTGCGCGCACGAACCGGCGGCTGCGGCGCTATAGCAAAACTCTCTAACCTGCGGGTGCCTCGGGCAGATGGCGCAGCTTGTCGGGGTTGCGCATGATCCAGATCGCGGTGATCCGGCCCTCGCGGATCTCCAGGGCGGTGGTTTGGCGGATGCCGCCGCGCTCGGTCGAGACAAAACCCGGCGAGCCGTTGATGCGGCACAAGGGCGGGCAGGGGCGCTCCGGCATCGGCCATTTCCGCGCGATCCCGGCGAAGAGCTGCGCCGCCCGCCTGCGGCCTTGCAGCACATTGATCGCCGCCGTGACCTTGCCGCCGCCATCGGTATGAACCTCGATCTCCTCGGCGAAAAGATCGAGCAAAGCCTGCATGTCGCCCTCGCGGCTCGCACGCCAAAAGGCGGTGACGATCGGGGCGGCCTCGGCTATGGGGCGCGCGGCGACCGGCTCGACCCCGATCAGCCGTTTGCGGGCGCGTGAGACCAGCTGGCGGCATGCCGCTTCGCTGCGCCACAAAACCGCGCCGATCTCGTCAAAGCCATAGTCGAAGGCATCGCGCAGCAAAAACGCCGCGCGCATCTCGGGCGTCAGCCGCTCAAGCATCAACACCAACGCGATCCCGACCTCTTCGGTGACGATCCAGCCCGCCTCGGCATCGGGCGCGGCGTCGCTCAGAATGGGCTCGGGCAGCCAAGCCCCGACATAGGCCTCGCGCCGCACCCGCGCCGATTTGAGATGATCCAACGCGAGCCGCGTCACCACCGTGCTCATCCAGCGCGCCGAATCCTCAACACCCTCCGCCTGTGCAAAGCGCAGCCAAGCCTGCTGGACGAGATCCTCGCTCTCCGCGACCGAGCCGGTCATGCGATAGGCGAGCGCCATCAACCGACGCCGCTCACCTTCGAAAATCGCTGCCTGCGGATCAGGCGGCATGGTCCTGCGCCACCGGATGCTGCGAGCGGAAGCCCACGGCAAAGCGGTTCCAGGCGTTGATGACATTGATGACCAGCGTCAGATCAACCACCTCGGTCTCGCTGAATACCTCGACCACTGCGGCATAATCGCTGTCGGGCGCCCCGCTCGCCTCCAGCCGGGTCAGCGCATCGGCCCAAGCCAAAGCCGCCCGCTCGCGCGCATCAAAGGCCGGGCTCTCACGCCAGGCCGCCAGCACGTCCAGCTTTTGCTGCGAGACCCCAGCCGCCCGCGCATCCGGGGCATGCATGTTCAGGCAATAGGCGCAGCCATTGATCTGCGAGACGCGCATCTTCACCAATTCGCGCAACGCCAGCGGAATGCTCAGCCCTTTGGTGGCCTCTTCAATCGCCATCATCGCCTTCATCGCGGCAGGAGAGGCGCGGTAATAATTCAAACGGGTGCTCATCATCGTCGTCCTTGAAAGATCGCTACCCCCATAAGACGAGCCAGCCGCGCCAGTTGTGACAGCCACCCCGTCCGACAGCCAAAGAAAACACCCGCGCCCTCGCAGAAGTTGCATGAGGGCCCAATGAAAAGGGCGGGCGACCCGCAAGCCACCCGCCCAAAAATCGTCGTCAGATGAAACCGCTCAGCTCACGCGAATCGCAAAGCACTTGCGCACGGTCTCTTCGGTCTTCCAGATGCCGGTCCAGCCCTTTTCGATCTGGAACGTGTCGCCCGCCTGGAAATGCTGGGGCGCTTCGCCATCGGCGGTCAGCGTGACCTTGCCTTCGAACATATGGATGAATTCATCGACGCCGTAGGTGACGCGGTAGCTGCCCGGCGTGGCCTCCCAATAGCCGGTCAGATACTGCCCGTCCGCCGTCGCATTCTCGATCCAGGTCTTCATCGTCGGCTTGCCCTCGACCGGGGTCCACCAGTCCAGATCCTCGGTGATCGGTGCGACGTTAGGAGCCTTGTAGGTCCCGAATTTCTTGATCGCCATCTGCGTTCCTCCTCTGAGCGCATGCCGCGCGTCACAAACATTCCTGTAGGTAAAATTCCCTTCCCAAGCCTAGCCGCCGCCTCCCCCCCAATCAGCCCGGCCTTAAGTCGTAGCCGCCCGGGCTTCCGCTTTCTTCGTCACGAAAATACCCCGGGGGAGGCCCGTCAGGGCCGGGGGCAGAGCCCCCGCACAGGATCAGTTCTCCTTTCCGCATTCCCGCGCTATGAAGGGGCGAAAGCGCAAAGGATAAGACCATGACCACCCCGCTTTCCGCCCTTATTTCAACCGCACGCGGCGAAGCGCCAGCCGATCTTGTCCTGCGCGGCGGGCGGGTTTTCGATCTTGTCACCGGAGATCTCCTCGAGGGCGATGTCGCGATCACCGGCGACCGGATCGTGGGGACCTGTGGGGCCTATGAGGGCAAAAGGGTCATTGACGTCTCGGGGCTGATCCTCGTGCCGGGTTTCATCGACACGCATCTCCATGTCGAAAGCAGCCTGATCACGCCGCATGAATTCGACCGCTGCGTCACGCCGCGCGGCATCACCACGGCGATCTGCGATCCGCATGAGATCGCCAATGTCATCGGCACCGAGGGCATTCGCTGGTTCCAGAAAGCCTCTGAGCACCTGCTGATGGATCTACGCGTCCAGCTTTCCTCCTGCGTGCCCTCGACCGAGATGGAGACGACCGGCGCGCGGATCGAGGCCGAAGATCTCGCGCCCCTGCGCGGCCATCCCTCGGGGATCGGGCTAGCTGAATTCATGAACTATCCCGGCGTCATCCACCGCGATCCGGGCGCGATGGCCAAGCTTGAGCTGTTTCGGGGCGGCCATATCGACGGCCATTGCCCGCAGCTCTCGGGCCGCGATCTCAACGCCTATATCGCGGCGGGCATCCGCACCGAACACGAGGCGACCACCGCCGAAGAAGCGCGCGAGAAGCTGCAAAAGGGCATGCGCGTCCTGATCCGCGAGGGCTCGGTCTCGAAAGATCTCGATGCGCTGCAACCGCTTCTGACCGAGCGCACCAGCGCCTATCTGTGCCTGTGCACTGATGACCGCAATCCGCTTGATATCGCGGAACATGGTCACCTCGATTACATGATCCGCCGCCTGATCGCGCTGGGCACGCCGGTGCTCGCCGCCTATCGCGCGGCATCGCTTTCGGCCGCCGAGGCGTTTGGCCTGAAGGATCGCGGGCTGATTGCGCCGGGGTTGCGCGCCGATATCGTGGCGATTGATAGCCTTGAAGGTTGCCACGCGCAGCTCGTCCTTGCGGCGGGCCGCGTCGTCGATGAGGCGGCTTTGGCTGCGCGCGAGACCCTGCCCGAGATCGGGCGCCACTCGGTCAAGGCGCCGAAAGTCACGGCCCGCGATTTCCGCAACAGCGCCAATCACGCCACCACCGATGTCATCGGCATCATGGAAGGCAAGATCATCACCCAGCATCTTTATGAAGATATCGCGATCGAGGATGGCGACAAACGCCCCGATCCCGCCCGCGATCTGATGCGCATCGCAGTGATCGAGCGGCACGGCAAGAACGGCAATATCGCCACGGGTTTCGTCAAGGGTTTCGGGATCAAACGCGGCGCGATTGCCTCGACCGTTTGCCATGACCATCACAATATCGCGGTGATCGGCGCGGATTACGACGATATGGCCCTAGCCGCGAACCGGCTGAGCGAGATCGAGGGCGGTTTCGTCGTCACCGAAGCCGGCAAGATTCTGGCTGAACTGCCGCTTCCTGTCGCCGGGCTGATGAGCCTTGATCCGTTCGAGGCAGTGCGCGCGCGGCTGGTCAAGCTGCGTGAGGCGGCCCATAGCCTTGGCGTGACGCTGGAAGAGCCTTTCCTGCAACTCGCCTTCCTCGCGCTGCCGGTGATCCCCGCGCTGAAGATCACCGACCGCGGCATGGTCGATGTCGAGAAATTCGAGATCATTCCGGGCTGAGGCAGCGCGCGGGTCGCGATGGCTCCCTATATCTGCACCCGGGTTCGCGACAGCATGGCGGGCGAAGATCTCAGATATTATAGATCTTCGCCCGGAAGCCAGAGTTGGTGCCGTCGAGAATTTGAAAATCGCTGACACCGGCGGTCTTCGAAAGCTCTCGATAATTATTCGAACGGAGGTCAAAATGAGACAGGTGCCGATGGGGGAAAAGCGAACTCCAACCGCCATAAAGCAAGATCCTTGGTCCGGTTTTCTTCAATCGAAAATATTTGAATTCAAGCGAGATATATTCTGGAGCCATATTGTACTCTTGATACTGGGAATTGGTGTCATGGTAATTCCCGTGAACAGAGACAGAATATTGTGCGCTCCAGAATGAATCGATCTCATTGTCTCGCAGAGATTCTGAATAGGTTCGATCGAGTGTGACCAAAGCATTCTTGATCACTCCTTCAAATCTGGCATGGGATTGATTGGTGACGCCGGTCAAGGGCGTGAGGTTTCTTTGCTCTTCTCCGCGACCGCCCATTTCCGCATTGAGCAGATGGCCGGCAATCCAGTATTTGTTGTCATCTGTCGCTTTCAGCGCCGAGATTGCAGCTTTCAGATTGGTTGCTGTCGTCCCGCCGCGCTGGCTCGATGTCCCTTGGGTGAGCGTGTTCTTTGGCCAAAGAAGGGCGGACATCTTCGTGCCGCCGATCACGAGGCTTCGATATGTTTTGACGGGGCCGTATTGGGGGATTGGGTTGTAGTCACCGACAGGGTTTGGAATCAGTCTTGCTTGGGTTCTGGCTGTCATTTTAACCTATCGGGCGCAATCTAACGGACACCCGCCGAAATCAGATGAGCGGAGGAAATATGTTTTCGAGGGAGAAATACGATCTTCGATCGCCGCGCAACCAGAACTGCGGTAACAAAGATTTGCGATCATCAAGCAGCCTTTTCTTGCCGAACTTTCGGTCCGGATCGGCCTGTTTGTGCCGATGATCCCGTAAAGGATTAATGGATCTGCGGCCGCTCGCTTTATGGATGACGGGCATTGTCGCGCCCAGCATCGGGGCGAATGAAGGCGCCCCGATGTGACGGCCTTATTATTTCAGGAAATCCGCAACCGCCGCGATTTCCTCTCGCTCGATCCCGTGGCCGCCATTGGTCCAGAACTCGGTCAAGGCGACTCCCTGCTCGCCGAGATAGCGGTTCAGACGCTCGGTCTCGGCAGGGGGGCAGATCGGATCGTGACGCCCGGCGGTTACCAGAACTCGGCGCCCCTGCAGCCCCGGTTGCGGCGCAGGCTGCCAGGGGATCAGCGGATGCAGCAATATGGCGTCAGTGACGATCTCGGGATGGGTCAAGAGGACCGAGGCGAGGATATTCGCGCCGTTCGAATAGCCCAGAGCGATCACGCGCGGGGCACCGCTGCGCTGGGTCTCTTCCGCCATGAACTTGGCCATGGTCTCGGTGCGGCGCGCGAGATCCTCCATATCATAGACGCCCTCGGCCTTGCGGCGGAAATAGCGCGCCGCGCCATATTCGGACACGTCTCCGCGGGGCGAGATCACATGCGCGCCCGGCCAGAGCTTTTGGGCGAGCCCATGAAACTGATGCTCGTCGCCGCCGGTGCCGTGGAAGGTGAAAATCAGCGGCGCGCCGTCCTGACCTGAGGTTTGGGCGAATTCATAGCTCATGGTGCAATCCCTGACGGCATAAGACGAGGCCTGCCCGAGATGGGCAATGCCTGCGCCGTGATCAAGCCCCGCGTGGGGGGCGGTGCTGTCGCGCCGCGCGTTGATCTATGGGCTGGCCGGGTGTTCATCGATGGGGAGTTTCTCGACTGGCGGCCGGAGCGCGATCCTTTCGACCGGATGCAACGGGCGCTGAGCGATTTTGTTCGCGATCTTAGTCGCTTCGGAGTGACGGAGCGGTTGATCGGGCCTGCCCGGAAGCGCGAAAATGCCGTGGCTGGGTGTCGGAGAAACCGGGCCTCGGGCACGCCTTTGGCACGGCTTTTTGGGTATTTTTGTGATGAAGAAGGCGCGGGTCTGTCCGTACGGCCTGGTCAAGCTGCGGTGTTCGGGAGTGGCGTCGTGGCCTGGCGCACGGTTTCGCAGATGCTGGCGAGTTGGGGTGCGAGCGGAGTGGTCTTGCGCCAGACCATGCCGATGAGGCGTGAGGGGCGGGGTTCGCTGAACTGGCTGACGGCGACGGCGGCGGAGCGGGTTTCGACCGGCACCGCCATCTCTGGGATGAGGGTGACGCCGATGCCTGCGCCGACCATCTGGACCAGGGTCGCGAGCGAGCTTCCGTCCAGCATTTCGCGCGGGTGGTGATCGGACATATCGCAAAAGGACAGCGCCTGATCGCGGAAGCAATGGCCTTCTTCGAGCAGCAGGAGGCGCATTTTGCGCAAGTTGTCGGGAGTTGGCACCGGACGGCCGCGATCTGCCTCGGGGCGGACGAGGACGAAGTTTTCGCGAAAGAGCGGGGTCTCGGTCAGGGTGGGCTCTGAGACCGGCAAAGCGATAATGGCGGCGTCGAGTTTGCCCTCACCGAGTTCTTGCAGGAGTTTCGGGGTGGTGGTTTCGCGCAGGTGGAGGTCGATCTCGGGGTGGCTGACGCCAAGTTTGGCGATGATGCGCGGCAGCAGATAGGGGGCGACCGTTGGGATGACCCCGAGGCGCAGCGCGCCAGAGAGCCGGTCTCCGGCCATGCGGGCGAGATCTTCGAGCTCTTCGACCTCGCGCAGGATCTTGCGGGCGCGTTCGGCGAAAAGCGTGCCGAAGCGGGTCAGGCGAATCGCCCGGGGCGCGCGTTCGAAGAGCGGGTTGCCAAGACTTTCCTCGAGTTCCTTGATCTGCATCGACAACGCCGGTTGGGTAATCGCGCAATCATCGGCAGCGCGACCGAAATGGCCGTGGCGCGCGAGGGCCTCGAAGTAGCGGAGTTGTTTGAGGGTGAGATTTGTCATCAGGTAATATTATCGAAGCAATCAGAAAATACAAATTCTTCTGATGAAAATGCGATGCTACTACTTGAGTCGCGCGACGGCTGACCGGCTTCGTCCCGGTTTTCGGCCCAGATGTATTCGCTAAGGGCGGCTTGCCCGGAGCCAAGAGGAGAACGACATGGACGGAAATGACGCGCCGAAGGGTAAATGCCCGGTGATGCATGGCAGCAATCCGATTGTCAGCGGTCAGGGCCGCGCCAACAAGGATTGGTGGCCGAATGCGCTGAACATCTCGATCCTTCATCAGAATGATCGCAAGGGAAATCCGATGGATCCGGATTTCGATTATGCTGCCGCCTTCAAGGCGTTGGATCTCGATGCGGTCAAGGCGGATCTGACCGCGCTGATGACCGACAGCCAGGAGTGGTGGCCGGCCGATTGGGGTCATTACGGGCCCTTCTTCATCCGCATGGCCTGGCACAGCGCCGGGACCTATCGCACCGCCGACGGGCGCGGTGGCGCGCGCAGCGGGACGCAGCGTTTCGCGCCGCTCAACAGCTGGCCCGACAACGTCAACCTCGACAAGGCGCGCCGCTTGCTGTGGCCGGTGAAGCAGAAATACGGCAATGCGCTGAGCTGGGCCGATCTGATCATTCTCGCGGGCAATGTCGCGCTGGATTCGATGGGGTTCAAAACCTTCGGCTTCGGCGGCGGGCGTGAAGATGTCTGGGCGCCGGAGGAGGACATTTATTGGGGCGCCGAGGATCGCTGGCTGGCGCCGAGCAATGATCCGACCAACCGGCACAACCGCTATTCGGGCGAGCGCGATCTCGATAATCCGCTGGCAGCGGTGCAGATGGGGCTGATCTATGTGAACCCCGAGGGGCCGGACGGCAATCCCGATCCGCTGGCCTCGGCGCGTGACATCCGCGAGACATTCGCGCGCATGGCGATGAATGATTACGAGACCGTCGCGCTGATCGCGGGCGGCCATACGTTTGGCAAGACCCATGGCGCGGGCGATGCGGCGCAGGTCGGGCCCGATCCCGAGGCCTCGCCGATCGAGCAGATGGGGCTCGGTTGGAAGAACAGCCAGGGCACCGGCAATGCGGCCGACACGATCGGCTCGGGGCTTGAGGTGATCTGGACCTCGACACCGACGAAATGGTCGAACAACTTCCTGTGGAACCTCTTCGGCTATGAATGGGAGCTGACCACGAGCCCGGCGGGCGCCAAGCAATGGACGCCGAAACATGGCATGGGCGCGAATTCCGTGCCGGATGCACATATCCTGGGCAAGCGGGTGGCGCCCTCGATGCTGACCTCGGATCTCGCGCTGCGGGCCGATCCGATCTATGAGCCGATCGCCCGACATTTCTTTGAAAATCCGGACGAATTTGCCGATGCCTTTGGCCGTGCCTGGTTCAAGCTGACCCATCGCGACATGGGGCCGAAGGGGCGCTATCTTGGCAAGGACGTGCCGGCCGAGGATCTGATCTGGCAAGATCCGGTTCCCTCTGTCGATCATGCGCTGATCGATGAGGCCGATATTGCGCGTCTCAAGGCCGAGATTCTGGCTTCGGGGTTGAGCATTGGCGAACTGGTCTCGACCGCCTGGGCTTCGGCCTCGACCTTCCGCAGCTCGGATCTGCGCGGCGGTGCCAATGGCGCGCGTCTGCGCTTGGCGCCGCAGAAGGATTGGGCGGTCAATCAGCCCGAGGTGCTGGCCAAGGTTCTGGGCGTCCTCGAGGGCATCCAATCCGGCTTTAATGCGGGCGCTGCGGGCGGCAAAAAGGTCTCACTGGCCGATCTGATCGTGCTTGGCGGCGCTGCCGGGATCGAGGCAGGCGCGAAGGCAGCGGGCGAAGACCTGCGCGTGCCTTTCGTGCCGGGTCGCACCGATGCCACGCAAGAGCAGACCGATGCCGAAAGCTTCGAGCCGCTTGAGCCCGAAGCAGATGGCTTCCGCAACTGGCAGCGTCAGCAATATGCGGTTCCGGCCGAAGAAATGCTGATCGACCGCGCCCAGCTTTTGGGGCTGACCGCGCCCGAGCTGACGGTTCTGGTCGGCGGCCTGCGCGCGCTGGACGCCAATCATGGCGGCAGCCGTCAGGGCGTTCTGACGACCCGGCCGGGGCAGCTCACCCCGGATTTCTTCACCAATCTGCTGGATATGGGCACCGTCTGGACGCCGGATTCAGCCGAGGCCGTGACCTTCACCGGCCGCGATCGCAAGACCGGTGCCGAGAGCTGGACCGCGACGCGGGTCGATCTGGTCTTCGGCTCGAACTCGATCCTGCGCGCGGTCGCCGAGGTCTATGCTCAGGCCGACAGCAAGGCGAAGTTCCTGAAGGATTTCGTTGCGGCCTGGAACAAGGTGATGAACGCAGATCGCACCGATCTGGGCTGAGGCTTGCTGCTTCGGACGCCGCCGGTCGCGGCGTCCGGATATGGCGGGGCTTTGCCTGTTCGGCCCCTATGCCGCCGTGATCGCGGGTGTCGCGGTCGCGGTGGGTATTTGTCTGATGAAGAAATGGGTTTGCCGTCCTGGTGCGGCGCCTGGCTGCCGATGGTCGAGGTGCCGTGCGAAGAGGGGTTATCGAAGACATAAACATCCTGTAGCACCCTTGTAAGTTTGACGAACAAAGAGTGCTTGAGTGATGGCCAGCCGTGACGTGAAATCCGAGATCAGTCCGGGCGCCAATCTGACGAGTAGCGCCAAGGCGATGTTTCGGCTGATCGCGGCGGAGGGGGTGGCGACCCGGCCTCAGCTTGGCGCGGCGCTGAACCTCTCGCGCCCGACGCTGTCGGCGGCGATTGCTGAGCTGGAAAGTCTGGGGCTGGTCAGCAAGATCGGTGAGATCAAGGGGGCGATCGGACGGCGAGCGGCGATCTTTCGTCCCAGCGTGGCGGCGGGGCATGTCATCGCGATTGATGCGGGCTCGACCCATGTGCGGCTGCGCGTCTCGTCGCTGGATCGGCGCCTGCTGCAAAGCCGGATCTATCGGCTGCCATCCAGCCAGTTGCTTCTCGGCGAAGAAATCAGTCAGGCCGTCGCCGATGAGATTGCCGCGACTCTGGCGGCGACCGAGGAGGATTGGGGCCCGTTGCGGATGATCGGGATCGCGGTGCCCTCTCGTGTCGCGGGACCGCATGGCGATCCGGCGCAGACCCGCGAGCAGGAGCTCTTCAGCCGCTTCACACCTCCCGATGGCGTGCCGATTCTCCTTGAAAACAACGTGAATTGCGCGGCTGTGGCCGAGCGCTCGAATGGCAATGCCAAGGATGCCGAGACCTTCGCCTATCTGCAATTCGGCCTTAAGATCGGTATGGGGATCATGCTGGAGGGGCGGCTTTTGCGCGGGCGTAATGGCGCTGCCGGAGAGATCGGCCACCTTGCCTATCCGACCGGGCAGGGCGCGCGTCCCGAGCCGGGCGAGATCGAGCGCTACATGGGCAGCGCGGCGCTGATGGCGCGTGTGGCCGCCGCTTGGCAGGGCGGGACGGCGCCCGAAACCCCCGCCGCTTTGCTCGCTTTGGCCGAGGCGGGGGAGGCGCAGGCTCTGACCCATCTCGATCGACATGCCGAAGAAATTGGTGCGATTGTCGCGAGCTGCGTCAGCGTCATTGATCCGGGGCTGGTGGTTCTGGGCGGCGGGCTTGCCGGGCATGCGCTTTTGCAGCCGACGATCTCGCGGCTCGCCAATGCTCTGTCCTATCCGGTCGAGCTGCGCCCCAGCACGCTTGGTGCGGATGCCACGGTGCTGGGTATCGAGAAGCTCGCCAACGATCAAACCGTGAAGATTTTGCTCGGCGACGACTAATTTTCTCATGTCGCGGTGAAGCGCATTGAAAAAATCTTGCGCCGGTTAGTTTGTTTGTTAAGTTACCAAACATAATAACAGGCCGGGGAGATTCGCAAACCCTGGCGCTTTTCCGCACATCAAACAGGGTTGCAACCATGACCATGAGATCCCGTCTGGCCCAACTGGCCGCCACCGCTTCGCTGCTTGCTGCCGGTCCCGTGGCGGCGCAGGAGCTGCAATACTGGGTTTATTCCGACTTCGCGCAGGGTGATGCGCTGAAGCTTCAGCAGGAATTCATCAAGGAATTCGAGACCGCGCATCCCGGCGTGAAAATCGTGATCTCGGGCAAGGGCGATGACGATCTGACCTCGGGCCAGATCGCGGGCGCGGCCAGTGGCAGCCTGCCCGATGTCTTTATGAATGGCCTTGCGGTCGGCGCGCAGCTGGTCGAGGTCGGCGCGCTCGCCAATCTTCACGATCAGTGGATGGCGATGCCGCAAGAGTTCCGCGACCAGTTCGACAAGGATGCGATGGCGAGCTGCTCGCCCGCGCCCGACAAGATCTATTGCCTGCCCTATACCGGCTTTGGCGAGATCATGTTCCGCAACCTGACCGTGCTGGAAGAGGCCGGGATCGACACGACCACGCCGCCCGCGACCTGGGACGAGTGGCTCGAGCAGATGAAGAAGGTTAAGGCTGCGGGCAAATTCGCGATGCCGGACCAGACGCAGGTCTTCAATTCGGTCGCGAGCACCTATGCCGTGGTCGGCGACAAGGCGAAATGGGGCGTCGATTTCGACAAGCATCAGACGCTGATGGACCCGGAAAGCACAACGAAGCTGATGCAGGCATTCATCGATATGGCGCCTTTGAACAGCGGCACCAGCCGGAACGATCAGGCGACCAAGGATCTTTTCATCACCAATCAATTGGCCTTCCATGTCGTTGGCCCTTGGGTTGATCCGACCTATAAACAGGCTTCGGTCGATTCGGGGCTGAAATACGACTTCGTTCTCGTGCCGGGTGGCAAAGCCGGAGATCATGGCGGGATCAAGAGCTATGAAATCGTCGGCGTTGCGCCGGGTCCGAACCAAGACATCGCTTGGCAATTCGCGACCTATATCACCGAGAAACAGCAGATGCTGCGTTGGGCCAAACTGCTCTCGCGCTATAATGGCAATGCGGCGGCAATGAGCGATCCCGAGGTTGCCAAATTACCGCTGATCGAGAAATCGGTCGAGGCAGTGCATTACGCCGCTGACGTGATGCCGCCCTACTTCGTCGGAGCCTATCCGAATTGCTATCGCTCTATCATGACAGATGTGAGCTCGGGCGCGGCGGATAAGGAATATACCGCTGAGGAAGGCGCAAAAGAGCTGATCTCGCAGCTTAATGACTGCCTCGCGCAATAAGCGAAACCTGATCTGATCGCGGGCGGCAAGGCCCTGCCGCCCCCTTTTTCTCGGCCCCGATGGAACGCGCATGAACGCCCGTAAACACCTGCCGCATTACGCGATGGTGCTGCCCTTTGCCGCGCTTTTCGCGACTTTCTTTCTCTATCCGATCGCGAGCGGTTTTTATTACAGTTTCCACAGCTGGAACGGCGCCAATCCCGCCGTCTATGTTGGGCTGGCCAATTACCAATCGGTGGTGAGTTCGCGCGATTTTACCCGCGCGATGAGCAATCTGATGCTCTATATCGCGATCACCGTGCCACTCGGGATTTCTGTTGCATTCGGTCTGGCACTTCTGGTCGATAGCTTTCGCGGCTTCTGGTCGAATTTCTTTCGTAGCGCGTTCTTTCTGCCGGTGATCCTGCCCGCCTTTCTGGCGGCGACGATCTGGCGTTGGATGTATGCGCCGAATTTCGGTCTGGTGAATATGATCCTTGGCTGGTTCGACTTGCCTTCGGTCAATTTTCTCAATGATACCGGAACGATGCTTTATGCGCTGATCGCGGTCGATATCTGGGTCTCGGCAGGGTTCAATATGGTGATCCTGCTGGCTGGGTTGAAAGGCATTCCGCGCGATCTATACGAGGCGGCGCGTCTTGATGGCGCAAGCAAGCTGCAACAGATCCGCTATATCACCATTCCGATGTTGGCGCCGGTGCTGTTCTTCGTGGTGACTTACGGATTTATCTCGGCACTTCAGGTGTTTGACGTGCCTTGGCTTCTGACGGGATCATCCTTTACCGCTTATGGCGGACGACGCGGTGCGCTTCTTTTCCCGGTCATGGATATGATGGGACGGGCCTTTGGTGCGGTGCGCTTTGGCGAGGCGGCGGCTTATGGCTTTATCCTGACGCTGATCATTATTCTCTTTACCGCCGCAATGTTCGGCCTGCGCGCTTTGAGGGCCCGGAAATGAGCATGGTCACAGAACATACTGCCCACAATGCCGATCAGATCATCTGGCGCGTGCTGAAATGGGTGCTGGCGCTTTGCATTGCCGTGGTCGCGGTCTTTCCGATCTGGTGGATGATCAATGTGGTCTTTTCCGAGCCGGGTGTGCCGGTTTCGATCAACCCGCGGCTTTATCCGACCTCGCTGTCATCGGGGCTCTCAAAGATCCATATGATCCTGACCGAGACCGATTATCTGCGCGCCTATTGGATCACGATCGCTTATGCGCTGCTGACAATCCTCGGCGTCCTATTCATTGGGTCAATGGCTGCCTTTGAGTTCGCGCTGTTCGATTTCCCGGGGAAACGGTTGATTTTCGGGCTGGTGATGTTGTCTTTGATGGTGCCGAGCGTCGTCACCATTATTCCGACCTACCTACTCGTTGCCGAAATGGGTTGGCTCAATACGATGCAAGGGCTCGTGGTGCCCGGAATCGCCTCGGCTTTCGGGCTTTTCATGCTGATCCAATTCATGCGCAGCCTGCCGATGGAGATGATCGAGGCCGCGCGTCTTGATGGGGCCAGCCATTTCCGGATTTACTGGCATATCGCTTTACCGCTGTCGAAAAACGCGATGGTGACGCTCGCAATTCTGACCTTCATGAAAACATGGGGGAATTTCACCTGGCCGTTGATTGTCGCACCCAAACCCGATGTTTTCACCGTCGGGCAGGTGGTCGGACTTTTCAACGCGCCTTTCTCGCATCAGACCGTTGATGTCGTGATGACGGCGAACCTGCTCGCCGCTTTGCCGCCGCTGATCTTCTTCCTGATCTTCCAGCGCAAAATCGTCGAAGGCATTGCCATGTCCGGCTCTAAAGGCTGAGCGGGAGTAGAGGAAAAAATGGCTAAAGTAGAGATTTCTTCGGTCGGCAAGACCTTTGGTTCGCTCTCGGTGCTCGAGGGGATCAACCTTTCGATCCGATCGGGCGAATTCGTCGTCTTCGTCGGCCCCTCGGGCTGTGGAAAATCGACGCTTTTGCGGATGATCACGGGGCTTGAAACGCCGAGTTCGGGCGAGATCTGCATTGATGGCACGCGCATGAACGAGGTCGATCCGGCCAAGCGCGGCACGGCGATGGTCTTTCAATCCTATGCGCTTTATCCGCATATGACGGTTGGCGAAAACATGGGTTTCGGGCTGAAAATGGCCGGAACGCCCAAGGCCGAGATCCGCGCGCGGGTCGAGAAGGCCGCCGCGATTTTGCGGCTCGATAAGCTGCTTGATCGCCGTCCGGCGCAGCTTTCAGGCGGGCAGAAGCAGCGGGTCGCGATCGGTCGGGCAATCGTGCGCGAGCCCAAGGTCTTTCTCTTCGACGAGCCGCTCTCGAACCTTGATGCCGAGCTGCGCGTCCAGATGCGCGCCGAGCTGATCGAGCTGCACCGCCGCCTTGGCGCGACGATGATCTATGTCACCCATGATCAGGTCGAGGCGATGACTTTGGCCGACCGGATCGTGGTGATGAGCGGCGGCGCGGTCCAGCAATTCGGGCGCCCGCTTGATCTTTACGACGATCCCGACAACCGCTTCGTCGCGGGCTTCATCGGCTCGCCCAAGATGAACTTCCTCTCGGCCGCGGTGACCGAGGTCGGCGCGGATCACATCCGGCTCGGTCAGATCGGCGGCGCGGAGCTTGCCTTGCGCCTGCCGTTTCGCGGCTTTGATGCGCGCCACAAGGAGGTCACGCTTGGCATCCGTCCCGAGCATCTGCGCCCCGGTGCGCCGGGCGATCTGGCGCTTGAGGTCGCATTGGCCGAGGAATTGGGCGATGTCACCTATCTTCATGGCCGGTTGCCAAGCGGCGAGGCGCTGGTCGCGCGTGGTGCGGGCTCGCGCCACGACGGTGCGCGCCACGCCTTCGTGACCCCCGATCCGGCCAAGGTTTTGCTCTTCGATGCGGGCGGACAACGGCTGCGTTCGCTTGGCGGCGGCGCGTGATGACCGGCACGGACGGGCGGGCGCCGCTTGCGCCCGAGGCGCTGATCCTCGGCGTCGATATCGGCGGGACCAAGACCCATCTGCGCCTGCGGCACGGCGCGCACGAGCGCGATCTGATCGTGCCGACCGCGGATTGGCGGCGGCGCGAGTGGCAGGCGGATGCGAGCAAATTGCTGGCGATGGCGCACGACTTCGTCGGCGGGCAGGCGGTTGATGCCTTGGCGGTCGGCGCGAATGGCTGCGACGATCAATCCGAATGTCAGGCTTTCGAGGATGCCTTTCGCGCTGCCGGCGCTGGCCCGGTCCGTGTCGTCAATGATGCCGAGCTGATGCCCGCGGCCTTCGGGCTGGACGGTCAGATTGGGGTCGTGGCCGGAACCGGCTCGATCGCGGTATGTCGCGACAGCGCGGGCGCGATGCTGGTTGCAGGCGGCTGGGGCTGGGTCATCGGCGATGAGGGCAGCGCCCCGAGCCTTGTGCGCGAGGCCGCCCGCACCGTCGCGCTGCATCTCGATTGCGGTGGCGATCCGACCGAGCCCTTGGCGCGGCAGCTTTTCGCGGCTTTGGGGATTCCGAGCCCCGCGCGGATCGGCTCGCGGCTGGTCGCGCAGGGCAATGCGATGGGGGTCGGGCGCCACGCGGCGCTGGTTTTTGACGCGGCGGATGAAGGCTCCGCCCTCGCGCGTCAGGTTATCGCCGAGGGCGGCGCGGCTTTGGCGGCTCTGGTCCAGCGCCTGCAAATGCGCGGTGCACGGGCCGATGCGGTCGTCGCGGGGGGCAGCGTCATCGCGTCGCAACCGCGTCTCTGGCAGGCGTTTTCCGACAACATCGCCCGGCTCGCGCCCGGCCTTGCCCTTCATCTTCACCGCGGCCCGCCCGTTGCCGGGGCCATCGTGCTGGCCGACCGGCTGGCCGCACAGTCTTCCCGTTAATCGAGATCAGAAAGGTCACTTCCATGAGCTATCGCTCTACCGTTTCCCGCCAGCCCGAGGCTTTGGCCGACAGTCTTGCCGCCGCGCAAGCCGAGCTTGCCGGGCTGGATCTCGCCCCCCTCGGCACGGGGCTTGTCGCTGTCACCGGGGTCGGGGCGAGCTCTGCCGCCGCCGTCGTGGTGGCCGCTGAATTGCAGCGCCGGGGCCGTCGCGCTTTTGCGGTCCGCTCGGGCGAGATGATGGCGGGCCATGATCTGGCCGATATCGTGCTGGCGCTGTCCCATCGCGGCCGCAGCGTCGAGACGGTCGAGGCCTTGCGCAAACTGCCGCGCGCGAAAAGCCTTGCGATCACCAATGACAGCGAAAGCCCGCTCGCTGAGGCGGCAAGCTTCCATGTCCGGTTGGCCAATGGCGGCGATGCGACGCCCTCGAGCACCGGCTATACCGCGACGCTTCTGGTCGCGGGTCTGGCGGTGGACGGGATCCAAGGCGCAAGCGGCGCGGATTGGGCGGGCCTGCCCGCGCAAGCGGCGGCCCTTCTGGCCGGGGCCGCCGAGAAGATGCCGCGTCTGGCCCAGCTTTTCGCTGACCGTCGCGCGATTGATTGCGTGGGGGCGGGGGCCTCGATCGGGACGGCGGATGGCGCCTCGCTGCTGATCCGCGAGGCCGCGCGCATTCCGGCCTCGGGCTATGAGACGCGCCATTACCTGCATGGGCCGATGGAATCGATGGATGAGACCACGGGCGTCGTGCTCTTCGGCGATACACGTGAGATCGAGCTTGCCCATAATCTGGAAGAGATCGGCGTGCCGGTTTTGCTGGTCACCAGCCGTCAGGACATCGGGGATGCGGGCAAGCGCACGGTGATCCATGTGCCCGAGGCCGAGAACCTGATCCTGCGCGGGATTTTGGATATTTTCGCGGCCCAGCTTCTCGCGGCAGAGCTGTCGGATGCGGCGGATCTGACCGATGTGCAGTTCCGCTACAAGCAGACCGACACCAAGATCCTCGCCGCCTGAGGCGCGAAGGCTCACCGCGCGCGACGCGGTGAGCCATTTTCGGGGCGGTTTACCAGATCTGCAAAGGCGAGACCGGCACGCTTGTCATATTGAGCTCGCCCTTCGCGCGCAGCCGCACATAGGCCGCCGCCGCCAGCGCGGCGCAATCGGCGAGGCTGTCGGACATGCAGCGATGGCTGAAGGCGGTATAGGCTTTGCGGGCCAATTCGACCTCGCCCGCCGCGAGCAGGATCTCGGCGCTGCGCAGAACATCGGGCAATTCGGCGCGGATCTGGCCCTCGACCAGACGCCAGTGGTCATAGACCTCGGGCAGGATCGAGGACTGCCCCTGAAACGCCAGATGCATCAGCTGCTTGAAGCTGTAGACCGCACCTTCGCCCGATTCGATCCCCTGCGGAATGCGGCAGACGACCTGCGGGTTTTTCAGCTCTTTGCGGCGATCAAGGAAGCGCGCGCTTTCCTCTTCCGAGAGATAGCGGTGCTGGCCATAGGCATCCGGGATCGCCTCCATCCCCATGAAAACCGGGGTGAGCGGCGAGGTGACCGCGCCAATCGCCGCATGCCACATCACGCGCAGATCGGGATGGGCGGGCTCGACCAAGGGCACGATCTGGCCGTAACCCGCCGTATCGCCGGTCAGCTTTTCGGTGGCGATCGACCAGACGATATCCTCGATCCCGATTTTTTCGGGACGCGCGGCGCGGCGGGTCATTTCCGCTTCGATCCACTGCACGCCCTCCCAGCGGCCCTTGCCGTCGCCATAGATGGCATTGACGTCAAAGGGGCCGGTGGCCGGGTCATACCAACCGAGATCGACGGCGGTCGAAATGAAATGGGGCGGGAAGAGGAAGGTCTCGTCGGGCTCGGCCGGGATGACGCCGATATAGCCCGGCCGCGAGGCGCGGATTGAGGTCTCGCCCAGACGCTCGGCGCACCAGAGCCCCTTGCCGCCGGCGAATTCGATCACCACCCAGGCCTCATTGGCATCGGCGAAGATATGCGAATTTCCGCCATAGGTCGAATAGCCGTAACGCGCGATCAGATCGGCGACGATCTCGACGCCTTCGCGGGCGGTGCGGGCGCGTTCCAAAACGATGCGCGCCAGATCCGAGTAATTCGGCCCGGTCTGCTCGGTCGAAGTCGCCTCGATCAGCGCCGCCGAGGAGGTCGACCAGATGTCGCGCACGGCAACGCCATGCTCGTTCAGCCCGCCATTCGTCAGCGGCGCGGGCACGCCGAGGTAATGGGTGTAGCTGACGCGCAGATGGCGCGCGGTTTCGGCGACCTGCGGGATCTGCGACAAAACCCCCGGCATTTCGGCGGCGGGCGTCACGCCCACGGTGATCGTCGCATCCGCCGCATGGCTTTGGCGCGGCGCGATCTCCAGCCAATGGCTCGAAGGCTCGTCGCCATAGCCTGCGAGATAGGGCAGGCCGTCTGCCGTATGTGCGCGGCCGATATAAATTCCGTAACTCAAGAGATATTCCTTATGAAACTGGGGCGACCGCTTACGGCAACGGGTAGTGGCAGGCGAAAACGCGCGCGCCTGCATCGTGCTGATGCGCAGGTTTGACCTGATGGCACAGAGGCTGGGCGACCGGGCAGCGCGAGACGAAATCGCAGCCTTTCGGACGGTTGAGCAGGCTTGGCACCTCACCCTTCAGCCCGACATGGGTGCGTTTGCGGTCGGGATCGGGCTGCGGCACGCCTTGCACCAGCGAGGCGGTGTAGGGATGGCGCTGGCGCTGGAAGATCTCTTCCGCCGGGCCTTCCTCGACGATCCGGCCCAGATACATGATCGCGATGCGGTCACTGATATGGCGGATCACCGGCAGGTTATGGGTGATGATGAGATAGCCCAGACCATGTTCGGCCTGAAGATCGGCCATCAGGTTCAAGATCTCGCCCTGCACCGAGACATCAAGCCCCGCCGTCGGCTCATCGGCGATGATGAGCTTGGGGCTCAGCGCCAAGGCCCGCGCCACGCCAACGCGCCGCGCCTGACCGCCCGAGAGCTGCTGGGGGAAGCGCGACAGAAGCGGGCGGGGCAGGCGGACCATATCGGCGAGACGCTCGGCCTCGTGATCGAGATCGCGCCCGGTGATGCCGTGGATCTGCAAGGGCTCGGTGATCAGCGCGCGCACCGTCTTGCGCGGCGAGAGCGAGCCGTTCGGGTCTTGGAACATCATCGCCATATTGCGGCGCAACGGCTTGAACTGGCCTTCCGAGTAATCCTGAACCTCGGCGCCCTCGAACAGAACCTTGCCGCCGGACACCGGCGCGAGGTTCAAGATCGCGCGGCCAAGCGTCGATTTGCCCGAGCCGCTTTCGCCGACCAGACCCAGGGTCTCGCCGGGGCGCAAGGTCAGGCTGACGTCCAGAACCGCATCGAGCCCGCGTCGTGCGCGACCGGTCAGCTTGGGGATCAGCTTGCCCTCGGTCGCGAAACGCACATTGAGATCGCGGGTTTCCAAAAGCGGCGCCTCGCCCGCCGGACGCGCTGCAACCTTGGGCAAAGACGGTGCCATAATGCTGCGGCCATGGCTTTTGACCTTGCCGGTCAGGATGTGGCAATGCGCCACGCCCCCCGAGGCGCTGGCCACGGCGGGCGGTGCCTCACTGCGGCAGATCGCAGCGGCATGAAGGCAGCGCTCGGCAAAGATGCAGCCCTGACGCGGGACGGTCAGATCGGGCAGATCGCCCGCGATCACCGGCAGACGCGGCGAGCGCTCGGCAATCCGGGCCGGGTCGCAATCCATCAGCGCCTGCGTATAGGGATGGCGCGGATTGTGGAAAATCTCGTGGACGGTGCCGGTCTCGACGACCTCGCCCGCATACATGACCACGACATCGTCGCAGAGCTCGGCAATCAGCCCGAGGTTATGCGAGACGACCGCGACCGTCGCCCCGGTCTCCTTCTGCATTTCCTGCAAAAGGTGGATGATCTGGGCCTCCATCGTCACGTCGAGCGCGGTGGTCGGCTCGTCGGCCAGCAGAAGGTTCGGCCCGGTCAGCAGCGCCATGGCGATGCCCGCGCGCTGACGCATGCCCCCCGAGAACTCATGCGGGTGCTGATCGACGCGGAACTGCGGATCGGGAATGCCAACCTTGCCCAGCATCTTGACCGCCGCCGCGCGTTTCTCGGATTTCGAGTCCTTGCGGCGATAGAGGATGTCGCCCATCTGGCGGCCATAGCTGAGAAGCGGTGCCTGCGAGGTCATCGGGTCTTGGAAGACGACCGAGATTTCCTCGCCCCGGATCGCGCGTTTGCCGCTTTCGGAAAGCTTCAGGATGTCCTTGCCCTGAAAGTCGATGCGGCCGCCGCGCACTTCGGCGTTTTGCGCCAAAAGCCCCATGATCGACCACAAAACCGTGCTCTTGCCAGAGCCGCTTTCGCCGACGATGCCAAGGATGCGACCCTTTTTGATGCCGAAAGAGACGTTTCTCAGGGCCTTCATCCGGCCATGTGAGGTGCGGAAATCGACCGAGAGGTCTTTGATGTCGAGAAGATGTTCCATGCTCAGCGCCCCCGGTTCATGCGCGGATCGAAGGTGTCGCGCAGACCCTCGGCCAGAAAGGTGAAGCCGATCGTGGTCAGAACCAGCGGCAGGCCGGACATGATCACCATCCACGGCGAGTTGCGGATGACGAGATAGCCCTCGTTCAACAGCGTGCCCCAGCTTGCGGTGGGCGGCGTGACGCCAAGGCCAAGGAAGCTCAGACCGGCCTCGAGCGAGACGACGACGGGCACGTCCATCGCCGCGAGGATCAAGAGCGGGCCGACGACGTTCGGCAGGATGTGGTGCCACAGGATGCGCAAGGTCGAGGCGCCAAGCGAGCGTTCGGCCAGCACGAAATCGGTATTGCGCAAGACCAGTGCCGCCGTGCGGGTGACACGGGCATATTGCGGGATCGAGGTGATGACGACGATGACCATGACAAGGCCAAGGCTCGGCCCGGTCAGCGCGACCGTGGCAAGGCCAAGGATGATCGTCGGGAAAGAGCGCACCGAATCGAAGATCAGCAGCAAAAGCGAATCGAGCCAGCGCGGCCCGAAAGCGGCCATCATCCCGAGCATCAGCCCGACCACCAGCGAGATCGAGACGCCCACGGCGGCAATCAGCAGCGCGATGCGGCCGCCGTAAAGGATGCGCGACAGCGTATCGCGGCCAAGCTGGTCGGTTCCGGCCAGATGGGTCCAGGTCGGACCCGAAAGCCGCGCCGGAATATCCATCGCATTGGGGTCATAGGGCGCAAGCTGCGGCGCAAAGATCGCGCTTGCGAAAAACAGGATCACGAGAACCAAACCTAGCATCGCCTGCCAATTCGACAGGAAGCTCCGGATCTGGGCGTGGCGTTCGCTGCGCGCCGTCGATCGGATGGGCTGGGCGGTTTCAGAGGGTGCTGCGGACACGGGGATCAATCCAGCTAACCAGAAGGTCGGACATCAGCACGACCAGAATATAAAGTGCGGTGGTGACGACGACGGCCCCCTGCACAATCGGGAAGTTCCGCGCTTGCACGGAATCGAAAATCAGCTTGCCGACGCCGGGACGGGCAAAGATCACCTCGGCAAAGACCGCCGATGAAATCAGCCCGCCAAAGCCCATGCCGATCAGCGTGATCGTGGGCAGGATGGCGACGGGAAGCGCATAGCCAAAGACGACGCGGCGCGGCGACAGGCCAAAGGCGCGGGCCGAGCGCACGAAGGGCTCGCCGAGGACTTCCAGCATCGAGGCGCGCACCATCCGCGCAAGATAGCCGACCCAGCCCAGACCGACGGCAAAGGCGGGCAGGATGAGATGCAGCGCCTGATCGGCGCGGTTGCCGGTCTCGCCCGCGCCCATCGCCGGCAAAAGCCGGAGCTGCACGGAAAAGATCAGCAAGGCCCAGATCGCCATCAGGAAGGACGGGATCGCAATCGTTCCGACCGAAAGAACGCCGGTGATGCGGTCAAGCCAGGTGTTGGGGCGCACGGCCGCCAGACAGCCAAGCGGAATACCCAAGATCATCGCCCAGCCCATGGCCGCGATCATCAGGGTCAGGCTGTAGCCGATCTGCTCGCCCACGATGGTCGAGACCTTGCGGCCGGTGAAAATATCCTCGCCGAGATCGCCGGTCACGACATTGCCGGCATAGGTGGCGAATTGCGTCAGCACGGGCTGATCGAGGTTCATCTTATCGGTGTAGCGGGCAATCGCCTCGGGCGTGGCCTGCGGGCCAAGGGCGATGGTCACGGGGTTCCCCGGGATCAGCCGCAACAGCGAAAAGAGGACGATGAGCACGGTCAGGATGACGGCAGCAGACAGCCCCAACCGCTTCAGAATATAGCTCGACATGCGAATCCAGTCGGTAGGTAAAAAAGCCCCGCCGCTGCGTCAGCAAAACGGCGGGGCAGGCGGGGATAATCAGATCGAGGTGAACAGGCGATAGTCCTGCTGACCCGAAGGCGAGACATTGATCGCGACATCCGAGCGATGGACGTAATAGCGCGGCTCGTGGCAAAGCCAGACGTAAGCGCCGGTCTCTTCCATGATGTCTTGCAGGCGCAGATAGATCTCGTTGCGCTTTTCGGGATCGCTTTCGGCAATGCCTTGCTCGACCAGCGCGTCATATTCCGGGTTGGTCCAGCGCTCCCAGTTCCAGTTGCCGACCTGCGACGAGACGAACCACTGCGAGGCTTCATAGGGATCGGGGACGCTGCCAAAGCGCATGGTCCAGAGTTCCAGATCCTTCCACGCGTCACCGGCCGATTCCATGCCCATTTCCCAATAGGGACCGACATCCATCGGGATCACGTCGAGCGTCACGCCGATCGCGGCAAAGTTTGCCTGAATGATCTGCGCGGTCAGCATCGGCTGCTGGGTGTTGAGCGTGCGCAAGCTGAGCTTCAGCCCGGTCGCACCGGCCTCGGCCAGCAGTTCGCGCGCCTTGGCGGGATCGTAGCTGTAGAACTTCGTCTCGGTGCGGTGGCCGATCAGGCCGGGGCAGACGATGCCGTTCGATTTGGTCGCGACATTGGCATAGGCGGCGGCGATGATCGAATCGACATCGACAGCATGTTGAAGCGCGCGGCGGATGCGCACATCCTGCAGCTTCGGATGCTGGGTGTTCATGCCGAGCCACATGAAGTTCAGCTCGCCCGCCTTGGTCATCTCGCTGCCTGCGGGCATACCCTGACGGTAGCGCGCCACCGCATCGGAATCGATCTGGGTGCAATCGAGCTCGCCCGCCTCATAGGCGAGTTCGGTCGCCTTGACCTGGCTGATGATCTTGGCGTCGACGCGGGTGTATTCCGGCTTCGGCCCGGTCCATTCCGGGTTGAGCTTGAAGGTCGCGGTCTGGCCCGGCACGTTCGAATAGGTATAGGGGCCGCAGACGGCGGGGAATTGCGTGGTGAAGCGCCCGCCCGCAGCCGTAACCGCCTTCTCGCTGACAATCGCGCCCGGGCCGTGGCAGAGCGTGACGAGGAAGAAGGGCGCGAAGGGCTTGCTCAGCACAATCGTGCCGGTCAGATCGCCGGTGACTTCGACATGGTCGAGCACCTCGAAATAGCCGCCCCAGTCGCTGTCCTTCATGCGCTCATAGGAGAATTTCACATCCGAGGCGCGCAGCGGGCCGTGACCGCCCGACCAGTTCAGCCCATCGGCCAGCTCGAAGTCGATATGGGTCGGGTCGCGCTGTTCGAGCTTGGTGACGTAATAGGTCGGCTCCCAGCTGATCGTGTCGCCGTCGCGCTTGTATTGCGCAAGGAAGGGCAGGCAGGCCTTCTGGGCCTCGATCTCGATACCGCCGACCATATAGCCGGGGTCGAGGATCTTGATGTCGCCATCAAGGCGCAGGCGCAGAACCTTCTCTGCCTGAGCGAAGGCGGCATCCGGGCGAATCCCCCCAAGCGCCAAAACGGTCAGCGCGGTGCCCGAGGCCAGAAAGCCGCGGCGCGACAGGGTGGGCTGTGTCATATCGGTCATCCCTATTGGTGTTCGTTTTGTGAAAATTGAGCACATAGATTCATTTTTCGCTACAATCTTATCATTCGCGACTTGACGCGAAAGACACTTCGGGTTGCGATGTGCCATGGATGAGGACTTTCAGCGCAATCTTGCACTTTTGTGCAGTTACCACGCGTCAATCGCCGATGCATGTCGGCGGCTGGGGATCAATCGCCAGCAATTCAACAAATATCTCAGCGGGCAAAGTCGGCCCTCGCGGCGCAATATGCGCCGGATGTGCGATTTCTTCGGCGTGACCGAGGCCGAGATGCTGATGGAACCGGCGCAGCTTGAGCAGATCGTGGCCTTGCGCCGCAAGCCCGACCCGCTGCCGCAGATGCGTCGCCCGCTATTGCATGTCGAGGCGCTCTATCGTCGCAGCCAGTCGCTGGAAAAGTATCTGGGCTATTACTACCGCTACTTTTACTCGTTTGGAAACAAGGGGCTGATCACTAAATCTCTGGCCGCGATCTATCGGCAGGGCGATCAGTATTACTGGAAGAATATCGAGATCCTGCGCCATCCTGAAACCGGCAAGACGCTGGGGATGAGCAAATATGCGGGCACGCTGCTCTATCTCGCGGACCGCATCCATATCGTCGAATATGAGACGCTGGATTTCACCTCGATCACCCAGATGACGCTCTATCCCAGCCATCAGCACCGGCTGTTTCGCCTGATGGGCATCCAGACCGGCGGCCCGACGCGGCGGGGGCGCAAGCCCGGCGCATCAAAAGTTGCGCTGGATTTTCTGGGCCGCGACATTGATTTGCGCAAAGCTTTGGCGGGGACCGGGCTCTTCGTGCCTGATTCGAAATCCATCCCCGCCGAGATCGCGGCTTTGGTCACCAATACCGTCCAGCCCGGTGCCTTCGTGCTGGAGGTCGACGAGCCCTAAGGGCTGCGCGGCAAGCCTGCGCGCCGGGCGGGCTGGGGTCACCGGACGACACAACGTCCAAGACAAAAGGAGAGCGCCATGCTTGAGATCGATACTGAGATTCGGACGGACCGTCTGGTCCTGCGACCGGCGCGCAAAGGCGATCTGGCGGCGATCCATGCGATACTGTCGGACCCGCGCGCCATGGCCTATTGGTCGACGCTGCCGCATGAAAGCCTCGATCAGTCACGCGATTGGCTGGAGGGGATGCTGCATATCCCCGCCGATCAGGGCGAGGATTATGTGGTCGAGCTGCATGGCCGGGTGATCGGCAAAGCCGGGCTCTATCGCTTCCCCGAGATCGGCTTCATCTTCGCCCCCGATGTCTGGGGGCAGGGCTATGCACGCGAGGCGCTTGGCGCTCTGATCGCGCGCGCCTTTGGGCCCTTGGGTCAGGATCACATCATCGCCGATGTCGACCCAAGGAATGCCGCCTGCCTCGGTCTGCTGACCCGCCTTGGCTTTCACGAAACCGGGCGGGCCGAAAAGACCTGGCAGATCGGCGAGAGCTGGAGCGACAGCGTCTATCTGCGTCTGGACGCCCCCGCCGATTAAGCCGCGTCATCTGCGCATATTCTGGGCGACGCGCTGCGCGAGGACGAGGCCCAGCACCGGCACCGCCGCGAAGATGCCAAAGAGCCAGAGCGCGGCGCGCGCGGTGCCCTCGACGCCGCCGGGCTCGGTCAGGCCGGCAAGGTTCACGACCACGCCCGCCAGCGCCGCGCCGATCGCAGCGGCCGAGAGCTGGACCGTGGTGATCGAGGCCGAGGCCAGGTCCTCCTCATCCTTTGGCGCGAGTTGCAGCACGCGGGTCAGAAGATGCGGCCAGCCCAGACCGACGCCGAAACCGACGAGGAAAAGCGCCACGGTGATCGGACCAAGCAGGACGATCTCGCCGCCACTGCCGGGCGGGATCAGCAGGGTCAGCGCGATCATCCCGGCCAGTGCCAGCACCGGAGCCAACGTGATCAGCCGAGGCACTCGCGACAAAGCCACGCCCGAACCGGTGATCGAGCCTGCCGTCCAACCCGCCGCCATCGCTGCCGCAAGATAGCCCGCGATCAGCGGTTGCTGGCCATGCAGGACCTGCAGGAACAGCGGCACGAAGATCTCGCTCGAGGTGACGGTGATCGCCAAGGCCGACATCGCGGCAAAGACCTGACCCAAGGGCGAGGCCAGCGACATGCCGCCGCGTGGCAGCAGCCGCGTCTTGGCGCTGCCGTCGATATCGCCGATGACCGCGATCAGCACGAATGCGACGGCAACGCCCCCGAGGTTCCACACAAGCGTGGTCTGCGTGCTGGCGAAAGAGATGATGAGTACGGCCAGCGTCAAAAGCCCAAGCTGGGCCAAAGGCAGGCGGGTCGGCTGGCTGGTCTCGGGACTTTGAGCGGGCAGGGCCTGCCAAGCCATGGCGGCAAAGAGCAGTGCCGCGGGCACGACCGACCAGAAGGCGGCGCGCCAGGCGTCGAGCTCGGCGAAAATGCCGCCGATGGCCGGGCCAACCAGCGTCGCGATCCCCCACATCCCCGAAACCAGCGCCATCGCGCGCGGCCAGAGATGCTCGGGAAAGACCAGCCGGATCATGGCATAAGACAAAGCCAGCAGCACACCGCCGCCGCCGCCCTGCACGATCCGGCCCGCAAGCATGAAAGGCATCGACGGGGCAATGGCGCAAAGCAGGGTGCCGAGGGCAAAGATCAGCGCCGCGACGACATAGGCCAACCGAGGCCCCGCCGAGATCAGCAGCCGCGTCGCCAAAGCCGCGCCGATGATCGAGGCGATTACGAAAAGCGTCGTGTTCCAAGCGTAATAATCCAACCCGCCGATGTCGCGCACGACCGAGGGCAGGATCGTGGTGGCGACATAGACGTTGATCGCATGCAGCGCGACCCCGCCCGCCAGCGCGACCGAGCGCACGGCATTGCCGCCCGACAGCAGCGCGCCCCAGCCGATTTGCTGATCTGACATGATTCTCTCCTGCCACCGCGCCGGACTTGACTTCTCCTGCGCGGTGCCTTTATTAAAACAAGATATTTCTTGCAATATTAAGGCCCCGAAAGTATGTCAAGCCCGAGCTTGGAAAAGTCGCCTGACCGCACCAGCGACCGCCTGCTGCTGGCCCTCAAGATGCAGGGGCCACAAAGCGCGGCAGAGCTTGCCGTGCAGATGGGAACCAGCTCGGAAAACGTGCGGCAATTGCTTCAAAAGCTGAGCGACGAGGCGCTGGTGCAGGCGCAATCGGTGTCGCAGGGGCGGGGGCGACCGCGCCAGATCTGGCATCTGACCGAAGCCGCACAGGCGCGCTTTCCCGACACGCATCCCGAGCTGACCCGCAGCCTGATTTCCAGCCTGCGCAGCGTCTTTGGGCAAGAGGCGCTCGACCGTCTGATCGCGGCGCGCAGCGATGAAACCGAAGCGGGCTACCGCGCGGCGCTGGCGGGCGCCGGAGATTTGGCCGAGCGGCTGGGGCGCTTGGCGGCACAACGCACGCGCGAGGGCTATATGGCCGAATGGGCCGAGGCACCCGATGGTGACGGCTATGTGCTCAGCGAAAACCATTGCCCGATTTGCGTCGCAGCGGCCGAATGTCAGGGCTTTTGTTCCGCCGAACTGCGGGTGTTTCGCGCGGTTTTGGGCGCGGATTGCTCGGTCGAGCGCGAGGAGCATTTGCTGTCCGGGGCAAGGCGATGCAGCTACCGCGTGCGTCCCGCGGGCTAAGCGCCACATCAGCCTCGGCGGGCGGTTGCCAAAAATCAACTAGTTTTGTCGTGCTTTCTGACCGCGATTCGCGCTATCCTGTTCGGGCTTGGACTGTCCCGAGCGAGCTGAGGAGACGTGCGATGACCACCGATTCCATGAAGCCCGTGGGCAAGGCTAAGAGGGCGTCATTTGGCCCGGGGGGCACAAGAGCTCCCGGCGCTGCGATGAGCAGCCCAGCCGAACGCCTTGCCTACCGTCGCGCACAAGCGAAGCGCTTCGGACCCTATGACGAGGTTGATCCCGATCTGAGAAGCAACCCGAAGGCGAAACGCTGCTACTACTGAGACGGGCCTGAAGACCCGCGGGGACAGAGTTTGGAAGATGAGAGCGGCGGGTCTTTCCCGCCGCTTTGCCATTCCCGGATCGGCTGCGCGGACGTTGTCAGCCTTCGGCGTCTTCGGCCACAATCGTGACCTTCACGTGAAACAGGTTGGGGCAGGGTGCCTCGTCGTCGGTCAGACCTTCATGGCCCGGGCAGGGCAAATCGCGGTCGGCGTTTTCGGGCGACAGCGCCGCAATCACCACGCGTTGCAGATCAAGTCCGCCATCCTGACATTTCGGGTTCAGGCAGCCGAAGCTGCGCGGAATATCGGCCTTGGTATAGCTGACCGTCTGGCCGCTTTCAGCGGATTGGAACACGCCATTCTTGTCCTGAGTGATGTCGATCGTCAGGTCGGCAATGCCCGGGAAAGCTCGATCCCGGTTCTGGGTCAGAAGGGTCGCGGTGTCGTCTGTCATTGATGATCTCCACTAAGAGGCGAAGTCTGCGCTTTTGATAAGAGGCTGTAAACCGGCAAGGCGAGCGGGGTCAGGCCTCCTCGCGTCGGGCGATATCCATCTGGCGCCATTGATCGGGCGTCAGGCCCTCGGCCTCGCGGAAGACCCGGATCAGATGCGAGGCATCGCAAAAGCCGGTCTCTTCGGCGATGCGGGTGATGGTGTGATTGGTTTGTCGCAGCAGCATCCGCGTCTGCGACAGCCTGATCCGGATCGAGGCATCGGCGGGCGGGATGCCCAGATCTGCGCTGAAATGCCGCTCGAGCTTGCGCCGCCCGACGCCGAGATCGCGCGCGATCCGCGCAATCGACAGCGGCGCATTCAGGTTTTGCTGCATCGCCAGCAGCGCGCGGCGGACCAAAGGATCGCGCGCGGTCAGTTCAAGCGGCAGGCCGGGCTGGGGGCGGTCTCCGGTCAGGGCCTCGTCGATCATCAGGATCGACAGCGCCTTGCGCGCGGCGGCGCGGCCAAGATGGCGGTCGACCAGAAAGGCCGCAAGATGAGCCGCGCTGACCCCGCCCGAGCAAGACAGCCGGTCGCGGTCAACGACGAAGATCTGATCCGAGACCGGACGCATCTTTTCGAATTCCGCAAGGAAATCCTGATGGTGAAACCAGCTGACGCAGCAGCGGTAGCCATCCATCAGCCCGCAGCGCGCCAGAGCAAAGACCCCGGTGCACAGCCCCGCCAGCGCGACTTTCGCCGCCGCTGCCTGTTTGAGAAAGGCCGCGGCCTCGGGGCCGAGCGTCGTGCCCGGATCAATCAGCCCGCCGACGACCACGATATAGTCAAAGCGCGACGGGTCGCCGAACCGCTCTTCGGCTTGGATCTTGGTGCCCGAGGAGGATTGGATCGGCGACAGGTCATTGGACAGCACCGTCCACTGGCAGCGGATCGGGCGCGAGCCGTCTCCGTCATCCGCCGAGAGCCGCAGCACATCGACAAAGGTCGAAAAGGCCGAGAGCGTGAACCGGGGCGCAAGCAGAAAGCCGATGCGCAGGCGGGGGGCAGTGATCTGGTTCATGTCGCGAATCATATGTGTCAAGTGACGCAATCATGGCATGTTCTGGCAAAGGCGCCAGTCCCTGCCTGAGCGCGGTCGATCCTCATCGCGGCGCCGGTGTAGCGGCGGGCTCGGGACCTTCGCGCAGCTCGTCGATTTTCGGCCCATCCGCGCCGGCGAGGAAATTGCCGAAGGTTTGCAGCCCCGGGATATGGCTGGCCAGAACATGGATCACGACGAGGATCGGCACCGCCACGATCATGCCAAGAACCGACCAGAGCCAGCCCCAAAGCGCGACCGCGGTAAAGACGACGACGGTGTTCAGCTCAAGCTTGCGCGACACGAACATCGGCGTGACGATCTGGCCCTCGATGGCGCAGATCGCCCCATGCGACAGCGCGATCAGGAACGGCGTCCACAGGTCGTCATGGCCGAAAATGGCGACGATGAAGGTGATGATGACGCCGGTGATCGGTCCGAGATAGGGGATGTAATTCAGGACGAAAACGCCGACGCCGAAGAGGATCGGGCTCGGCATTCCCCAAAGCCACATCACCGTGCCGACGACGACGCCAAGGCAGGCATTGATCAAAGTGATCGTGCCGAGATAGGTGCCGAGACTGTCCTCGATTTCGCGCAAGGTTCTGTAGGCGTCCCGCTTTTCCGCCGTTGTATCAAAGCTTTGCACGATCTTGAGATATAGCATCTCGCCCGAGGACAGCAGGAAGAACAGCATGAGAAGCGTGAAGGCGACCTGCCCGACGATCTCGGGGCCGAGCGACAAAAGCCCGGCCAGAGTCGTCCAGGAGATCGCGCTTGGCTGGGTGACCTCGACCTTGATCGCGCCATCCGCCCGGCCCGTTTGCACCACTGCGCCGCCGGTCGATGTGCTGCCCGTTGCTCCCGGCTGCAAGGCGCTTCCGGGGCCCTGATCCGCGCCCGGCGCGGCGGCATTCGCAGGTGCCGAAGAGGGCCCCGTGCCTGATGGGCTCGCCGCGCCGCCATGCGAGATTTCCTCGATCTTGGCCGCGAATTTCTCGATCCCCGAGAACTGGGTTTTGAGCTGGGTAAAGCGCTGTTCCAGCTTACCCGAAACCTCGGGCGCATTGCGGATCATCTCTTGGATCGGGCCAGAGATCAGCGCGCCAATCAACCCGATCACCACCACAAGTCCCAGCGAGATCAAGGCAGCCGACAGGCTGGCCCCGATACCGAACCGCGCCAGAAACCGACGCAAGGGCACGAAAACAAAGAACAAAAGAAGCGCGAGCGTGATCGGCATCAGGATGCTGCGCGCCTGCTCGATAAAGAAGAACAGCAAGATCAGGAAGATCCCGACCGCCGCCCAGCCCGAGACCGGACGGGTGGCCTTGACCGGGTGGGCCACAGCGCGCGCGATCTCGTCACGCTCATTGGGGGAGGGATCCATGCGCCGGCCTCACGCTCGCAATCTGGTGAGCCAACGCGAGGTTCCGGGTCGAGGTTCCCCGACCCGGAGCCTTTGCTTAGAGCGCGTGATCGCCGTTTGCGTCGATGACGCGGGTCGGCAGACCGAGCTCGCCCAGAAGCTCGAGGAAGGGCCGCGCGGGCAGCTCTTCGACATTGGCCATCTTCTTCACGTCCCAAGTGCCACGCGCGACCAGAATCGCGGCTGCAACCGGCGGCACACCAGCGGTATAGCTGATCCCTTGGCTGCCCACTTCCTCATAGGCTTCCTTGTGATCGGCGACGTTATAGATAAAGACCTCGCCCGGCTTGCCGTCTTTGGTGCCCTTGACCAGATCGCCAATACAGGTCTTGCCCTCATAATCGGGCGCAAGGCTCGACGGATCGGGCAGCACGGCCTTGACCAGTTTCAGCGGCACGACCTCCAGCCCTTCGGCGGTTTTGACCGGCTGTTCGCTCAAGAGGCCAAGGTTCTGCAAGACGGTGAACACATTGATGTAATGCTCGCCAAAGCCCATCCAGAAGCGGACATCCGAGTCCGGGTAACGCGCCGACAGGCTGTGAACCTCGTCATGGCCCGAGAGATAGGCCGTGCGCTTGCCGACAACCGGGAGATCCCATTCGCGACCAACCTCGAACATCTTGTTCTCGGTCCATTTGCCACCCTGCCAGGCGTAAACCGTGCCGGTGAATTCGCGGAAATTGATCTCGGGGTCGAAGTTCGTGGCGAACCAGCGACCATGCGAGCCCGCATTGATATCGACGATATCGATCGACTCGATTTTGTCGAAATACTCATCCTCAGCCAAACGCGCATAGGCATTGACCACGCCCGGATCGAAGCCGACGCCAAGGATCGCGGTGATCCCGGCTTTCGCGACATCCTCGCGGCGCTTCCATTCGTAATTGCCGTACCACGGCGGGGTTTCGCAGACCTTGGCCGGATCTTCATGGATCGCGGTGTCCAGATAGGCGGCACCGCTGTCGATGCAGCCCTGCAGCACGGTCATGTTCACGAAGGCCGAGCCGACGTTGATGACGATCTGCGCATCAATCTTGCGGATAAGGTCGGCCACGGCGGCGCTGTCCATGGCATCGACCGAATGAGAGGTAAATTCGACCTGATGGCCTTTCGCCTTCACGCTGGCGATGATGTCGTCCGCCTTGGACTGAGTCCGGCTGGCGATATGCAGGGCTCCGAATTCGGAGGCGTTCTGAGCGAGTTTATGCGCTGTCACCTGTGCGACGCCACCGGCGCCGATGATGAGAACGTTTTTGGCCAATTCAGTTTCCTTTCAAGGAGAGGTCAGGAGAGGCTCGACTTATAGTCGGCATAGGTGAACGCGCGGACGAGGCGGACCGATCCGTCCTCTTCCTTGATGGCGATCGACGGCATGGCAACGCCATTGAACCAGTTCTTCTTCACCATCGTGTAACCGGCGGCATCGGCAATGCTGATGCGGTCGCCGATCTCGAGCGGCTTGGGAAAACGGCCCTCGCCGAAAATATCGCCTGCAAGGCAGGTCTTGCCCGCGATCTGATAGGGATGATCGCCAGCTTGCGGCAGTTTCGCCGTCTCGCGATAGATCAGCAGATCAAGCATATGCGCCTCGATCGAGCTGTCGACGATGGCGACATCCTTGCCGTTGTGGATGACATCCAAAACCGAAACCTCCAGCGAGGTCGATTGGGTGATGCTGGCCTCGCCCGGTTCGAGGAAAAGCTGGACCCCGAACCGGTCCTGGAAGGCGCGCAACCGCTTGGCCAAAGCCTCGATCGGATAGTCGTCACCGGTGAAATGGATGCCACCGCCAAGCGAGACCCAGTCGAGCTTTTCCAGGAAGCTTCCGAATTCCGTCTCGATCCGGCTCAGTTGCTCATCGAAAAGCGCGAAATCGCGGTTCTCGCAGTTGTAATGGATCATCACGCCGGAAATCCGGTCGAGCGCCGAATTCAGCCGCGCCAGATCCCATTCGCCCAGACGCGAGAAGGGCCGCGCCGGATCGGCGAGATCGAAACCGCTGGTCGAAAAGCGCGGGTTCAGCCGCAGGCCGGTCGCAATCCCCGCCGCTTTCTCGCCAAACCGATCAAGCTGACCCAGCGAGTTGAAGATGATCTTGTCGGCATAGGAAATCGCTTCGTCGATCTCGTGATCGGCCCAACCCACGGAATAGGCATGGGTTTCCTTGCCGAATTCCTCGCGCCCGAGCCGCAGCTCGTAAAGGCTCGACGAGGTCGTGCCGTCCATGAAAGGGCGCATGAAGTCAAAGGCCGACCAGGTCGCAAAGCATTTTAGCGCCAGCAGGCATTTCGCCCCCGAGGCCTCCCGCAGATGCGCAATCTTCTCCATGTTCCGGCGCAGCTTGGCCAGATCAATGAGATAATAGGGCGTCTGCAGATCGGTCATTGGCGAACCCTTTGGAAACTGAACGGAAAAGCCGCATATAGGGCCCAAAGGGGGAAATCGCAAGAAACTGTGACGCGGCTATGACGCCGCGCCCGCGCTTTCGCTGTCTTTCATGGATAAATATCCACGTCGCGACGCCGACTACAGGCGTTTGCCCGCAGAATCGAACCAATGGCTGTGCGCCGGATCGGGCGTCAGATGGATCCCTTGTTCGACCGGCAGGTCATGCTCGCCGATCAGCCGAACAGAAACCAGCCCGCCCGAGGTCTCGGCATAGACGATGGTTTCGTGACCCAGCCGCTCGACATGGGTGACGCGCGCCGGGATGCCGCTTTCGGTAATCGCCAGATGTTCGGGGCGGATGCCCAGCTCGCTGGCGGTTGCGGGGGCTGAACCGCCAAGCGTCGCGACTGGCAGGAAGTTCATCTTGGGCGAGCCGATGAAGCCCGCGACGAAGCGATTTGCGGGGCGGTTATAAAGCTCCATCGGCGCGCCGACCTGCTCGATCCGGCCCGCGTTCAAGACAACGATGCGGTCGGCCAAAGTCATGGCCTCGACCTGATCATGGGTGACGTAAACCATGGTCGCGCCAAGCTCGCGGTGCAGTTTCGCCAGTTCAAGCCGGGTCTGGCCGCGGAGCGCCGCATCGAGGTTCGAGAGCGGCTCGTCAAAGAGAAAGAGCTTCGGCGTGCGCACGATCGCGCGGCCAATGGCGACGCGCTGACGCTGCCCGCCCGAAAGCTCTGCCGGACGACGCTCAAGCAAAGGCCCCAGCGCCAGCATCTCGGCCGCGCGGTTTACCGCCGCCGTCACCTCGGCCTTGGATTTCCCGGCCTGTTTCAGCGCGAGCCCCATATTCCCGGCGACGCTCAGATGCGGGTAGAGCGCGTAGCTTTGGAAAACCATGGCGATCTCGCGCTTCGAGGGCTCGAGATCGTTGACCCGCGCCCCGCCGATCAGGATATCGCCCGAATCCGAAGGCTCCAGCCCCGCAATCATCCGCAGAAGCGTCGATTTCCCGCAGCCCGAGGGGCCGACAAAGACGCAGAATTCGCCCGGCTCCACCGAGAGCGAGGCGCCGGGGATGACCTCGACCGAGCCGAAGGTCTTGCGCAGATTTCTCAGTTCAAGCGTGTGCATCTTGGCCTTTCAGTCGGACCGGCTGGCCCGTGCGAATGGAGTGATCCGCGGCAAGGCAGACCGCCAGCGAGGCGACCGCATCCGCGGCATGGCGGCTGAGATCGCGGTCGGTGGCGATGGCCTCGGCCATGAAAGCGGCCTCGGCATCGCACAGCTCCTGATGGCCGGGCTCGCCTTGCATGGAGAGATCCTGATCCGCCTCGCCAACGCGATGAAGCCGGATCTTTGAGGTCTGGGTATGGGTGTCGATATCGTCCGAGCGCGCCTCTTCCGACATGCGGATCGAGACCGCGCCTTTCGGGCTGACCACGTCTTTGACGAAAAAGGCGGTATCCGACATCATCGGCCCCCAGCCCGCCTCATACCAGCCGACCGAGCCGTCCTCGAACAGCACCTGAAAATGGCCGTAATTATACATCTCAGGCGCGATTTCATCGGAAAGCCGCACGCCCATGCCGCGCACCTCGACCGGGGCGGCATCGGTGATCTGGCACATGACATCGACGTAATGGACGCCGCAATCGACGATTGGCGGCGTCGTTTTCATCAACTGCTTATGGACCTCCCAGGTCGGGCCTTTCGACTGCTGGTTGAGGTTCAGCCGGAAGACATAGGGCCCGCCAAGCGCACGCGATTCCGCGATCAGGCGCTGCCAGCTTGGATGGTGGCGCAGGATATAGCCCACAACCAGCTTGCGCCCGGTTTCCTCGGCCACGCGCACCACACGCTCGGCATCCGCGACCGTGGTTGCCAGGGGCTTTTCGACAAAGACATCGGCGCCCGATTGCAAAGCGGCAATCGCATATTCCGCATGGCTGTCGGAATAGGTGGCGATGACCGCGACATCGGGGGCGGTCACCTCCAAGGCCTCGTGGAAATCGGCGAACAGGGGAATGCCGCGCAGCTCTGCGGGCAGATCGACCTCCGAGCGGTTCACCAGCCCGACGATCTCGGCGCCGGGGATTTTCAGCCAGGCGAGGGCATGGCTTTTGCCCATATTGCCAAGGCCTGCGACCAGAACCTTCATTTCACTGCTCCCGAGGTGATGCCGCGGATCAATTGCCGCGAGAAGATGAGGTAAAGCACCAGAACCGGCAGGATCGCGAGGGTCAGCGCCGCCAGAACCGCATTCCAGTTGGTGACGAATTGGCCGAGGAAAACCTGCGTGCCAAGGGTGATCGTCTTGACCGATTCCGCCGGCGACAAGATCAGCGGGAACCACAGATCGTTCCAGATCGGAATCATGGTAAAGACGGCGACGGTGGCCAAAGCCGGGCGGATCAGCGGCAGGACCAGCCGGAAGAAGATCGAATATTCCGAGAGCCCGTCCATTCGTCCCGCCGATTTCAGGTCGCTCGAAATCCCGGACATGAATTCCGACAGGATGAAGATCGCGAGCGGCAGGCCCTGCGCGGTATAGACAAGGATCAGCGCCAGCAGCGTATTGTTCAGCCCCGCCGCGACCATGCCTTGCAAGATCGCGACTGTGCCGAGCCGGATTGGGATCATGATCCCAAGCGCCAGATAAAGCCCCATCAGCGTATTGCCGCGAAAGCGGTATTCCGAGAGCGCGAAGGCCGCCATGGCCCCGAACAGCAGCACGCAGGTCAGCGAGGCCACGGTCACGATCAGCGAGTTCTGGAAATAGAGCAGGAAATCGCCCTGCTGCATCACCGTCTGATAACCGATCAGGCTGAAGCTCTCCTTGTCGGGCAAAGCGAGCGGCTCGCGAAAGATCGCCTGCCGGTTCTTGAAGCTGTTGATGACGATGACCCAGACCGGGAAGAGGGCAATCAGCGTGTAGATGATCAGCGCGACATGCGCGCCAAAGGTTCTCGCGCGCATCAGAACTGATACCTCCGCAACCGGCGGTGGACGAGGAAGAGATAAAGGCTCACGCCCACCAGAATGATCGCAAACATCACGCTGGCAATCGTCGCGCCCATATTCGGATCGCCCAGTTGCAGCTGGAAGCCGAAGAAGGTGCGGAACATGAAGGTGCCCAGAATATCGGTCGCGGAATTCGGTCCGGCCAGCGCGCCTTGACTGACGTAGATCAGGTCAAAGGCATTGAAATTGCCGACGAATGTCAGGATCGAGATAATCCCGATCGCGGGCAGGATCAGCGGCAGTTTCACCTTCCAGAACTGCGACCAGCCGGTGACGCCGTCCATCTCGGCGGCCTCTATGACCTCCTCGGGGATCGAGATCATCGCGGCATAGATCAGCATCATCGGGATGCCGACGAATTGCCAGACCGAGATCAGCGCCAGCGTGGTCAGCGCATAGGCCTCTTTGCCGAGCCAGGGCTGGAAGAGCGATTTCAGCCCGACCGCATCGAGCATTCCCGGCGCAATCCCCCAGATCGGCGAGAGGATCAGCTTCCAGACAAAGCCCACGATGACGAAAGACAGCACCGTCGGCACGAAGATCGCGGTCCGGTAAAAGGCCGCGCCGCGCAGCCGGTTCGAGGACAAAAGCGCGGCCAGAGCAATGCCGATCGGGTTCTGCACGATCATATGGACCACGAAGAACCACAGGTTGTTGCCAAGCGCGTTCCAGAAGGACGCGCTCCAGCGGGGATCGCCGAACAGCGTGCGGAAGTTATCCAGCCCCGCAAAAGCCTCGCCGCGGAAAAGCGAGAGTTGCAGCGTGCCGAACAGGGGCAGGATCATCACCAAAGTATAGACGATGACCGCCGGTGCCAGAAAGACGAGGATATGGGGGCGCTTGAACATCTGAAACGGCCCCCGGCGTGAACCGGGGGCCTTGTCCTTAATTCGCGGGCTTATACCAGCTGTCGAGGCCGTCTTGCAGCTTCTTGGCCCCATCTGCCGGTGTGATCGTGCCGTTGATCACCCCTGCCGAAACCGCCCACATGTCGTTTTCAAGGTTCGGCGTGCCGCGCGACAGGATCTGATAGGACGACCGGATCGTCGATTCACAGTTCTTGCGCCAGCCGATGAAGTCCTGCGCCAGCGGGTTTTCAAGCTTCACCTCGCCATTCGACAGCGGGAAGAAGCCCGGCAGCGCATTGGCGTAAAGCTCGGCGAATTCAGGCGAGGCGACCCAATCGAGGAAGACCTTGGCCTGCTCGGCATGTTTGCTCGCGGCATTCAAGCCGATGCCGATATCGGTGTGATCCGAGATATAGCATTTGTCGCCCTCTTTCGGGACCGGCGGCGGGAAGGCTCCCATTTCGAACGCGCCGCCGATCTGGGGCGTGAAGGGGCCGATCTCCCACGAGCCCGCCGGATAGATCGCGGCGCGGCCAAGGGTGAAGAGGTTCTGGCTGTCGGGATAGGTCTGGGCCTCGAAGCCGTCGCCGAGATAGGGCTTCCATTTCGCGAGCTGTTCAAGCGGCGCGACGAATTCCGGATCGGTCAGCTTCGCCTTGCCCGCAATCAGCGCCTTGCGGCCGTCCTCGCCATGCCAATAGTTCGGGCCGATGTTCTGATAGCCCATCGTCGCGGCTTCCCACTGGTCCGAGGTGCCCATCGCCATCGGGATATATTTGCCGCTTTCCTTGACCTTATCGAGAACCGCGAAGAACTCATCGACGGTTTTCGGCGGCGTCAGCCCGAGCTCCTCGAAGGCTTGTTTGTTGTAAATGAAGCCATGGATCACCGACGCCATCGGCACGCAGAAGGTCTGCTTGCCGTCATCGGTGGACCAGCCCGATTTCGCCACATCCGAGAAATTCGCCATGCCCTTGAGCTCGGACAGATCGGCGAGCTGGCCTTTCTGGAACAGTTGCAGCGAGGCGTCGAAGGGGCGGCAGGTGATGAGATCGCCCGCCGAGCCGCCGTCGAGTTTCGAGTTCAGCACCGCGTTATATTCCGCCGGAGCCGAGGGGTTGAAGGTCAGCTTGATGCCGGGATGCGCGGCCTCGAAAGCCGGGATGATCTTTTCCTGCCAGATCGGCAGATCGTCATTGCGCCAGGATTCGATGCTGAGGGTGACATCCTCCGCGAATGCGGGGGCCGTCAATGCGCTGGCTGCCAGAAGGCAGGCCGTCAGTCTGCGGACCTTCATCTTCTCTTCTCCCTGTTGCGGCCTTTCTGGCGCGCTGTTAGCTGATGAAAAGGATTGCAGTCGGCCTATGATCTCGTCAAGGGCGGGCTGAGCAAGGGAGTGATATAGATGGCTTTCTTTCTGGGACTGGACGGAGGCGGCACGGGATGTCGCGCGGTGCTGGCCGATGCCGAGGGCCGGGTTCTGGGCCGTGGCGAGGGCGGGCCTGCCAATATCATGTCCGACCGCGAGGGTGCGCTGGCCGCGATCATGGCCACGGCGGAGCAGGCTTTGGCCGGGCGCGATCCGGCCGAGGTCACGGCCTGTCTTGGGCTTGCGGGCGCGAATATCTCGGGCGCGCGCAACTGGCTGGGGCCGATGCTGCCCTTTGGCCGGGTGCGGGTTGTCCATGATGCGGTGACGGCGGTTGCGGGCGCTTTGGGCGCGGCGGATGGTATCGTCGTGGCGATCGGCACGGGCTCGGTCTTCTCGCGCCAGATCGGCGGCGAGGTCACCTCGATCGGCGGCTGGGGCCCGATTTTGGGCGACGAGGCCAGCGGGGCCTGGATCGGCAAGCTCTTTCTGGCCGAGGTCTTGCGCTCGGTCGATGGGCTGGCGCCGAAAACCGCGCTGAACGATCTGACGCTCGAGCGGTTCGGCGGCGCGCAAGCCATCGTGGCCTTTGCCCGCACCGCGACCGGCGCCGATTTCGCCCGCGAGGCGCGCCAGCTTCTCGAACATGCCGCCGACCCCGCTGCCGAGGCCGTGCTCGAGGCCGCGACCACCCATGTCGTGGCGGCGATTGACCGGCTTCAGACGGAAAAGGGACTGCCCGTGACCTTCACCGGCGGGCTTGGCCCGATCTTTGCCGACCGGCTTTTCGGGCGTTGGGACCAGCGCCCCGCGCGCGGCAATCCTCTGGACGGCGCGCTGCGGCTGGCGCTGGAAATGGGCTGATTACTCGTCCACGACCTGGAAGAGCTTCGGCAAGGCCGGGCAGGGCAGCAGCGTGTTCTTCGCGACATCGGCCAAAGTGGCATTGTGCAGGAAGACATAGACATGCGCCGAAAGGCTTTCCCACAGCCGGTTCGACAAGGTCTGTGCGCGCGAGCCCGACACGCCGCCCGTCGCGCCTGCACCGACATGCATGGCGCTGACGGTTTCATCGACCGCTTCGAGGATCTCGGCCACGCGGATCGTCTCGGGTGCCTTCGCCAGACGGTAGCCGCCGCCCGGACCGCGCACCGATTCGACCAGACCGGCGCGGCGCAGGCGCACGAAAAGCTGTTCGAGATAGGGCAGCGAGATGTCTTGCCGTTGGGAAATCTCGGCCAGCGAGGTCAGATCATCCGACTTCGCGATTGCGAGATCCACGAGCGCGATGATTGCGTAGCGCCCTTTCGTTGACAGTTTCATCTCATATCCTCATTGGGCTGAATGGCTGAGCGCATTGACGCGGCAAGCCCCTTCGGGCTAATCCGCCGAAGCGACCTTGCTAATTCTTGTCATTCCTGCGCGGGCTTTCCACATACTGGTCTAAAGCCCGCCCGCCAGAGCGTCAAGAAACCCGAAACTTGAAGGAAGACCATGCCCGAACTCATTTTCCCCGGTCCCGAAGGTCGTCTCGAGGGGCGTTACCACCCCCAAGTCCAGCGCGATGCCCCGATCGCGATCGTTCTGCACCCCCATCCGCAGTTCGGGGGCACGATGAACAATCGTGTCGTCTACAACCTGCATTACGCGTTCCACAAAATGGGCTTCACCGTCCTGCGTTTCAACTTCCGTGGCGTTGGCCGCAGCCAGGGCGAGTTCGATCAGGGCATTGGCGAGCTGTCGGATGCCGCCTCGGCGCTCGATTACCTGCAAGCGATGAACCCGAATTCCAAGCATTGCTGGGTCGCGGGCTTTTCCTTCGGCGCCTGGATCGGGATGCAGCTTCTGATGCGCCGCCCCGAGATCACGGGCTTCGTCTCGGTTGCGCCGCCGGCGAATATGTATGACTTCAGCTTCCTCGCGCCGTGCCCGGCCTCGGGGCTGATCATCAATGGCACCGCCGACCGCGTGGCGCCGCCCAAGGACACGAATTCGCTCGTCAGCAAGCTGCGCGAGCAAAAGGGCATCACGATCACCCATGAGGAAATCGAAGGCGCAGATCACTTCTTCCGCGACGACGAGGCCCATATGAAGCCGATGATCGACAATGTCCAAAGCTACGTCCGTCGCCGTCTGACCGAGTCGAGCCGGTGATCCTGAATGCCGTTCGAGCGCTCTGGCTGGCCAGCGCGCTCGTTCCCGGCTTCGCCGCGCTGGTGCTTTACCAGATGGCGCGGCTCAGGCTTTATTTTTGCAGCGGATCGGGCGGCGGCGAGCTGCCCGCGACGCTGAATGAATGGCGCCATCTGCTTCCCGGCCTGTCGGCGGGCGATCATATTCTCGCCTCTCTGATCTTTCTGCCGGTGATGGCGATTGCGCTGTTTGTGCCCGCGCGCCGGGTTTGGCTCGCGGTCGCGGCGGCGATTGTCTGGATGGCGGCGGTGCTCATCCATCTGGGCCTCCAGATCCCGCAAAGCTGCCCCGTCGAGCCGCAACGGCTTGAGCCGCTCTGGCTTTATATCTGGCCCGCCGCTCTGGCGACCATGCTGACCTTCCGCCTGAACACCTCCCGTCAGGCCGCGAGAAACCGAGACCTATGACCGACATCAGCCCGCTTTTCGCCTTTCTGACCGAAGCCGACCGGCTCAAGGGGGTCGAGCGGGCGAATGTGCTGATGGACAATTCCCGGCTCGAAAATTCGGCCGAGCACAGCTGGCATGTCGCGCTTTATGCGATGGTCTTTGCCGAGCCGGGTCTGGATCTCGACCGGGTGCTGGCGATGATCTTGCTCCATGATCTGGTCGAGATCGATTGCGGCGATCATCCGATCCACCTTCCCCATGACCTTGAAGCGGTGGCCTGCGCCGAGGATGCCGCAGCCGTCCGGCTTTTCGGGCTTTTGCCCGATGGCGCGGATTATCTGGCGCTCTGGCGCGAATTCGAGGCGGCCGAGACCCCCGAGGCGCGCTTTGCCAAGCGCATGGACCACATCCAGCCGCTCTTTCAAGTGCTGCAATCGCCCGAGCCGCGCCCGGACCATGTCAAGATCGTGCGCGACAATCTGGCGACGGGCCGCGTGGCGCGGTTTGCGACGGAATGGCCCGAGGCCGCCGTCCATTTCCGCGCGCTTCTGGACGGCCAGCCCATGCCAGAGGGCGATTTCGCCCGCCGACTGGCCTTTCTCGCCAATGCCGACCGGCTGAAGACCGTGCTGCGCGCGGGGATCCTCTGTGACGGCTCGCGGCGCGAGAACACCGCTGAGCACAGCTGGCACTTAGCGCTTTACGCGCTGATCCTCGGCGGTCTTGCGGGCCCGGGCGTGTCGGTCGCGCGTGTCATCAAAATGTTGATCCTCCATGACATCATCGAGATCGACACCGGCGATGTGCCGCTTCATTCGCAGGGCGGGACCGCACATGCCTCGGACGAGCAGGTCGGCAAAGAGCGCCGCGCCGCAGATCGCATCTATGGGCTTTTGCCCGATGCGCAGGGGGCCGAATTCCGCGCGCTTTGGGACGAGTTCGAGGCGGCCGAGACGCCGGATGCGATCTTTGGCAAGGCGCTCGACCGCGCCCAGCCGGTCGCGCTGAACATCGCCTGCGGCGGCGGCACCTGGGTCGAATATGATGTGACCTATGACCAGCTTTACCAGCGGGTCGCGGTCAAGATCGAACGCGGCGCGCCCGCGCTTTGGGCCTTTCTGCGCGAAAAGGCCGTGCCGATCCTGGCAGAGATCGCGGAGCGCCGGGGCTAGGCTAAAAGACGGTATGCAATCGCATACATCCCTTTCCATTCCCGCGAATTCTCGCTATAGGGCCAACAACCGCATTCCATTCCCGAGGGAGCACCATGTCGAAGATCAAGGTAGCCAATCCTGTCGTCGAACTCGACGGCGACGAAATGACCCGGATCATCTGGGATTTCATCAAGCAAAAGCTGATCCTGCCCTATCTCGACGTCGATCTGAAATATTACGATCTGGGCATCGAGCACCGCGACGCGACCAATGACCAAGTCACGGTCGATGCGGCCAATGCGATCAAGCAATATGGCGTTGGCGTTAAATGCGCGACCATCACCCCGGATGAAGCCCGCGTCGAGGAATTCGGCCTCAAGAAAATGTGGAAATCGCCCAACGGCACGATCCGCAACATTCTGGGCGGCGTGATCTTCCGCGAGCCGATCATCTGCTCGAACGTGCCGCGTCTGGTGCCGCATTGGACGAAGCCGATCGTCGTCGGCCGCCATGCCTTCGGCGACCAATACAAAGCCACCGATTTCCGCTTCCCGGGCAAAGGCACGCTCTCGATCAAATTCGTCGGCGATGACGGCGAGACCATCGAGCACGAAGTCTATCAGGCGCCGGGTTCGGGCGTCGCCATGGCGATGTACAACCTCGACGAATCGATCCGCGACTTTGCGCGCGCTTCGCTGAACTATGGTCTGCAGCGCGGCTATCCGGTCTATCTCTCGACCAAGAACACCATCCTGAAAGCCTATGACGGCCGCTTCAAGGACATCTTCGCCGAGATCTATGCCGCTGAATTCGAAGAAGAGTTCAAGAAGGCCGGTATCTTCTACGAGCACCGCCTGATCGACGATATGGTCGCCTCGGCGCTGAAATGGTCGGGCGGCTATGTCTGGGCCTGCAAGAACTACGACGGCGACGTTCAGTCCGATATCGTGGCGCAGGGCTTCGGCTCGCTTGGCCTGATGACCTCGGTCCTGATGACCCCCGATGGAAAGGTCGTCGAATCCGAGGCCGCCCACGGCACGGTGACGCGCCACTACCGCGAGCATCAGAAGGGCAAGCAGACCTCAACGAACTCGATCGCCTCGATCTTTGCCTGGACCGGCGGCCTCAAGCATCGCGCGAAACTCGACAACAACACCGCGCTTCTGAACTTCGCCAAGACGCTGGAGCGTGTGACCGTGCAGGCGGTGGAAGACGGCCATATGACCAAAGACCTCGCGCTTCTGGTCGGGCCGGATCAGAAATGGCTGACCACGATGGGCTATCTCGAAAAGGTCGACCAATATCTCAACAAAGCTCTGCAGGGCTGATCCGCCGCGCATTGCGATTTGATCTGAAATGGCCGGGAGATGTCCCGGCCATTTTGCATTCCGGCAGGCTCGCTTGCGGGTTGTGGAACGGCTGTGACGCTGTCGTGACCGCCTTTCACCTTTGCAGAAAGCAGCAAACGGCGCTAAAGGGAGGTGAAATTCAGCGGAGTCCCGAAATGAAAGCTGCCGTCATCACCTTTCCCGGCTCGAACTGCGACCGCGACCTTGCCGTGGCGCTGACCCGCGCCGGGGCCGAGGTCACGAAGGTCTGGCACAAGGACGACAGCCTGCCCGCCGGGACCGATCTGGTCGCTGTGCCGGGTGGCTTCAGCTTCGGCGATTATCTGCGCTGCGGCGCGATTGCCGCCCATTCGCCGATCGCCAAAGCAGTGCGCGAACACGCCGCGCGGGGCGGCTATGTCATCGGCATCTGTAACGGCTTTCAGGTTCTGACCGAGCTGAACCTTCTGCCGGGCGCGCTGATGCGCAATGCCGGGCTCAAGTTTATCTGCCGCGAGGTTGGGCTGCGCGTCGAGACCTCGGCCAGCGATTTCACCTCGGGCTATGCCAAGGGGCAGGAGATCCGCCTGCCGGTCGCCCATCACGACGGCAATTTCCAGATTGACGCCGAGGGTCTGGCCCAGCTGAAGGACCAGGACCGCATCGCCTTCACCTATGCGCCGGCCATCAACGGTTCGGTCGCCGATATTGCCGGGGTTCTGTCAGAGAACCGCCGGGTTCTGGGCATGATGCCCCACCCCGAGCGCGCGGCGGAAGCCGAGCATGGCAATACGGATGGCGCGCGGCTCTTCGCGGCACTGGTTGGAGGGCTTGTCGCTGCCTGAGGCGGGACAAAGCGCGACGTCCAGACCCGGGAGGGGCACCGAACGGGCGCCCCGGCCCTCGGGAGCAAACGGACCGGAGCAGGTTTCTCGATCCGAGAAAATGGCCACGATCAGCCGGTGGAGCTTTCGCGGCGCCGTGCTTTTGCTGCTCATCGTCGGCGCGGTCACGATCTGGTTCACCAATGCCTGGCTGACCGCCCGTTTTTCGGAAAACACCAAGGTGCGGACCGAGCTGCGCTCGGCGCTTTACAGCGGCAACCTTCTGTCGGAATTGCAGCGCACCGCCGTGGTGCCGCTGCTTCTGGCCCGCGATCCTGCGCTGATTTCCGCGCTGCGCAGCGGCGACTTCTCGACCACCTCGGCGCGGCTGATTACGGCGCAAAAGGAAATCGGCGCGGCTTCGATCACGCTGCTCGATGCCTCGGGGCGCACGGTCGGGGCGACCGACCGCAATCTGCTTGGCGCGAATTACGTCCAAGAGCCGTTTTATGTCGAGCCCTTGCGCTCACGCGATACGGTTTTCACGGTATCTCCCTCGAAACGCGGCGGTTTTGAATTCGCCTATTCGCGCGCCATGGTCGCGGAAGGGCGCACCGTCGGCGTGATCGTGGTTGGCGCGGATCTGTCGCGGATCGTGCGCAGCTGGGCCGGGATTTCGGATGCGGTCGCGGTCACCGACAGCAATGGCACGATCATTCTGGCGACCGAGCCGCGCTGGCGCGGCCTGACGCTGCCCGAGGCTTTAGAGGTCCGCTCGGCGCCCTCGGCGATTGCTCGGGCCTTTCAGGTGACCGCCGATTGGACCGCCGTGCCGCCCGATGCTTATGTCGCGGGCAAGGCGGTGATGCAGTCGGAAACCCGCATTCCCTTCCGCGGCTGGAAGATGATTTCCTTCACCACCTACGATTCGGTGCGCGAGCGCGTGAATGCGGTTCTGGCGCTGGAAATCATGGGCTTTGCCATCCTGCTCGCGGGGCTTTTCTTCCTGATGTCGCGCCGCGCGCGCGTCGAAAGCCGCGCCTATATGCGCGAATCGGCCGACCTGCGCGCGCTGAACCAGCGCCTGACGCTGGAGATCGCCGAGCGCGAGAGGATGCAAAAAGAGCTGCGCGTCGCCGAGCAAACCGTCCAGCAAAGCTCGAAACTCGCGGCACTTGGCGAAATGTCGGCGGGCGTCAGCCATGAGCTGAACCAACCTCTGGCCGCGATGAAGACCTATCTCGCCGGCGCGCGCGTCCTGCTGCAACGCGGGCGCAGCGAAGAGGCGATGTCGAGTTTCCAGCGCATCGACGATCTGATCGAGCGCATGGGATCGATCACGCGCCAGCTCAAATCCTATGCCCGCAAGGGCGGCGAGGCTTTCGAACCCGTCGATCTGCGCGCCGCCTTGTCCAGCGCGCTCGCGATGATGGAGCCGCAACTGCGCTCGCGCACCATTCGGCTGTCGCGCAATCTGCCGCGCTATCCGGTGATGGTCTATTGCGACCGCATTCGGCTTGAGCAGGTGATCATCAACCTCTTGCGCAATGCGATCGACGCTATCAAATCGGTGAAAGAGCCGATGATCGAGATCGAAGTCAACTCGGGCGCTCACGCCTATTTGTCCGTTCGCGACAACGGTCCGGGTGTATCCGATCTTGAGAAACTGTTTGAACCTTTCTTCACGACGAAGAAACCGGGCGAGGGCACAGGGCTCGGGCTCGCGATTTCTTCTGGCATCGTGTCGGATTTTGGGGGCAGGCTGACTGCCCATAACCTGTCGGGGGATGGTGGCTCGGGCGCGGTCTTCGAAATGGAGCTGCCCTTGCACCAACCCGGAAGCGAAGCTCGTAAGCCTGTGGCCGCCGAGTGAGTCATGATTGTGAAAGGTGACAGAGCGATGAGGCGCACGATGAAGATTGCGGTCGTTGATGATGAACCGGATATGCGCGAATCGATCAGTCAATGGCTGGTGCTTTCGGGCTTTGAAACTGAAGCTTACCCCAGCGCCGAAGAGGCGCTGAAGGTGATCGGTGCCGATTGGCCGGGCGTGGTGATTTCAGATATCCGGATGCCGGGTATGGACGGGATGCAATTCCTGAAAAAGCTGATGGGCGTCGATTCCGGCCTGCCGGTGATTATGATTACCGGGCATGGCGACGTGCCGATGGCGGTCGAGGCAATGCGGCTGGGCGCCATGGATTTCATGGAAAAGCCCTTCAACCCCGACCGGCTGACCGAGCTGGCCAAGCGTGCGACTCAGGCGCGGCGCATGACGCTCGACAACCGCGCTTTGCGCCGCGACCTGTCCGAAGGTCAGCAGGTGATGTCGAAGCTAGTCGGTGCAAGCCCGGTGATGGAGCGGCTGCGCGAGGATATCCTTGATCTCGGCCAAGCCGATGGCCACGTTCTGATCGACGGCGAAACCGGCACCGGCAAGACGCTGGTTGCCCATGCGCTTCATGCCGTGGGCCCGCGCGCGACCAAGAAATTCGTGCCGATTTCCTGCGCCGCCTATACGGACGAGAACCTGACCGCGAAGCTTTTCGGGCCGGTCGAAAGCGGTCTGCCTGCGGTCGAGGAAGCGCGCGGCGGTACGCTGTGCCTTGAAGATATCGAAATGCTGTCCGAACAGCTTCAGGCGCGCCTGCTGGCCTTTATCGCCGAGCAGGGTATCCCGGCAGAAACCCGGATCATCGCAATCTCGAATGCGCGCGCCGAGGGCCGTAAGGCCGAGGATTCGCTGCGTCCGGACCTGTTCTACCGCCTCTCGGCGCTGAAGATCACGCTGCCGCCCCTGCGGTCGCGCGGCGAGGATATCCTTGCGCTCTTTACCCGCATGACCGAGCAATTCGCTGATGAATATGGTTGCGAACCGCCTCAGGTGACCGCTCAGGAAGCCGCCCAGCTTCTGCAAGCGCCCTGGCCCGGCAACGTCCGTCAGCTGATCAACGTCGCCGAGCGCGCGGTTTTGCAAAACCGCCGTGGCACCGGCTCAATCACCTCGCTGCTGCTCGCGGATGGTGATGAAAGCCAGGAGGCGACGACGACCGAGGGCAAGCCGCTCAAGGAATATGTCGAAAGTTTCGAGAAAATGCTGATCGACAATACCATGCGGCGCCACAAGGGCTCGATCGCGGCGGTGATGGACGAACTTTGCCTGCCGCGCCGCACCTTGAACGAGAAAATGGCAAAATACGGGCTGAGCCGGTCAGATTATCTCTGAGCGCAGATGTCAGCGTGGTTTGGGCGGGCAGGGCAGAAGTGCCGTGCCCGCCTTGCTTTTGCGGGGGCTGTGGCGAAAAGATTGCCATCTTCGGGCGGCTTGCGAACAAGGCTTTGCAAATATCCCATTGTAACAGCCGCCCATTCCCCTTTATTCTAAAAAACTGCGGGGGCTCTCTCGAACGGAGAGCCGACCCCAGATCAGTTTCGCAGCGCGCGCGCTGGCCTGTGACCACAAAGGACAGGCGGCGCCATGCGCGGAAAATCAGAGCCCATGCCCTGCGGGGCCTCTGGACACGTTCTCGCTGCCCCGACCGCCTTTCGGAACGGGCCCATAAAGGTAAACAGACGCGATGGATCGCGCATTGAAACGAGCATCAAGCCGGAGGACGCGCGATGACGCGGCCGCCGCTTTTGTCGTTTGCTGCGCTCCGGACGCGTTCCAGCTATGCCGCAGTCTCTGCCCGTCCCCGCCAAGGCGTGGGGCCGGTCGGCTGCGCGGAAATCGGATACATGTCAAAGAAAATGCTGATCGATGCCACGCATCCCGAGGAAACTCGGGTTGTCGTGGTCGACGGAACCCGGGTTGAAGAATTTGACTTCGAGACCGTAAACAAACGCCAACTTGCCGGGAATATCTATCTCGCCAAGGTCACGCGGGTCGAACCCTCGCTGCAGGCGGCTTTCGTGGATTACGGCGGAAACCGCCATGGTTTCCTCGCCTTCGCGGAAATCCACCCCGATTATTACCAGATCCCGGTCGCCGACCGTCAGGCGCTGATCGAGGAAGAGCGCGCTGCCGCCGCCGCCGCCGAAGCCGAAGAACAGGGCGAGCGTCGCTCGCGTCGTCGCCGTGGTCCCAAGCCCGAGCGCGTCGCGGCCGATGAAACCGTTCATTCGGACGAGATCCCGGGCATGGAGGTTGCGGATTCCGCCGCCGATGACGAGGGTCACCTTGTTGAAGTGATCGAATCCGTCGGCACCATTACCGAAATCGGGGCAGGCGAAACCGGCGCGGAAAGCGACGAGGCCGATTCGGCTGAGGATGGCGATGCGGATACGGGTGAGGCCGAGGACGGCATCGAATCCATCGCCGAGGAAGATGTCTCGGAAGAGATCCACCATCACCACAAAAAGCCGCGCCAGCGCCGCTACAAGATCCAGGAAGTGATCAAGGTCCGGCAGATCATGCTGGTCCAGGTCGTCAAGGAAGAGCGCGGCAACAAGGGTGCGGCGCTGACCACCTATCTCTCGCTCGCGGGTCGCTATTGCGTGCTCATGCCGAACACGGCACGCGGCGGCGGTATCAGCCGCAAGATCACCAATGCGGTCGATCGCAAGAAGCTCAAAGAAATCGCCTCGGAACTGGAAGTGCCGCAGGGCGCGGGTCTGATCATCCGCACCGCAGGCAGCCAGCGCACCCGCACCGAGATCAAGCGCGATTATGAATATCTCATGCGCCTGTGGGAACAGATCCGCGAACTGACCTTCAAATCGGTCGCGCCCGCGCCGGTCTATGAAGAAGGCGATCTGATCAAGCGCACGATCCGCGACATCTACTCGAAAGAGATCGACGAGGTTCTGGTCGAGGGCGAGCGCGGCTACCGCACCGCCAAGGACTTCATGAAAATGATCATGCCGTCCCACGCCAAGAACGTGAAACATTACGGCGATGCGATGCCGCTGTTCTCGCGCTTCCAGGTCGAGAGCTATCTCTCGGGCATGTTCAACCCGGTGGTTCAGCTGAAATCGGGCGGTTACATCGTCATCGGCGTGACCGAAGCTCTGGTCGCCATCGACGTGAACTCGGGTCGCGCGACCAAAGAGGGCTCGATCGAGGACACCGCTTACAAGACCAACTGCGAGGCCGCTGACGAGATCGCGCGCCAGCTGCGTCTGCGCGACTTGGCCGGTCTGATCGTCGTCGACTTCATCGACATGGAAGAGCGCAAGAACAATGCCTCGGTCGAGAAGCGCTTCAAGGATCGTCTCAAGACCGACCGCGCCCGCATTCAGGTTGGCCGCATTTCGGGCTTTGGCCTGTTGGAAATGTCGCGCCAGCGCCTGCGTCCGGGGATGCTCGAATCCACGACCCAGCCTTGCGCGCATTGCCACGGCACCGGCCTGATCCGCTCGGATGACAGCCTCGCGCTGACCATCCTGCGCGCGATCGAGGAGGAGGGCACGCGCAAGCGGAGCCGCGAGGTTCTGGTGAAAGCGCCGATCGCGGTTGCGAACTTCCTGATGAACGCCAAGCGCGAACATATCGCCGGGATCGAAAGCCGCTATGGCATGTCGGTTCGGGTCGAGGCCGATCCGACACTGATCTCGCCCGATTTCGCGCTGGAGAAATTCAAGACCGCGACCCGTTTCGTGCCGGAAGTCACCTCGGCTGTGGTCTCGGTCGATGCGCGCCTGATGGCGCAGATCGACGATGAAGAGGCCGAAGCCGCTGACGAGCTTGAGGCCGATGTCGAGGTTGAGGTCGAAGCCGAGGTCGAGCAGGCCGTGGCTGGCACCGAGGAGAGCGACGGGGAAGGCGAGGCGGGCAGCAAGTCCAAACGCCGCCGTCGTCGCCGCCGCCGCAATGGCCGCAATGGCGAGCATGCCGAAGCCCATGAAGGCGAAGGCGCGGAAGAGGGCTCGGATGACGGGGCTGATGAGGCTTCCGATGCGGGTGAGGCTTCGGATACGTCTGCCGATGCGCCGACTGCAGAGGCCGAGGCTGGTCCTGCCGCCGAACCCGTTGCCGAGGAAAAACCCAAGCGCCGCCGCGCCCCGCGCCGCCGCAAAGGGGCCGAGCCGGTCGAGGCCGCAGAGGCTTCCGCGGAAGCTGAGGCAGGGGACTCAGCCAATGTGAACGCCGATGCCGCGATTGCGGCGGGCGAGGCCGAGTCGGTCGCGCAAGAGGATGGCGCCGCAGCAGCGGCTGCTGCCGCTGAGCTTGCTCCGGCCCCGGTCGCGCAAGAGGTCGAAGCGGCTGTCGCTGCCGAAGAACCGGCGCCGAGCGCATCCGAAGAGGCTCCGGCACCCGCCGCGCCTGCTGCTCCGGTCGCGGTCACTCCGGCCCCGGCCCCTGCGGTCGAAACCGAGGCACCCAAGCCCGAGCCTGTCGCGGCAGAGACGCCCGCGCAGCCCAAACGTCGCGGTTGGTGGTCAGCGAACTGATCACCCCACGCAAGAGTGAGAGGCGCGGGTCTTCCCCGCGCCTTTTTCATGGCTATGGTGCTGATCATGTTTGGAATTGAACTTATCGACGCCGCCTTCCTGCCCGCCGCCTTCGTGGCTTTGCTGGCCGGGCTTTTGTCTTTCCTCTCGCCTTGTGTGCTGCCGATCGTGCCGCCCTATCTGGCCTATATGACCGGCATCGGGGTGAACGGTCTCAAGACTGGCGAGCGCAGCGCGGTGGTGCCGGCGCTGTTCTTCGTGTTGGGCCTCTCGACGGTCTTCATCCTGATGGGCATCGCGGCCTCGGCCTTCGGGCGGGCTTTGCTGCAATATCAGGACCTGCTTTCGCGCGGCTCGGGCCTGGTGGTGATCATCCTTGGCCTGCATTTCCTGCATGTCATCCGCATTCCGTTCCTCGATAGCGAGGCGCGTCTCGATGTCGATGCCAAGGGGGGCGGGGCCTTTGGCGCCTATGTGCTCGGGCTCGCTTTCGCCTTTGGCTGGACGCCCTGCATCGGCCCGCAGCTTGGCATGATCCTCTCCCTTGCCGCTTCGGGTGCCGAGGCGCAGCGCGGTGTGGCCTTGCTCGCGATCTATGCCTTGGGTCTGGGGATTCCTTTCCTGCTGTCGGCGATCTTCATCAACCGCGCCATGGGGCTGATGAACCGGATCAAGCCGCATCTGAAGCTGATCGAGCGCGTCATGGGCGTGCTTCTGATCGCGGTCGGTCTGGCGCTCTTGACCGGGGCCTTCACGGCCTTCGCCTATTGGCTGCTGGAAAACTTCCCCGCGCTTGCCACGCTCGGTTGAGCCGGGATCAGATCGGCTACGCGTGACGCGGCCAGCTGTCGTGGCGTCAGATCGGAAGTGCCGCCTTGCTCTTTGCCCCGTTCCTCGCCCAGTCTGGCGCAAAGAGAACGGGGGGCAAGTCATGGCAGGTCACATACAGATCGTGATGGATCAAGCGGCGCTGAATACGTTTCTGGCCGCCGAGTTTCCGCAGGTTGCGCCCGATCTTTATGTGGACAGCGTCTCTGACTCCGAGTTGGTGCTGCGGCTTCGCGTCAAGGAGATGCATTTGCGCCCGGGCGGCACGGTGTCGGGGCCGACGATGTTCGGGCTGGCCGATGTCGCGATCTATCTGACCATTCTGTCGCGGATCGGACCGGTCGCACTTGCCGTGACGACGAATGCCTCGATCGACTTCATGCGAAAGCCCGAAGCGGGCCGCGATCTGCTGGCCTCGTGCCGCCTCCTTAAGCTGGGAAAGCAGCTTGCCGTGGGCGATGCGCTGATCCGCAGCGAGGGCAGGCCCGATCCGGTGGCGCGCTGTTCGATGACCTATGCGATTCCGCCTCATCGCGAGAGCCGTTCTGGCGCGATTCCAGGGTAAAACCGTGCCTTAGACTGAGGTATTTAAATACCTATTTTGTAAGCTTATGATTTTGATTGAGTAATTGAGGGTTTGCGCTCTTGACCGAAGCGGGGACATATCCGATATACCCCCATCTCGAATTCACACACCCCCAAAGGGCAGTCTTATGAAAACCTATACCGCAAAACCGGCGGAGATCGAGAAGAAGTGGATCCTGATCGACGCCGAGGGCGTTGTTCTGGGCCGCCTTGCTACGATCGTCGCCAGCCGCCTGCGCGGCAAGCACAAGCCGACCTTCACGCCGCACATGGATATGGGCGACAATGTCATCATCATCAACGCCGACAAGGTGCAGATGACCGGCGACAAGCGTGACCAGAAGAAATACTACTGGCACACCGGCCACCCGGGCGGGATCAAATTCCGCACCGCGCGTCAGGTTCTTGAAGGCGCTCACCCCGAGCGCGTCGTGACCAAAGCTGTTGAGCGCATGATCTCGCGCAACAAGCTGGGCAAGCTGCAGATGACCCATCTGCGCGTTTACGCTGGCACCGAGCATCCGCACGAAGCGCAGCAGCCCGAAGTGCTGGACGTCAAAGTCCTGAACGCCAAGAATACTCGGAGCGCGTAAGAATGGCCGAAGAACTCAAGTCTCTCGACGAACTGAAATCGGCCGTTGCTGCAGCTCCGGCTGCCGTTTCCGCGGCTCCGCGTGAAGCACAGCGCGATTCGCTTGGCCGCTCCTACGCCACCGGCAAGCGTAAAGACGCTGTTGCTCGCGTTTGGGTGAAACCGGGCAGCGGCAAAGTTGTCGTCAACGGCAAAGACATCGACGCGTATTTCGCGCGTCCGGTGCTGCAGATGATCCTGCGTCAGCCCTTCGAGGTTGCAGGCGTTGTCGGCCAGTATGACGTTTACGCCACCGTGACCGGCGGCGGTCTTTCGGGTCAAGCCGGTGCGGTCAAGCACGGCATCTCAAAAGCTCTGCAACTGCACGAGCCGACCCTGCGCGCCGCTCTGAAAGCCGCTGGCTTCCTGACCCGCGACAGCCGCGTCGTCGAGCGGAAGAAATACGGCAAAGCCAAAGCTCGCCGTTCGTTCCAGTTCTCGAAGCGCTGATTCGTTTCGATACGAACGACAAAACGCGCCCTCCGGGGCGCGTTTTTCATTTTCGGCCCCGGTTTTACCGGGAATTAAGACGGATGTGGTCCTGTGCAGAGAGTGTCTCAGCCCGGATCAGGAATGCCGACTTACATTGTGAACCAGCTCTATTTTGGCAAGTTCCAGGATCTCGACCCGGTCGAGGCGTCCGGAACCGGCGCGAATATCATCAACCAGAC